>CAIXIX010000081.1 GCA_903919615.1 uncultured Chthonomonas sp.
GGGCGAAGATGGTCTTGGCGTGGTGTTGTTTGGGGACAGCACCCACCCGACAGCAATCCCGGAAGACCCCAGCAGCGAAGCCGACGGTGGCATTCGCTTTCACGGCGCGCATGCCTGCGAACGCCAGGACACCATACAGACTTTACGGTCGAACCGCACTCTGGCCCCGTCACTGTCGACAGTGCTCAGTTATGACTACGAGTCAAAGAAAGTAGTGGCGGGGACTTCGCCGTCCCGCCTGCACGACAACCGCAGGCTTCCCGCTCTTGAGTCCTTCGACGCGCCGGGCCAGGCTGTCTACGCCAACGCATCCCAGGCGCGACGCTACGCGGACCTGCAAATGGAGGGACGTGAAGCGCGCAGCCAGATATGGCGTGGTAGCTCGACCTTACGTACCTTACGCGCTGGAACGCGTCTGACAATTCTCGACACCCCGTTGAAACAGCTCGGCGGTGCGCCGACATTTACGGTACTTCGTGTGGTCAGCGTGGGCGTGAACAACCTGCCGACGCCCGCACAACACGCATTGGCGGAGCTTTTCGGTCCCATCCCGGAATTGTTGCGACAAACCGTTCACGACAATGAACCGATGGATTTTACACTGGCAGTCGAACAGGCCTTGAAGACCGGTTATGCAAACTGTTTTGAAGCCGTAAAAGCCGAGGTTCCCTGGCGGCCCCAGATGCCCGGCAGCGATGGCCGTAGTCATAGCCGCCCTACCGCGCCGGGCTCGCAAACTGCCATCGTGGTGGATGCCGATGGCAATGACAGCCCGACCGGGGCCAATGAACTGTATTGTGACCGCCTTGGCCGCGTGCGCATTCGTTTCCATTGGCAGGAGGATGGCTCCAGTTGCTGGGTTCGCGTAGCGCAACGATCTGCTGGCGGTGGCATGGGCTTCCAGTTCCTGCCGCGGATTGGAACGGAAGTGCTGGTGAAATTCCTTGAAGGCGATATCGACCGCCCGATCATTGTTGGTGCGCTGTATAACGGGCAAGGCGAAGGCGGCGTTACGCCAACGCCAGGTGGACGCCATCTCGGCGAAAGCAATACATCGGTTTTCGCTGTAGCGCATGACCGTATGCCCTCCGGACAAGGCAACGTCGCGGGTGGAAACAGCCCTGTATGGCATGGCGCTTCGAGCGACACTGCAGGCCATCGTAACGGCGCCTCTCAGTGGGGCATACGAAGCAAGGAATTTGGCGGTTCAGGGTACAACCAACTCTTGTTCGATGACACCGATGCGCAGGGGCGCATTCAGCTAAAAAGTACGTACGCTGCCAGTGAGCTCAATCTGGGCCATTTGATCCATGCCCCGGACAACTACCGCGGCAGTTTTCGGGGGAGTGGCGCCGAGTTACGCAGCGATGCCCACGGCGCTGTCCGTGCCCGCGCCGGATTGCTCATTCACAGTTACAAGGTCAACCATAGCGCGGCATACCGCGATCCGGCAGGCGACAACGCACCCGGAGTCGCGATGTTGGAGCAGGCAGTCAAGCTTGGCAAGATACTCAGCACCGCCGCGGCTACACACCAGACCGTAGCCTTCGCGGCTGATACGGGCGCCCACGAGCAGGATGCCAGTGCCCTCAATCCTGCGGAGCCACCGCTGCAGGCATTGCTTACGGCAGCATCCGGAATGGTCAGCGGCGAAAGCGTCGAGTCAGCAAAAGCCGACGCTGCGGAAAAGTGCACCGCATCCGGAAAAGGCAAATTGCCACATGTAAGCGATCCAATCATTGCGATCTCTGCACAGGCCGGCCTCGGAATGAATGCCAGCCAGAGCTTACAACTAGCTAATGGAGAAACAGTAACTGTGATGAGCGGTGAGGACACGCAGTTCGTCACAGGTGGCCAAATGCAGATTCACACCGGTCGGGCAATTGGCGTCCTCGGTGGTGCAGTGAAGGCTGGCGAAACCAAGCTTGGCTTGCAGTTGATCGCTGCGAAAGAGGCGAACGTGTTTCAGGCGCTGCGGGACACTCTCGCCGTCCAGGCACGTGA
>CAIXIX010000082.1 GCA_903919615.1 uncultured Chthonomonas sp.
CCGTAGTGGTGCCCAAAGCCATGTATACACTCCAGAAGTGGACTTGCTGGCATCGATTTCGCCAACAGACTCTGAAGCGTACGAAAACATGAATCAAAAGATTCCCACTTCACTCAACTATTAAGATGCGTTCGCCCTGCCGTAATCGTGAGGCCCGCGGGTTGACAGGTTCCCGTACAGGTATACTAACTGCCATACACGGTGGGATCTTCCAGCACCTTCCCAGCACCGCACCTTGTCAAACAATCTTGCAGAAAGCGAGTACCTATAAAAGCCTGTGGAGAATGTGGTCACCAGCCCGGTTCCGAGCCTTGAAGCGTATGCCGCTAAGATGCTCGTGGAACGTTTTAACCGAATGATGAGTCATGCTCCGGGTGTTATCGAGGGAACATCGCCAGAACCTGTCCATCAAATGAGAGTCTGGGCCCGCAGAACTCGTACAGCGCTGGATGTATATGCTATGAGCCAGTTGGTTCAAAACCGCAGTGCGATAGCTGAAATTGACGCGGAAGTAAAGAGAGCCGCGGACGCATTAGGTGAGCTGCGCGACACAGATGTTATGATTGAGTTCCTAGGCAAGAGCTCGGAATTGCTGCCAGCCGAGCAGCAATCTGGAGTCCTAGCCCTTGTGCATGAGCTGAAAGAACTCCGCTCAAAGGTGCAGGCGCAAGCCATACATGCCGTTGAACGGTTGAATAGCCAGAATTTGCCGGGCAAGCTCTTTAATGTCTACGGCGTAATCGTCAACTCTGCGCAAGTCCCCGAGCAATCAACAGCATCGCTATTATCCACATCGAACTAAAGGAGCCCGGATGGCAAAAGCTAAACCTGTGCCCTATATCGACCCTGAAGCTTCAACATTCGTCCATGCAGCGGTGGCAATCGCGACGCGTTTGGATGAGCTAATTGCATTCGAGCCCGTACTGGCAGATGCTAGCCTTGTTGTAGAGCTGCATGAGATGCGTATTGCAGCAAAGCGGCTTCGATATACGATGGATCTCTTTCTAACCGCATACAAAGAGTACAGTCGGTATGGCAAGGAATATGCGGGAGTCGTAACGGAGATCAAACTGCTGCAGGAGCACCTCGGAGAGATTCACGACGCAGACGTCCTAACACCACGGTTAACCACGCAGTTACGCGAAATCGTTTCAGCGAAGCAAGGTAAGCGCGACAAGAAAGCTCCTGAGGTCGGCGTTCATCTTGTTGATCTTGATGCATGTCAGGGCCTGCTCACCATGTGCATTGAAGCCCGATCCAAGCGAGATGAACGATTTGAGCGTTTGAAATCGGATTGGAAACGCATCTGCGATTCTGGACTGTTCGACGGACTAAGACGCCTCCTACGCAATGCCGTTACCGATGAAACTCTCACCAGGGCGCTGCACGAGTCGTCAGCATCAGTCGCGGCTGAGGAAACTACGATGGAACCCCTGCCGACGCCTATAATCGCACCAGCGCCGGAGGCAATACTCGAGACAACCGCCTCTAACGGAGATGGCAACGATGAGAACAAAACCAAGTATCGGAAAGTCCGACGCAGAGCGCAAGCCGCAGCAGAGTGATGAACGATCTGAAGTCTCTGCGCTTCCCTCGTCCCCATCCGCTATACCCGGCATGGGGCCAATCCGTTACAGGGCGCTGTGTAAGGCCGGGCTCCGAACGTTCCGCGACATAAGTCAAAGCACCGTAGACACATTGGCGTCTATTCCCGGCATCACAGAAATCAAAGCAACGTCGTTTGTAAGTTATCTCTCGCAGTTTTCGGCTGACCAGCTTGCGGCGGCTTCAGACGAAAACAACGAGGCACCAGTCAAAGGCCCCGAACTCAACCAATGGGAAGCCCAAACGGTACCGGCATCTGTTTCGGCGCTCGCAATTGAAACGACCCGCGCATTAACAGGATCGGTACGGATTCTTACCAGCCCGGCTGGCAGTGAATTGCGCCATCGGCTGCTGGTATCGATCGATCGCTTTGCGGTTGAGTGTCAATCCGTAATCATCGAAGGTGTGAATCCCAGGTCAAGCGAAACCGAAAAGCAGCTGAGGCGAATTCGCAAGGTAACCGAGGCGCTCATCGATATGTCGAAGCGAACCGATCCAGATCGAAAAGAGCAAGCGCGATGTGCCGACGAGCTATCCGAAATCACATCGTGGCTATCTAAAGCTCGCCTTGAATGGGCAGCTACAAAGCACGCCGAATAGAAGTTCAATCGAGGCTAGTAATGATCACTGCCAGCAGGCAACTATTCGGGTGCATTGACGTTGGTACAAACTCAATTAAGGTTGTTATCGCAGATCTGGCGGATGGCAAGGCCGAGCCAGTGTTTGAGATGTCCATCGGATCCCGGTTGGGTGAAGGAATGTCGGGGCAGCAGGAACAGCGTCAACTACAGCCGATCCCTATGGAACGTACGATGGACGGCCTGGAAGAGCTTTGTCGCGCTGCGTCCGAGTTTCACGTAGAGTCACTGTCCTGTGTCGGCACTTCGGCACTTCGCGAAGCTAGCAATGGCCCGGTGTTTGTGGAAGAGGCTCTTCGAAGGCTCAATCTCAAGGTCGAGATCATTTCCGGACAGGAAGAGGCTCGGCTATCGTTTCTCGCAGTAAGCCGGGATCCAGTGTGGCGCCACCATGGCAATGTCTGCGTTATTGATGTCGGTGGAGGCAGTACTGAAGTCATAAGCGGTGTGGCCGCTTCAAATTCAATTAGGAGCCGAACCAGTATCCGGATCGGCGCGGTTCGGTTAACAGAGCAGTACCTAAACAGCGATCCACCCTCACCAGCAGCAGTGTGCCGAGCCACCGAGGCAGCGCGAACCGAGTTTTTGAACGCAATGGCGCAACCACCAGCCGAGGAAGATTTGCTGGTGGTAGGCGTTGGCGGGACATTTTCAACACTCGCAGCGATGACGATCGGCGGGATTAAGGATTCTGCCAGGATTCATGGCTACAATCTGTGTGCCGACGATCTTCGGTCCTGGATAAATCGTCTGGGCGACATGACTGTATCAGACCGCGCAGCTCTCGCTGGTCTCGACCCGAAAAGAGCAGACATCATTCTTGGAGGAGCAATCGTAGTGGATTCGGCACTGTCCTTTGCAGGTTCGGACAGGGTTGGCATATGCACACGGGGATTGCGCTGGGGAGTGCTTTATGACAGATACTGTTCGTAGCCCAAGACCGGCGTTGCTTGGCGAATCTGCGACGTCCTCTCGAGTAAGAGCCGTCGTAGAGCTTGCCAAGCGATACGATTACGATGCGCCGCATTCTCATCAGGTTGAGTGTCTGGCCGGAACGCTATTTATGGAGCTCGAGCCTCTCCACCGGTTAAGCCGCGAAGATCGAAAGCTGCTTGAATTCGCCGCAATTCTTCATGATATCGGCTACTACCTCACAGCACGCGGGCATCACAAGCACTCCCTGCAGCTCATCATGCTGGAATCCTTGCCACAGTTTACCAGGTCGGAAAAGCTTGTAATTGCCAATTTGGCACGCTATCATCGAAAGGCATTTCCTTCAAGTTCTCATGCTGCATTCGCCATTCTTACTGAGGCAGAACAAAAGAGAGTTAGCCTGCTAGCGCCATTGCTTAGAATTGCGGATGGACTGGATCGATCACGAAAAGCCGTTATCAAGGAGCTTTCGTGTGAAATACACGAGTCTCACATCGTGTTGCGGGTTACTTCCTCTCAAGATGCTACGGCAGAGCTCGCAACGGTGCCAATACGAAGCGAAATGTTTCTTAGTGTATATGGCAAACGGGTTGAAGTTGAGCATCACCACATCGATGTGGACAAAGCGTAGTTGGCCGGAGAGAGCATAATGCCTGTTGAGAACAGTGAGCACAAAGGCGATGGCAGAATATTTGCAGGTATCGATATTGGCACAAACTCAATTCGACTCGCTGTAATCCGCCTGGAGGGCGGCAAAAGCACAACACTCGCAGTTCACCGCGAAGTTGTTCGTCTCGGAGAAGGTGAGTTTGAATCGAACCGGATGACGGAAGCAGCAATCCGCCGCGGCGTCCTCGTCTGTTCTCGATTTGCAGACGTTGCGAGGGGCTTCGGCGCTACCGATATCATAGCCCTCGCTACATCAGCCGTAAGAGAAGCCGAAAATCGAGAAGAGTTTATTGAGCGAGTCCGTGAAGAAGCGAAACTCGAAGTCAGTGTCATCTCCGGCGTTGAAGAGGCCCGGCTCATCTGGCTCGGAGTTTCAACAGGAATTGAACTCGGCGAAAAACACGCAGTGCTTATCGATATCGGAGGCGGCAGCACCGAAGTTATTGTTGGAGGCTCAGCCGGGCACATAATGCTTGACAGTATGAAACTTGGCGCGGTTCGGCTATCAAACCAGTTCTTTAAGAACGCCGGTGTTGTAACTCCGGAGCAGTTTGCCAAAGTAATGGACTATGTTAAAGGTGTCGCGACGCAGCCTATCCGGCGAGTACGTGAACAGGGTTTTGACTTAATGCTGGGAAGCGCTGGCACAATCACCACGATGGCTTCTATTGTTTCGCGCATGCATCCTGAAATGCAAACAGGCGGGCAGCGCTACCCAACCATTCAATATTCTCACCTCAAAGAGACTGTTATGCAGCTCTGCAAGCTCACCCTTGAAGAGCGACGAAAAGTTCCAGGCATGGACCCCGGCCGTGCAGAGATAATACTCGGCGGAGCATCGATCCTGCTCACACTAATGTCCGAATTCGGCGCAGAGAGTATTACAGTGAGCGATCGCGGGCTGCGCGACGGAATATTCGAAGATCACGCGTTACGGCAGCGAGCTTCGCAGGATGGCGCCAAGCAGCTATCCGTGCGAATGAGGAGTATTCTTCAGCTTGCAAGGTCTTGCAACTATGAAGTTGAGCACGCAGCGCATACTGCGAGGCTCGCGTTATCGATGTTTGATCAATTAAAAGCCATTCGGTGCCTGAGGTACGGGGATACCGATCGCGAAATCCTTCACTACGCTGGCCTCGTGCACGATGTTGGAATGTTTCTATCACACAGCAATCATCAGAAGCATGCCTATTACCTCATTCGCAACTCGGACCTGCTCGGGTTTACGGACAGGGAGATCGACCTGATCGCTAACGTTGCCCTATATCATCGTAAAGGAATTCCAAAAAAGCGACATGCTAACCTCGCCGACCTCGATCGGGACGATCGAAAAAGAGTATGCACGCTAGCATCTCTATTGAGAGTTGCGGAAGGTTTGGACAGAAGCCACCTTGGGCTCGTGAAAGATGTCACAATAAGTAAGCTAACAAAACCCACGAGGTTTGTACTGACCCTCACCTCTGAGTCGGATTGCCAGCTCGAAGTTTGGGGAGTGCAAAACAACCGGGATCTATTCGAATACACGTTTGGCGCCCCGCTTTCGGTTCAAGTTAATCAGCTTCAGTCCTCGCAGTCTGAAGGCAGTGTGGTGGCCACCAAGGAGACCAGATAAAGTATGGAGACGACTCCGAAAAGTCGGCCGATCTTTCTAATGCTGCCGCTCTTATTGTTACTTGTCGTGATTGCCAATCCGGCGTGGCGTCACCTGATGACCAGCCAGTTAAGACTTATCTATCAGGTTCCGCGTGTATACGCATGGACCTTACGTCTCGACAATGTTAAAGGCGAATACGTTCCCGAGAGCGACCCCGGGGAAGAGCAGAAAGCGGTTAATGCCCTCGGGTCTGCGCATCCCGAAGATTACCAGATTCAGCTTGCGCAAAGTCTGCTTACCGAGTTCAACCATGCGGATAACCTTCCCGATGATCGCGTCAAGCGACTTGATGCTCTTGCAGGCGAGTTTCCAGCGAGAGCAACTGTCTACGCGCACATGCTGAGATATGAAACGGGGCGAGAAGTAAAGATCCGCCGTAACTCAGAGTTCGAAAACGTTGTTAACGAGATACCGAAGTCCGATATCAAGCTTGATCCCGAAGAACTTCGTCCGCCGCCGGACCTGTCGCTTCGACTTGATGAATTTGACAGATATGCTGCTGCTGGGGAGAAACTAGAGCCGGATAACGCCTATTTCCCAATGATGCGCGCAATTGGACAGTTCGCCGCATTAAACGATAACGCAGCGGAAGAGTCGATCAGGATTGCAGGTTCAAAACAGATTTGGGATGACCATTTAACCGATGAACTTCAATCCGACTGGGTGCTTGGTGGCCAGGCATTTGGAGATCACAGCGCGGCTTTGCGTGCTGCTATCCTCGGCGGTGTAGGATCACCTCACCTTGCTCAATTGGTTGACCTGGGCAAAGCAGCGTTGGTCGCAGCCATTAAGCTAGAGAAAAACGGCGACATAAAGCAGGGCGCAAGTCTGCGTCTGGCGATGATGCATTGCGGCTCACTGATGCGGAGGCAGGCTCATACGGTACGTGGAGCCGTTGCCGGTTGCGATATCGGTTATCAGCAGATTTACCGGCCAGGAGGAGCACCTCCGATTAAGGAGAATGTCGACTTTTCCCAGAAAGAACGCGAAGAGCAAAGGCGAACTGCGTTCTACAACTACGTAAAATCGGCTGGCCTGGCCTCAGAAATTGGTTTTCTGCAGGGTGAATTTCCCGCAGAACTGGTAATCCAAAAGAGTCAGAAAGTAATTGCAAATTCGAATGCATCACCCTACGGCAAGCACGCGCTAAGAGTTACATCCTACTGGCTGGTCGATTGTGTACTGCTTGCGAACATCGTATCTGTAATGATTCCTGTGTTGATCGTCACACCGCTAACCGTAAGAAAAAAGCTGGCTTCGTCAACACTTACAATCACGCTGGTAATTGTATTTTCTGTCGTTGTCGCCCTTTCCACGCAATTACAATGGTCACAAGCGCTTACCGGTCTGCGTGTTGCGTTTAACAACTGGATATCTGCGAACAGTGGCTCTACCGACCACTCACAAAGTGGGACTATTACCGACAATCTATTCGGGTCATCCGCACTTTCGATCCTTCTTAGCCTGATCGGCCCAGCACTACTGCTAGGTTGGATGTATTATGAAAGCCGCAAGTCGGACATCGTCATGATCGACTGGATTAAGCTCTCAATGGTACGCACCGGCTCACTAATCGCAAGCATTTTCCTCGTTCTCTACCTCGGTTCGATCATGGTCACAGCCCGTCAGGATGCTTCACTGCATCATGATCTGGATCAGATGATCGTAAACGAAGGTAAATTCCTTGCTTCGCGAACGGGAACGTGGTGGTCGCCATAACCCGTCCTAGTGGCACTCAACCAGTAGTGCGGTTGGAACAGTAACAAGCGATGGGCGCGTATCCACGAGGGTCCGTGCCCTCTTTTCGTTACCATCGCCTACCGGCGTAGCAAAAACAAGCTGCGACGAGGCTCCTCCATCGAGGCACATAGCTTCCGCACATTTGGCTGCATGCATGTTTTTGAAGTAGTGCATGAGGAATTGAGCAGTATCTGCGTATGTCAACTCCATGCCAATTCCGATGACCATGTGTACAGGCGTGTGTCGGGCATCACTGGCGACATCGTAGGCTACAAAAGTTCGTGGCAGCGCCGGTTCACTAACTAAGCGCTCCTGACGGTCCGTAATATGTATCTCAGAGTTCGCAACTAGCCGTGGCCCACACGATACTCCGGAGGATACGCGTACGGTTCGTGAGATATTTCTGGATAATGGTGACGTGTAGATCTGTAAAGCCGGCTGATGAGACGCAGTTGCCCATCCGATACGTGGCTTACCAAACGTATCGAATCCAAGCGCGCACCTAACGTAACTCTCGCCAACCTTACGAGTGGACCTTATACGACTGCCAATGGCCAATACCTCGCTGTCTGCAATAAGGAGCCCCTCGATCTGCTTGCGCGATCCGTCCGATGCACCAAAGTATCCGCCATTTATCCCACCGATTGCATGGTTCAGTTTGCACCAGTCCAACACGGTATGAGCTTCGCCGTAAACTCCTCCATGCTTGCTCCTTGCGGGCGAGTCGGTCGCCAATTGAACGCGAACTCCTTTTGTTCGAAGGTCAACGTCTATAATTAGCGCATCTGAGTGAGTTCCACGAAGCTCTGGAGATCCTTCTGCAAAATAGTGGTACGTCACTCCGGGCGATATCTTAATGGTCGCCGACTGCCACCCGGTGTCCGTGATATTTGGCGTCTCAACCCGTCGTGGTTGCAAGAGATGCCGTGCGAATCCAACGACGCAGAGACCAACGATTAGCAATCCAGAACAGTATTTAAGACAGGACATCGTCACCGCTGCCTGTTTCGCCACTCATCATGCCTCAATCTCCGTTCCCTCGTCGATCTGTCATGCACTCGATTACGTTTTCCGATTCTACCATTGAGTGTAAGGTATGATTCGAGCGGAGTGTATAAAGATGTCCAGCTCATCCAAAAGCAAACCCTATAGTCTTGCAGCGTGCTGTGCGGCAATCGTCGCGAGTCTCGTGATACTCGCGTGTGTACCTACGGTACAAACTGTCCGCCTGATTGCCTTAATCACTCTTGCCGTTAGCTGCGCAGCCCTTATGTGGCTCGCAGAATTGGCACGCAGTGCGGAAGAACGAGAACTGCAAGAACTCGAACAGATTTCTATCAAAGGTACGAAGCGAAACCAGCGCATCAGCAGAAGGGCGCAGCAGCGTGAGGCTGAAAAGCTGAGATCCGAACAGCTAATTAAAACACGCGCCAACAACCTGCTTTTGAGGCAGAAACACGAACAGGCAAAGCTAGACACGATTCGTACGGAAGCCGAGAAGAGACTGGAGCATCAGCGTCAACAGCACGATCTCGTAGCGTTGATTGAAGGTCTCGAGCCTGCGGAACTACTGAAACTGTTGACAGAAATATGTGAGGCCAGACGTTTGGATGTGAGCTCTCGCAGGGCCGATACCAGTTTGGATATTCTTGCATGCGGCAATGAGAAACCATTCAGAACGGCAATTAGAGTGATGTTGGATGGCCGCACCGTGGATCTGCACGACCTCGATGAG
>CAIXIX010000083.1 GCA_903919615.1 uncultured Chthonomonas sp.
ACCAGGGTGGTGTTGTCTTTGTCGGAGGTAACTTTCTCAGCCCGACCCAGATCAGCAACCGTGATGGTGTCCAGCTTGCGGCCGGTCTCTTCAGAAATGACGGTACCGCCAGTCAGGACTGCAATATCTTGCAGCATCGCCTTGCGGCGATCGCCAAAGCCAGGGGCCTTGACGGCGACGCTGTTGATAATGCCGCGAATCTTGTTGACTACGAGGGTAGCCAGTGCATCGCCATCAACATCCTCTGCGATGATCACGATGGGTCTGCGCTGCTGCGCGATCTTCTCCAGTACAGGAATAAGGTCGGCTGCTGCGCTGATCTTCTTCTCGTAGATCAGGATGAAGGGGTTCTCGATGACCGCTTCCATGCGCTCGGTGTCGGTAACGAAGTAGGGGGAGATGTAGCCCTTGTCAAACTGCATACCATCGACGAAGTCGGTGTAGGTCTGGAGGCTCTTGCTCTCTTCAACGGTTATAACGCCGTCCTGACCAACTTTCTCGATCGCATCTGCGACGAGTCCGCCGATCTCGGGGTCGTTACCAGCAATCGATGCAACGCTCGCAACCTTCTCTTTGTCGCCTTTTACGGAGATCGCCAGCGACTTCAGTTCAGCAACAGCTGCTGCAACCGCAGTCTCGATGCCCTTTTTAACCTGCAGCGGATTGCCGCCTGCTGCAACGTAGCGAAGGCCCTCGTTAACGATGGACTGTGCAAGAACGGTCGCAGTGGTCGTACCATCGCCAGCGACATCGTTGGTCTTGCTCGCTACTTCCTTAACAAGCTGGGCGCCCATGTTCTCATACGGGTCCTCGAGCTCAATTTCTTTGGCAACCGTCACGCCGTCTTTGGTGATTGTGGGGGAGCCCCACTTCTTGTCCAGAACAACGTTGCGGCCCTTCGGGCCAAGGGTTACCTTGACCGCGTTCGCTACGGTATTTGCACCGCGCTCAAGGGCGCGGCGCGCCTCCTCGTCAAATTTCAACTGCTTTGCAGCCATCAGTTTCTCCTCGGAATCTTCAATATAACACCACATCACCAGATAACGCCACAGGCTTTATTCTGATTGATGCAGCGCGAAAGTCTCATTGCCGCGCGAGCGGCGGAAGGTCATTAGCCCTCGACGATAGCGTATAACTGATCCTCGTCCAGCAGTACCAGTTCGTCACCATCAATGGTAACTTCGGTTCCACCATACTTGGAATAGATCACCTTGTCGCCAACCTTAACGGAGAGCGGCTTAATGGTGCCATCGTCCTGAACCCTGCCGGATCCAACAGCGATAATAGTGCCTTCCTGGGGCTTCCTCTTAGCCGTGTCAGGGAGAAAAATTCCGCCAGCGGACTTTTCCTCGCCCTCACTCGGCTTAACGACGACCTTGTCACGAAGCGGTCGCAATGCCATGTACATACCTCCTGAAATGTTACGAAACTGTGTGGCGGTCGAACGAGAAGACTTGCCCTATTACCGCCTCACAATAACTGCTCAAAAAGACTACCGGCTTTCGCGTTCTCAAAACAGTCGCGCCACACCTGTGAAGGATCCACAGGCGGCAACGCCCAACACCAGGATCGTTTTTAGCGCTCGCCTTGCCGGAGTGCCAATTCTTAGGGTACTCGATTGCATTGGCGAAAGTCAAGGGCGATTCGATGTTCTATCTACAATCTATGCCGACAGCATCATTAATCGACTTGAGTCTATCACGCTGAAGTAGGGCTACTAAACCCTGGTTTATGGTCCTGGGAAGATACGGACCCTCAAAGATGAGCCCTGTATACACCTGAACCAATGAGGCGCCGGACCTTATGCGCTCATACGCATCTTCGGCTGAACTTATCCCGCCGACACCTATGAGCGGTAATCGCCCGCCCGATTCGCGGAACAGGAAGCGCATTACCTCGTTTGCGCGCTCTTTTAGTGGTCTGCCGCTCAGACCACCGGTTTCGGCTACTTTGGCAGCGCTAGAGTGCAATGAATCGGATCTGGAAATTGTCGTGTTCGTGGCAATCACGCCTGCGAGTTGCAGCTCTACAGCGACCTCAAGCACATCGACCATATCGTGGGCGGACATGTCTGGTGAGATCTTAACCAGCACAGGAGGTGTTTCACCACGGGCATTGACTGATGCTATAGCTTCCTGCATGATGCTGCTCAATAGCGACTTGAGCGGACCCTTCTCCTGCCACAGTCGAAGGCCGGGCGTGTTCGGAGAGGAGACGTTCACTGCGATTATATCGGCATAGGGCGCAAGCAGCCGTAGGCTCTTGCGGTAGTCTTCAAGCACCGCATTCTCTTCCGTGACCACCTTAGTCTTGCCGATGTTTATAATTAGAGGCGACGCCAATATGGGCTTCCGCGCCTTCAGAATTTTCATTCTCTCCGCTACTGCTTCACTGCCCTCGCTGTTAAATCCCATTCTATTGATAACAGCATCATCCTGCGGCAGTCGAAATGCCCTTGGCTTTGGATTACCTGGCTGCGGTTCACCTGTGATTGTGCCGATCTCAACAAATCCGAATCCAAAACTGGGCCATGCGGGAATAGCTTCGCCCGCTTTGTCGCATCCGGCGGCAAGTCCGACGGGATTTGGAAACTCAATTCCGCCAAAGCTTACTTTCAGGGTGGGGTCGGTCAATGCTGTTGATTTGGTTAGGATGCCCAGGCTATTCGCCCGATGCAAGCATTTAATCGTGAACGAATGGGCTGTCTCAGCATCGAGAGTAAAGAGAAGCGGTTTGACAAGGCTTTTATAGATGCTCAATCGCGTGTTTCCATATCTGTTATGGGCATTGAGATACGATAACAACAAAACAGTACGTTAAATTATAGTCTACGAACTCTATTCGCGCCCTAATCATTCCACGTCATTCCTGCTCCGCAACACGAAACACTAAATATGTTGCCCTTATTCGTATTACACTTGACAATCTAACACTAAGGTGGTATGCTCGTACATGAGTAATGTTCAGCGTGCGTGCTGCACTAGTGAAAGCGCTCGAATCGTGAGGTGAAGAACTATGCGTATGGATAAGTTGACAATTAAGGCTCAAGAGTCGGTTCAGGAGGCACAGCGCCTGGCTGAACAGCGACACAACTTTCAGATCGACGCCGAACATCTGCTTTCGGCGCTGCTGTCTCAAACGGATGGCGTCACGGTTCCAGTGCTTCAAAAGCTGGGTGTAAACATTGGACTGCTTCAGCAGCAGGTCGAAGCCGAACTAGTTAAGCTGCCAACGGTATCTGGCGCTGCCGATGTTGCCTCGAGCATTACACCGCGACTCAAGACTATTTTGAACTCTGCGTTTTCTGAAGCAGAGAAGATGAAAGATGAATATGTAAGCACGGAACATCTACTCCTAGGGATCGTTGGAGACAGTCACTGCGCGGCCGGTCGGCTCCTCAAGGCTCAGGGAGTAAACCATAACGGGTTATTGCAGGCCCTGAAGGACGTGCGCGGCTCGCAGCGAGTGACTGATCAGAACCCGGAAGAGAAGTACGGCGCACTTGAGAAGTATGGCAGGGACCTTACCGAGGCGGCACGAAAACAGAAACTTGATCCTGTAATCGGTCGTGACGAAGAGATCCGGCGTGTGATTCAGGTCCTGTCCCGGCGCACGAAGAACAATCCGGTCCTTATTGGTGAGCCTGGGGTAGGCAAGACTGCAATTGTTGAGGGGCTGGCGCAGCGGATTATTGAAGGCGACGTGCCGGAAGGACTCAAGGACAAGCAGGTTATCACGCTGGACCTTGGCTCGCTTATCGCGGGAGCAAAATTTCGAGGTGAGTTCGAGGATCGGCTGAAAGCAGTTTTGAAAGACGTGACCGATGCGGAGGGACAGGTGATCCTCTTTATCGATGAGATGCACACGTTGGTGGGTGCGGGTGCAGCCGAAGGCGCGATGGATGCATCGAACATGCTCAAGCCTATGCTTGCGCGCGGTGAGTTGCGCTGCGTAGGTGCAACCACGCTGAATGAGTATCGAAAGCATATCGAGAAGGATGCGGCGCTCGAGCGAAGGTTCCAGCCAATTTATGTTGGGGAGCCAACTGTTGATGACACCATCGGAATTCTGCGGGGGCTTAAGGAAAAGTACGAAGTACACCACGGTATTCGGATCATGGACAATGCGCTTGTAGCCGCGGCAGTTCTTTCGAACCGGTACATCTCAGACAGGTTCCTGCCTGACAAGGCTATCGACCTGATTGACGAAGCGGCATCGAAACTGAGAATTGAGATCGACTCGATGCCCTCGGAAATCGATAACGTAGAGCGAAGGATGCGACAGCTTGAGATCGAAAAGGTTGCGCTGCGGAAAGAGACGGACAACGCGAGCCGCGATCGATTGGCAAAGCTGGAGCAGGAGCTTGGTGAGTTGCGTGAGAACAGCAGTCAGCTCAGGGCACGCTGGGAGAATGAAAAGCGCGTTATCGAGAAGATTCGCAAGACTCAAGCCGACATCGAGCAGGCGCGGCTTAACGCCGAGGCTGCTGAACGAAATGGTGATCTGGCAAAGGCTGCCGAACTTCGCTATGGAACGATGCACGAGCTAAGCCGGCGTCTCGAAACTGAAAAGACCGAACTCACAACGATGCAGGGTGAAGGCCAGCCAATGCTTCAGGAAGAGGTTACGGCAGACGACATTGCGGAAGTAATAGGCAAATGGACAGGAATCCCTGTGAGCCGACTGGTCGAAGGCGAAATGCAGAAGCTGCTTCGTATGGAAGAGCGACTTCATGCACGTGTAGTAGGGCAGAATGAGGCGGTCGAAGCAGTATCTAATGCCGTCCGACGATCTCGGTCGGGACTTTCTGATCCTAACCGGCCGATCGGCAGTTTCATCTTTCTTGGCCCGACTGGTGTTGGTAAGACTGAACTTGCAAGATCCGTGGCAGACTTCATGTTCGATGATGAACATGCCATGGTCCGCATAGACATGAGCGAATACATGGAGAAGCATGCAGTATCGCGTCTGCTAGGCGCGCCTCCCGGATACGTTGGGTATGACGAGGGTGGACAGCTTACAGAAGCAGTCCGCCGACGGCCATACAGCGTCTTGCTCTTCGATGAGATTGAGAAAGCGCATCCAGATGTGTTCAACGTGCTACTTCAGCTACTTGATGACGGACGTCTGACGGATGGGCAGGGCAGAACGGTTGATTTCAGGAATACGGTGGTGATCATGACCAGCAATATTGGCAGTCACTACATCCAGGAGCTCTCGATAAGCGATCCGACCCTGATGCGGCAGAGAGTGATGGAAGCTGTTCAGCAGCACTTCCGGCCCGAATTCTTGAACCGAGTCGATGAGATCATCCTATTCGAGAGCCTTAAGCTGGAGCAGATCCAGGCGATCGTTGAGATACAGATGGAGTTGTTGCGCAAACGGCTTGCGGAGCGGAAACTTACGCTGACCTTAACTGAGCGTGCCCGGCAGGCGATAGCCATGGCAGGTTATGATCCTGTCTACGGCGCACGTCCACTGAAACGCGCAATACAGAAGCAGATCGTCGATCCGCTGGCTCAGCGACTGCTCTCTGGCGATTTCAGAGAAGGCGACGCCATCCAGATCGACGCCGATGGAGAAGGCAGATTGAGCTTCCACCATCATATGGACGCTCCATTGGCTGCGGCTGTCTAATCAAACATTTACGATAGTGCTATTAAAAGTACCGAAACGGCCTGCGGTGAGGGGCAGCCTCTGATTAGCTTTGGTATTGGCTATGCAGGGTCTGGCAATATTGGGCGACAATTCCATGCGAAATTGTGGTTTGCCGCCCAATAGGGCCGCATTCACCCGTAGCCGCGGACGGGAATCAGATTATTCGGACGACCCGTTCACCGAATAAGCTGTGATTCAATCCGCCGTCTCGACAATCAGTTGCGCCACCTGCGTCTCCGGATCTTCGAGCTTGAGCTCCCTGATCTTATGGGCTATGCGCCTGGCAATCTCCTTGGCCTTTGGAAACTCCTCACTCGTCCAGTATCGCTGGTCTTTATTGAAGAACCCAATTTCATATAGAAACAGACAGGGAAATTCAAACGACTCTCCGATTGTGCCCTCATCTCCAAGATTGAATGAGCCGTCTGGCTTGAGTGACTTTGTTAGACAGAAATCCAGCATTTTGCGTATCTCTGTGCGAGCCGCCGCCTTCTGTTCTGCGGTCATCACACTCCATCCATAGTGAAACAGGGTTACGACGTCGTAGTTGTGGTGGTCCGACATCTGTCCTTCTTGCATCCAACCATAGGGCCACTCCAGATCCTTCATCGCCAGGGTGGTTGCAATGATCTCTGGCCAGTGCTTGACCTTCCCATCTCGATACGTGATTCGCTTCTCGTCATTTTTCGCTGTGCGGAAGGCTGTGCTTGAGCACACCTGATTTCGGAGAAGTTCATTATTCCTGCGATCACGATGGCACATGCTAACCGTAGCTGACCTGCCAGTGACATAGCATCCTCCTGATCCTTCTGTTATCCCCGCCCCAGGTTCATTCATGGCAGGGCATTAGAGCCAAGAAACTACCACGATTTACGCAGACAGTCAATACACAATTTGATACGGTTACACACAGTCGCCCGCACAGTTACTACACCTTGCGGTGCACGTGTTTTAGATTACTGTCCGATCGATTGGCTTAACGAAATCCTGTTCGCCATCGTGGCTGCTGCGGTATCGCTGCAAAGCCCTTCCCACTCGTGGGTTAAGAATTCATGACAGTATTGTGCCGCTGTGAAGGCAGAATAGGATTGCCATTTATCCTCTTTGCTGGCAGCAAAGTCGCAAATGGACTTGAGGCAGATGAATGCTGTGGGGGTCTTCGTGGCTTCCTGACATGCGCGATGCACACCGTAGGCCTCCATCTCGATGCCGATCAGTTTGCGGAAATTGCTCTTTATCGCTTCAACAACGCCATTTCGATCGATAACTGCCGAACCGGAAGCAATTGGCCCAACATGCAAATGAAGATTCGGCGCAGGCAGCCTTTCTTCACCTTTCTTGGCGGCCCAACGCTCCAGGATGTTCTTCAGATTGCGCGTGTCCCACTGCATCAACCGCGTCAGAATTGCAGGCTGTACTGCGATCGGGTAGGGATCAGGCTGAAATAGCGGTGTTCCGTCTCGCGATAGCTCCTTACCGGCGCCATAGTCAAAGGTCATACTAGCAGCAAGTATGTCGCCATAGTTCTGGCGAGCAGAATCGGATCCGGCTGCGATTCCAACCATCACGACGATTCGCGGACGGAACTTGATGATCATTTTGGTCGCAAGCACCGAGGCAGATGCCATGCCCATCTGAGTTGCGGCTGCGGCAACGACACTGAATTCCGATCCCTTTGCAGATACAAACTGAGTTGCATAATATCGGGCTGGGTCGTTCTCCTCACACTCAAGTGTCTGCCAATCTTTTTCCCCTGTGTCCAGCACACTTGTCAATTCAGGATGGAAAATTGCGCAGATGATCGCCACTTCAAATTGCGGATGGGACTGGACAACCATTCCATCGTTCAATTCATAAAATACGTCCTCAGCCATCCTTCACTCCAGCTTACGTGTTTGTAACCCCATTACATTAGTAAAGCACAGGAATGGTCAATGTTTGAGCTGCTGACTATGA
Source organism: uncultured Chthonomonas sp. (assembly GCA_903919615.1). GTDB lineage: Bacteria > Armatimonadota > Chthonomonadetes > Chthonomonadales > Chthonomonadaceae > CAIXIX01. Next base: position 7,615 of record CAIXIX010000083.1, read on the forward strand.
AACACGACGTGTCGCCTTTTGTCCCTGACTGTTTGCGAATGAACTTCAGCTGCCAGCATAATTTCTCGTCAGTCGACGACAATATGGAACTCGGTGAAGGCAGTTGAAGATTGCAGCTCACGTCAGGTCAGAAATGATCAGTTGACAATCACTTGTAATGGAGGCGCAGGAGGATTCAATTCAATTTAGCTGGGGATGATGCCAAGGCGGCGGTAGATGGGCACCTTCGCCAGATCGGCGATAAACGCAAAGGCGCAAGCGGCTACAAGTGTTTCCGATATCACAAAGGCGGGCACCGAGGCCATCGCCACGCCACTAATTGCAAGAGCGGACGCGATGATGAGATCCGTAATCGAGGAAGCAAACAGCCAGCGGCTCGGGCAGGATCTCCACATATGCCTTCGCTCCCGATTTGTGTAGGTTGTGGCCTGGTTGCCGAAGACGATCACAACGAATGCAAGAGTCCTCAACTGTTCTATCCCATAACCCAATTTGTATTTGGCAACGACCAGAACCATGGTGCATAGTACCAATTCGCAGGTTCCCATGAACACTCCAGCCATCGTCAATTGTCCCACTCGCCACGAGTTGGGCTTGCTCGAAGGCTGTACGTTGTCGGTAGTGAGAGACATGCCGAGCAGGTCACCCGTCAGCATAATGATCACCATCAACATGGGTGTCAGGATAGCTTGTCCCGTCAGCACGAGGCCGACCGCAAGGAAGAGCACCTGGACTATTTTCTTGGTGACCGAGTTGAGCGCATACGTTAACACGCGCTGGAACGTGATTCTACCGACCTTTACAGATGCGACAACCCCGCTAAGCCCAGGCTTGGTTAACACAATTCCAGCAGCTGACTTTACAATATCAGTCGCGGTCGAAACCGCAATTCCCATCTGTGCCTGTCGCAGCGCCGGCGCATCGTTCGCGCCATCGCCGCACATTCCAACCGTAAAGCCGCTCTTCTGGAACGCCTTGATCAAATCGAACTTTCCATCAGGGAGGATCCCGGCGAACACATCGTACGTGTCTGGAGATACTTTGGCAGGAATAGATCCTGATTGGCACACTGCCCCGGCGAGCCCGACGGCTTTTGCGACTATCGTGGCAGTAGTGGCCGCATCTCCTGTAACCATTACCGTGTGCACACCAAGCCCTCGCAAGTCGCTGATCAGCGCGAAAGAATCGTCTCTCGGAGGATCGCTAAGCGCTATCATCCCAGCAAGCTTCATTGCATTGGGTGGCCCTAGCGCTACAGCCAGCACGCGAAATCCCTGAGCTTCCAACTGATTTGCAGTCGCGATGGAGTCCCTCAGGCCGCGAAATGAGGCTGGCAACCGCAGCAAACGCGCCCTTAACGATGCGGAGAGTAGCGGAGCTCGAATCTAAAACCTCAGCGGCAGACATCTTAGTTGCAGGATCGAATGCGGTAAACAGAACCAACTTCGGTAAATCGAGGGGTAAATTCGCCTTTGCAGCCGAGCGG
>CAIXIX010000084.1 GCA_903919615.1 uncultured Chthonomonas sp.
GCGGAATGGGGCGAACCGGATCGTTCCTTGCAAGCCAACATATTGGCGTCTCAGCCGATATTGTAACGATGGCAAAAGGTATTGCAGATGGCTTCCCGATGGGAGCGTGTCTTGCGAAAGGCGAAGCCGCCAATACCCTTGTGCCCGGCGATCATGGTTCAACATTCGCCGGACAGCCACTTGCCTGTGCTGCTTCACTGGCGACTCTTGATGTGTTGATCGACGAGCAGCTACTTGAGAACGCCACGAAAACAGGCGCTTATTTCAAAGAGGAACTAAGAGCTCTTGCGGCCGAGTTTCCGGCTTTCATCAGCGAAGTGCGCGGACGTGGCCTGATGTTGGGGATCCAATTCACTCCTCCGGTAGCGAAGAAGGTATTCGGGAAGCTGTTGGAAGACGGTGTGATCGTGAATGCAGTTGGCGATCATATCATTCGTATTTTGCCACCGTTGACGGTAACTTCTGAAGATTGTGATACGGCTGTGGCTGCCATAAGGCAGGCGCTGACTTCGTTATCGTAAGATGGCAAAGCCAGCATCATATTTCGAGCCGGCACAACTTTGCTGATTTGGTGAGAGAGATGGGTTACAAATTGACAACGATAAACAAACTGAGCGCTGCCAACATTACCGATAGCCTCGCGGCAGCAATCACAAAGGATGAGCTCAAATACATTGCCAGTGAAATCGCAAATGATGCATCGCTGTGGCGCGGTAAGTCGCTCGCGGGTATGGACGAAATATCTGCTCGCCAGATAGAGATTGCGCTCGATACGGCCGAGGCGATCAAGCTGCTGCACAAGTCTGGAAATGACGCGGCGCGGTTCGCGTATCCTCGCACGCTTGCGCTCATTTTCGAAAAGCCCTCGTTGCGGACTCGCACTAGTTTTGAGGCTGGAATGGCGCAGATGCATGGCGCGTCCGTCTATCTTGCTCCGGCAGATGTTGGGCTCGGTACACGCGAAAGCGTCGAAGACGTCGCTGGGGCGCTCAGTGGCTGGGTAGATGTGATAGCTGCGAGGGTATTCAGTCATGAGACCGTCACCAGGCTCCGCGACGGTGCATCTATCCCAATTATCAACGCCCTAAGCGATCGTGAACACCCCCTGCAGATGTTTGCAGACATGCTAACGCTTAGAGAGCAGTTCGGCACGCTGAATGGCCTGAAATTGGCCTACATAGGCGACGGAAACAATGTACTCAACTCGCTGCTACTTACTGGCGCGAGACTAGGCGTTTCGATCTCCGCCGCATGTCCTGCGGGTTACGAACCAGAACGGTCCTTCGTGGATGAAGCACGGCAAATTGCCTCTTCGGAGGGAACCGGCGCAGTAATTGAGATAACTGCAGATCCGTACGTTGCGGTAAGCGATGCGCATGCTGTCTATACCGATGTTTGGGCCAGTATGGGCCAAGAAGATGAGGCGGCTCATCGTAAACAGGTCTTCGCATCCTATTGCATTGATGAAGCGCTTATGTCCGCCGCGCGTGAGGACGCGATTGCGTTACACTGCTTGCCCGCACACAGAGGCGAAGAGATCTCCGCTGGTGTGATGGACAAGTTCAGACACGTGATTATGTCTCAGGCAGAAAACCGAATGCACACGCAGAAGGCTCTCCTGCTACTGATATTAGGTCCTGCATAACCCCGAAGTCCAATTCATCCATACAAATTGCCATGCAAAACTGTATGAGATGGTTATTCCTGCAACCAGGCAGGTGCGGAAATCCGCATAAAATCAAGTGTCTGGCCGAAATTGACTGGATGTCGGCCTTTCGAATTAATGAGGAGTCGAAAACGATGAAGAAAATTGTACTGGTGTACTCTGGCGGACTCGACACGTCCGTCTGCATCCCGTTGATGCGTGAAGAGTATGGTTTTGATCATGTTATCACTGTGACGGTTGACGTTGGTCAGCCGGCAGATGACATTAAGCAGGCCGAAGAGCGAGCTGTGAGTATGGGGACCGAACACTACACGGTAGACGCTCGCGCCGAATTCGTGCAGGAGTACTGCTGGCCATCGGTAAAGGCAAATGGCGACTATCAGGGCTATCCCATATCTACAAGCATCGCGAGACCGCTTATCGCCCTCAAGGCAGTGGAAAAGGCGCAGGAGCTTGGTGCAACCGCGTTTGGTCATGGATGTACCGGCAAGGGCAATGACCAGTTCCGCATCGAGTACATCATGCGAACTCTTATGCCAGAGGCTCAGATTATAGCTCCAATGCGAGAAGGTAAGCTCAACCCCGATGGAAGCCGCTCGCCATGGACTCGAACTGAAGAAATAGATTATGCCAATGCACATGGCGTAGTTATTCCCCAGACAAAGGACAAGATCTGGAGCATTGACGAGAATCTATGGGGACGCAGTATTGAGGGAGGTCACCTCGAAGAGCCCAACTACTCTCCACCGGAAGAGATCTTCCAATGGACGCGCGGTCTGGGCGCATGCCCGGACACACCAACACTGCTTACAATCGGTTTTGAGAACGGCGTGCCGGTATCACTGGATGGTGTCCCCTACTCTCCCCTGGATCTAGTCCTAAAAGTCAATAAGCTCGCTGGCGACAATGGGGTTGGCCGAGTTGACATTATGGAAGATCGCATGCTCGGACTAAAGGTTCGAGAGAACTATGAGTGCCCAGGCGCCGTTGTACTTTTGCTGGCACACAAGGCTCTGGAAGCACTTGTTGGCACGCAGAGCGAACTCAAGTTTAAGTCGTCGGTCGATCGTGAATGGGGCGAACTTGCCTATAAGGGACTGTGGTTCGATCCCTTCAAAGAGGATCTCGAAGCCTTCATCAATAAGCTGCAGGAGCGCGTCACTGGGACGGTAACTGTTCGGCTTGCAAAGGGTTCTGCGGTTGTAGTTGGCAGAAGCAGTGAATTTGCACTGTACAACGAAGACCTGGCCTCATTTGACAGCAAAACCTTTGACCAATCCGAATCGCTGGGTATGGTCAAAATTCACGGGTTGCAATCGCGGATGTACTGGCTGCTGAAGCAGAAGTAGTCCAACGAAAGGTAGCAAGCAGTGCGGAAATTGTGGGGTGGACGATTTGAGGGCAAAACAGATGCTCTCATCGAGCAGCTGAATAATTCGCTTCCATTCGATTCTCGGATGTGGCGTCAGGACATCGCCGGAAGCATCGCGCATGCGCGGATGTTGGGTGAAGTCGGGATTATCACCGAAAAGGAATCTAATGAATTGCGCATCGGGCTAGCCGGTCTCGCTGCTGATCTTGGCAGCGGAAGTCAGGAGCTTCCGGAAGACGCTGAAGACGTTCACACCGCCGTTGAAGGACTGCTAAGTGAGCGACTTGGCGCGGTAGCAGGCAAACTGCATACCGCGCGCAGCCGCAACGATCAGGTGGCAACCGACGTTCGGCTCTACTTGCGGGATGCTATCGATGTTCTCACCGCGGAACTTAGAGAACTACAACAGAGCTTACTGACCATAGCTGAAAGCCACTTCGATACGATTCTTCCGGGCTACACGCATCTGCAGCACGCACAACCTATCGTGTTATCCCATCACCTGCTCGCCTATTTCTGGATGCTGGATAGAGATCGGGAAAGACTCAGTGATGTTCGAAAGCGAGTAAACCGATCTCCGCTTGGTGCAGCCGCACTCGCAGGTACAGGGTACCCGATCGATCGAGAACTTACTGCTAACTTGCTTGGTTTCGAGGAGATACTGGAGAATAGTCTTGATGCCGTCTCGGATCGAGATTTTAGCATCGAATTCCTCTCTGCAGCCGCCATTCTTAGCATGCATATCTCGCGACTCGCCGAAGAGATCGTCATGTGGAACAGCCCCGAATTCCGATTTGTCACGCTGGATGATGCAGTCACTACCGGCAGCAGCATTATGCCGCAGAAAAAGAATCCAGATGTCGCCGAATTAGCAAGAGGAAAGACTGGCCGCGTATTTGGCGCGCTAATATCGCTACTCACGCTAATGAAGGGCCTGCCACTGTCTTATAACAAGGACATGCAGGAGGATAAAGAGCCGCTTTTTGATACCATCGACACGTTAAGACTTGTGATCCCGGCAATGCGGATGACGATTGAAACAGCTCAATTTAATCGAGAACGCATGGTTGCAACTCTGGATCGCGACTTCTCAACTGCAACGGATCTCGCAGATCACCTCGTGTGGCAGGGCTTCACATTCCGTGATGCTCATGACATTGTTGGGGGCGTCGTTCGCACCTGCATAGCTCGAGGAATTGGCCTTGAAGACCTCACGCCAGACTCGATCGCAGCCATAGAACCACGACTGAAAGAATCGGCGGATGCAGCCATTGCTGCGGTCACTGTCACCGCCAGCGTCTCGGCAAGAAAGTCCCGAGGGGGAACGGCGCCAGATGCAGTTCGTGCACAATGGGCACGGGCAATAGATCGGCTGAAGTCTGCGCAGAGCGTTTGATCTTGACACGGCGGCGAGACCGCCGCATAATCGTGAGAGATATTAGAAATCCGCTGACGCCGTGTCCTCTGCATGTGGAGTAGGGTCAGACGGGATTCTTAGCGCCTCATAATGGAGATATTAGCAGTTGGAGCTTACCTATATACGGCATTCCTTGATTTCGCCAGATCCAAACCAACCGCGCAAGCATGTTGATGAGGCGGCGCTGCACGGGCTTGCAGACAGCATTCGTCAGCACGGACTATTGAATCCGATTACGGTCCTTGCCGTCAACAGTGGCGACCATGTTGGCGACGAGGGTTACACGCCGTGTATGGCTGTAATACGCCATTGGAACGACGATACGAACGAAGTCGCTGGTCTCTTCCTGACCAACTGCGCCTTCGATCTGGGCCGAGCC
>CAIXIX010000085.1 GCA_903919615.1 uncultured Chthonomonas sp.
AGGCTTCAATCTGTTCACAAATACAGATTCACCATCCGCCTACCAAATGACTCTGTGAAATCCAAAGATTTTTTTACAAATCAAAATTATCGACAGGAACCCGCTCGGATATTATCACGAGTAGATGCCTGAGTAGTAACGAATTCTCACGTAAATTGTATCGCGCCACAATTTGTTTTGAGATTCACGCGATCTGCTAATATCCTGGCATGATTGACTCGCGAGGCAAAGACGCCCTGCGCCAGGCCCAGATGATTACAACGCTATCGCTGCCAGTTTATTACAATTCATCAAAGTGGCGCGCTGTTCGGGGGCGCTGACATCGAATCGTTCGACGGCCGTTATCCCTCGGCCTGTGTGAACGGCACATTTGCCTTGTCCGACCGAATTGCGCCTTCCGATATTAAATCCCGCATCCGAGCGATTTCTGCCACAGGAGCTTTAGAAATCTTTGCTCCTGGTCGGAGCGGATTGGTACCTAATGGGACTTTTTGCAGAAGCTGTCGAAGCTCCGAACGCGAGAGATTTCGAAGGAGAATCGGAAATGCGGTTACTGCGTCGGCGGCTTGACTCACTGGCGGGCAAGGTCGCCACGCACGCCACTGCTTGCACGCGGTAAAAGCGACCGCTGGAGCCTGACAAAACAACCACAAAGCGTACTGCATCTAGCCTGTTTCCATTGGCGAGTGCATGTGAGGTCCAATGCAATGCACGGGCTGAAGGACACTCAGAAGCAAATCCTGTGACCGGTCGGTGTGGTCGACCTTGTTCCGAGAGTTAACTGCGTATCTTGTTGATAACGTTAACTTCTTCGCTAAATACGCACGAAGAACATGGACGAGGATTTGGATACAGTAGGGGCGATGAAGATTGAATCAAGCAATAACTAGAGCAATTCCCGTGCTAGTATCTCGCAGGAGATAAGTGACGTCTTGAATAACTGGTGAACATGATAAGATCATATTTCATCGGAGCGCTGGCAGCACTGCTGCTGGCGTCAACACAAGTAATGAGCTTTGCCCAGAAAACTCCTAATGGTTCCATTGCGCAAACGTCCACCGGAATGCTCGATCTAACACACGCGACGATCGTCCTGAAATCTGCGTCGAAAGTCGAAAACAAGGCAGCGCTAATGCTGGCAGAAGAGGTCGCAAAGCGCTCTTTTGTTGTTTGGAGCCAGCGTTCAACTTCTCCTGCCGGATCGTCGCCAATCATCCTGATTGGCACAAAAGCTGACCTAAAGGGAGCAATTCCAGCGTGGCCGGATGCTGCGCTCACACACGTTGATGGCTACGTGCTGCGCATTGTTTACTCAGGTTCCAGAACGATAGTAGTGATTGCAGGCGGCGATCCGCGCGGTGTGCTCTTTGGTGTTGGAAGGCTGTTAAGGAACCTGATGATCAGCCGCGATGCGGTTCTGCTGCCTTCATCAACGAACATAACCACCTACCCATATCACCCACTTCGCGGGCATCAGCTCGGATATCGTCCGAAAACTAACTCCTATGATGGCTGGACCATTCAAATGTGGGAGCAGTACGTACGGGACCTGGCCGTATTTGGCGCCAATGCCGTCGAACTTATCCCGCCAAGGTCGGATGATGAGGGCGACAGCCCGCTCTTTCCAGAGCCTCCCCTGCGAATGATGGAGAAGATGTCGGCCCTGCTGGACTCGTACGGTATGGACGTCTGGGTGTGGTATCCCGCGCTTGAGGCGGACTATTCAAAGCCGCAACAGGTAGCTGCAGCGGTACAGGAGTGGAGTGAGGTTTTCAGAAGGCTTTCACGCATAGATGCCGTGTTTGTACCCGGTGGTGATCCGGGCCATACGCGTCCGGATGTGCTGATGAATTTGCTGCAAAAGCAGGCAGAATCGCTACACAAGTACCATCCACGAGCAAAGATCTGGGTCTCTCCTCAAGGATTTGATCAGATGTGGGTAGATCAGTTCCTCACTATCGTGAAGACGCAAAAGCCATCATGGCTAGGAGGCGTTGTGTTCGGGCCACAGGTGCGCACACCGCTGTCTGAGCTTCGAAAGCTGGTCCCGGCGCAGTATCCTATTCGCCACTATCCGGACATCACCCACAGCACATTGTGTCAGTTTCCTGTGGAAGATTGGGACCTTGCCTTTGCCCTGACCGAAGGCAGAGAGTGCATCAACCCGCGTCCTGCTGCGGAGACTACCATCTGCCGCGCCCATCAGGCCGATACGATCGGCTCAATAACCTACTCTGAGGGCTGTAACGATGACGTGAACAAAGCCATCTGGAGCGCAATGGAGTGGGACCCTTCAACCGATACTAAGCAGGTACTGCGCGAGTACAGTCGTTACTTCATCGATACTCGGTTCGAAGAGACGTTTGCTAATGGCTTGATGGCGCTGGAGAAAGACTGGGTTGGTTCTGCAGAATCGAATACCCAGATTCCCAAAACACTGAAGCTGTTTCAGGATATCGAGAAGGCATCCACCCCTGCAAACAGGGCAAACTGGAGATACCAGCAGGCACTCTATAGGGCGTATTATGATGCCTACGTGCAGGCGCGCGCAGCCTGGGAGCGCACTTCGGAGCGGAGCGCGATGTTTGCGCTATCGAGAGCAAGATCCACCGGCTGGATTCAGTCGCTATCAACGGCAGAGGCATTTCTCACGCTTCAGCCTGCGCCGGCCGCTGCCGCCGATCTCAGCGTCCGACTCAAAGTGCTTGCGGAAGCGCTCTTCCAGAGCATACGCATGCAGCTTAGCGTCCCGCTATACGGCGCACTCAATGTGGAGCGTGGAGCAAACCTGGACCAAATCGACAACACAATAAACGATAAGGGCTGGCTTCTCGATCAGATCAAAGCGATTCGCTCTATGCCCGATGACACGGAGAAATTGAAGCGGATCGATGAAATCGTGCACTGGACAGATGCCGGCGAAGGCGGCTTCTATGATGACCTGGGCGATCCGCGCCACCGTCCTCACCTGGATAACTCCATCACCTTCCCGCAAGATCCAGGGAGATTGAAGTCGGTTCGCATGGGTTGGGCTGTAAACGCGAAGGGCAGAATGCGCTGGCGGCGCTTCGCCGAGACCTTATGGGATACACCGCTCCAGATGCGGTATTTTGCCTTAGATCCAAAAGCACACTATAAGCTGAGAGTGACTTACGGACCAGAGAAAGCCGACGTCCCCATCCGACTTACGGCGAGCGGTGGCGTTGAAATTCAGCCGATGAGCAGTAAGCCTGTTCCCAATCACCCGGTCGAATTCGATCTGCCTGCAGCCGCGTTCGCAACTGGCGATCTGACCCTCACGTTCAGCATCCAGGCCGGATTTGGGCGTAATGGCCGAGGCTGCCAGGTGTGCGAAGTGTGGCTTATCAAATCGCCCTAAACTGTTAATTCATGCAACCAGGAAAATCCACTTACCTTATCGTCGCGATTGTTGCCTTCGCTTTGGCTGGCGTTGTGGACGCAGCAGCACAGACTACGCCGAAGCCTCTCGCAGGCGATGCGCTGTTAACTGAAGTTCAAAACCGAGAATTTCGGTTCTTCTGGGACAAATCCGATCCGACGACCGGGCTGACGAACGATCGCGCGCGAAATGTTGGCGGAGAAGATGAATATACCGTTGCCAGCATCGCGAGCACGGGCTACGCATTGGCTAGCTTGCCGGTGGCTGTTCAGCACAAATGGGTGACTAAGGCACAGGCATACGACCGCGCCCTACTCACCTTGAAGTATGTTTGCGAGCGGTTTCCTAACGAGCATGGATGGTACTACCACTTTATCGACAAGCACACGGGGGCTCGCGTTTGGAACTGTGAACTCTCTTCGATCGATACCGCGCTCCTACTGCTTGGCGCGCTTGAGTCGGGCGAGTACTGGAAGGGTACCGAGGTTAACCGGCTTGCCAATAGGATTTACGATCGTGTAGATTGGACGTGGATGCGAACAGATGGCGGGAAGCAGCCAGACAAGCTGACTTTGGCAATGGGATGGAAGCCTGAGACCGGATTTCTCGAAAATAACTGGGATCACTACTGTGAATTGATGTTCCTGTATATTCTGGGGTTGGGCGCCAACAAAAATCCGCTTCCGCGCGAGTCTTGGAACGCCTGGGAGCGAAATCTGTACAGCCATGGCAAGTACACTACTCTTGCAGGCGGTCCGATCTTTATGCATCAGATGGCGCAGATCTATTTCAATATGAAAGACCAGCGCGATAGCTCCGGCTGGGACTACTGGGTAAGCTCGACCTCCGCAACGCTCATGAACCGCGACTACTGTATCGAGCTGTCCGCAACACGTAAATCCTACGGGCCGAATATCTGGGCATTGAACGCATGCGATGCTCCGGATGGCTATAATGCCTTTGGCGTTCCATCACCAGAAAACGGCACCGTTTCGACAACCGGCGCGATCGCCTCAATCATCTATACTCCAGTTCTTTCACGCGCCTCTGCCGACGAGACATACAGGCGGTTTGCCGATCGAATGTGGGGGCGATACGGCTTCAGCGATTCGTTTAACCTGGATCGAGGCTGGTTTGATCCTGATGTGATTGGCATCGATCTAGGTATGGCGCTCCTCGCGATTGAGGATGTCCGGTCTGGATTGCCATGGAAACTGCTGGCCTCTCACCCATCGATGCACCGAGGCATGGACAGGGCCGGCTTCCATCACACTGTGGAGCCTTTGCCAAGAGCGCTTCGCAAAGAACCTGCCTCAATGCCGAACTAACTCTGGACCATACTTAGGGTACGATGCTGTAATGAAGAGATCACACAACCTATCACGATCGCGTTTTGGCTACATCGCGGCTTCCCTGGCATTGATCGGTCCGGGCTCATATTTTGTCGTTGGCTGTGGCGGAAACCAGACGGTAAATCTGATTCTTCAGATTATTACCGTACTGATTACCCGCTCGGCAGGCGGTATCGTAACCCTGCAGAATGCGACGCTGAATGTGCCAGCGGGTGCGGTCATATCGAATACTGAGGTAAGCCTTCAGGTTACTTCCACGCCACCGGCTTCGACGAGCAGCTACACGGTTGTGCCCGGTACTGCTTTTACTATTACCCCTGCGTCTTTAACGTTCAGCGCTCCCGCGACATTAACCATTGGATATAAGTCCGCCAACCTTCCGGCCGGCGCATCTGCATCCAATCTTGTTTTATACCGAATTACACCTGCCGGCGCCGTGGCAGTGCCGGGTTCGGTGGTTAACACCGCCAATTACACCGTGTCGGCTCCAGTGAGCGCTCTTGGCAGTTTTGTTGTCGCCCTAACGTCGAGCGCAATTTAATCAAGTCGACACATTCCCTGAGTTGTGCCGTCATACCTGTTGACAGGCCATGAATGTGATCGTTTGAACAACCTGTCGACCAACTCGGGTTCCGGAGTGCGTGGTATGAACCGAACATCCCTGTCCGCGATCTTTGTATTGCCCGTCACCGCGGTTGCCATCGCCCTTTTTACGGCACAATCGCCCCATGCTCAAACCACGCAAACAGCACAAAAACTGACAGGGCAGGTGGTGTTCCGACGACAGTGTGCCTCTTGCCATGGTGAAAAGGGCGAGGGCACTGCAAAATACCACCGCCAGCTTGCTGGAGATAAAACACAAAGCGAGTTAGCTGCGTATATCAGCAAGTCGATGCCGCCAGGCGCGAACGCACGCAGGTGTTCTGTTACGGACTCCAAGTCCGTGGCGCTCTTTATCTACGATGCGTTCTACTCCAACGTGGCCCAGGCAAGAAACAGGCCGCCGGAAGTGTCTCTATCTCGGCTCACTGTTCGTCAGTTTCGAAATGCAGTCTCAGATCTGCTCGCCAGCTTCGAGACATTCCCTACGCGCAACCATAGCAATGGCCTCTCCGCAAGCTACTACAAATTAGGTCGTCCTCAGGGGCAGCCCGTGCTCAATCGTATTGATCCACAGGTGCACTTCCAGTACGGCGCATCCGTTCCCGTGCCTCAAGATCCAGACCCCTATCAGTTCTCAATGATCTGGACGGGCTCGGTATATGCGCCCGAAACGGGCGAATATGAGTTCATCGTGCGCACAGAACATGCCGTTCAGCTATTTGTTAATTCAACACGAGACGCTCTGATTGATGCAACCGTGAAGTCTGGGGATAGAACCGAATACAGAGGGTCTGTCTATCTGTTATCTGGCAGGTACTATCCACTACGCCTCGAGCTTTACAAGGGCGTAACTGGCGTCGATAACCTTGAGAAGGTTAAGAAGCATCCGCCTGCCGCAGCTTCGATATCGCTGGAATGGAAACGCCCGAAACTTGCGGAAGAGGTAATCCCGGAGAGGTGCCTTACTCCGTGGGTCGGCAAGCCTCTGTTTTCACCGACAACTCCTTTTCCACCGGACGATCGAAGCATTGGGTACGAAAGAGGCAACTCGGTCTCCCGAGCCTGGGAGGATGCGACGACGTCGGCAGCCCTTGAGACGGCAGAGTACTGTGGCGCTCACTCAAAGGAGCTGGCAGGATACGCTGACGATATCAAGAACCGCGACGAAAGAGTTCATACCTTTTGTGAGCAGTTTGTCGAAAGAGCCTTTCGCCATCCGCTAACCCCAGAGCTCAAGCGCAGGTACATCGATGCCCAACTTGCTGCCGCGCCGGACCCTGCAGAGGCAATTAAGCGTGTGGTGCTGCTCGCCCTCTCCTCACCAAGATTTCTCTACCTGGAACAGGGCGATTCACACCCGGATTCCTATTGCGTCGCTTCTCGTTTGTCTTTTGCGCTCTGGGATTCTGCTCCTGATGAGGAGCTAATGAAGCGAGCTTCCAATAACGAGCTGAGCACGCCAGAGGCCGTGCGCGCACAGGCTGAGAGGATGATTCAGGACGATAGAGCCTGGATCAAATTGCGAGATTTCTTCATGCTGTGGCTAAAGGCGGATCAATATCCCGACCTGGCAAAGGATGCGAAACAGTATCCCGATTTTGATCCATCGGTTGCTGCAGACCTTCGCACTTCTCTGGAGCTGGAACTTAAGGAGATCGCTTTAGGGGACAACTCCGATTACCGCGACCTGTTTAAAAAGGACAGCCTGTTTCTAAACGGAAAGCTCTCGAAGGTTTATGGCGGTGACTTGGCGCAGGATGCGACATTTCGAGAAGTGCGGATGAAACCAGGGGAAAGGTACGGCGTGTTGACTCACCCGTACCTGATGTCCAGCCTAGCCTATTTGAAGTCGAGCTCACCCATCCACCGGGGAGTGCTAATCTATCGGAACATGCTTGGGCGAATTCTGCAGCCTCCGCCTGCCGCATTTGCGCCTCTGGCTGCAGATCTGCATCCAGACCTTACGACAAGAGAGCGTGTTGAGATGCAGACGAGCCCGGCATTTTGCCATGGCTGCCACAGCATGGTGAACCCAATTGGCTATACGCTGGAGCAGTACGATGCTATTGGCAGAATACGAACTGTGGACAATGGGAAGCCAGTGAATTGCTCCGGATACTATCGAACGGTTAGCGGTGAAACGGTGAGCTTCAAGGGGCCGGCCGATCTTGCAAACTACATCGCGATCGCCCCAGAGGCCCATCAGGCCTTTGTTGAAAAGCTGTTTCAGAATCTGGTTCGGCAGCCCATTCGCGCTTTCGGGCCGAGCGAGTTGCCGGAGTTACAAACCTATTTCGAGGGCAACGGTTATAGCATCCGCAAACTCGTGGTTGAGATTGCAACTCGCGCATCTCTAAAGCGGTAGAATATCAGATCAGTTTCGGATCCCATGCGCAATTACTGTGAGGTTGAATGATGAGCCATCCACTGTCTAGAAGAGAGCTGCTGCGAACTGCCGGGGCCAGCGCGGCCATGCTGCCATTTCTAAATGGCATGTCCTCGCTTGCGGAATCTCCATACAATGGAGCGCCTCGCAAACAGCGATTGATCATCATGTTCAGTCCGGATGGAGTGGTGCCTTCAACATTCTGGCCAGATGAAGAAGGCGACTCATTCACTCTGAAGGAGAGCCTGACGCCCCTCCAGCCATTCAAAGACCGAACACTGATACTACACGGCGTGTGTGACAAAATTCGAGGTGATGGCGATGGTCACATGCGCGGCATTGGCTGTCTGCTAACGGGCATCGAGCTCTTTCCCGGAAACGTTCAAGGGGGATCCGATACGCCAGCGGGTTGGGCATCTGGAATATCCATAGACCAGGAGATCGCGTCGTATCTGCAGCGCAATCCCGCCAATCGCACTCGTTTTGGCTCGCTGGAGTTCGGCGTGATGGTTCCTGAACGGGCCGATACGTGGACGCGAATGTCCTACGCTGGTCCCAATATGCCCATCGCGCCAATCAGCAATCCGTATCAGATGTTTTCTCGCCTCTATGGCCATCAAAAGGATCAGGAGATGCTCAAAAGCGTCCTTGATGATCTGAAACAGGATATGGACAGCGTACGGTCTGCCGTTCGAGGCAAAGACCGGAAAATTTTGGATGACCATGCGGCCCTTATAAGATCGATGGAAACCGATCTGACGAGCGCTCGAGTTGAAATGAAGCACGCGGTGCCAGTGTTGGAACCGGGAGTACGGCAGGATAACGACAACATGCCCGCCATCAGCAAACTTCAAATCGAACTGCTCGTCAGCAGCTTTGCGGGCGACCTGTCACGGGTTGCGACGCTTCAGTACACAAACTCGGTTGGTGAATCCAGGCATAGATGGCTTGGTATCAATGAGGGACAGCACTCGCTATCACATGAGCCGGACAGCAATGCCGATGCTCAAACAAAACTCACAAAGATCAACAAGTGGTACTGCGAGCAGCTTGCGTACCTGGCCAAACGCCTTCACGATACGCCCGATCCGGATGGGACGGGAACATTGCTGGACAGCACACTGATTGTCTGGACGAATGAGCTAGGCAAGGGCAACTCTCACACTCCGGATAACATACCGTTTGTTCTCGTCGGTGGCGCCCCCGGGTTCAAGATGGGGCGTTCGTTGAAATTCCCCAACGTTGCGCATAACCGTTTGCTCCTCTCCATTGCGCACGGATTCGGACATCAGATCACAAAATTTGGCAATCCAAATTACTGTGGAGATGGACCTCTCATCCTTAGTTAGCGGTTTCGATCCGATTTAATCGACCTGGTGCAAAGGAGCGCTGTTATGACTGATTCAAAACCTTACGTTAAATTAATACTTATGGTCTCGCTGTCAGTGATTGGCTTATCGATTTGCGGCACCGTGTTGGCAGCGCCGCCTGCGTTGAAAGTATCCGGTCTTCACGTTACCGATCTCGATGGACATCGCGTTCACCTGAAGGGTGTCAATGCAGCTTCGATGGAGTGGACCAGCAATGGCGAGGGTCACATTCTTGATACCGTACGCACGGCAGTAACCGGTTGGCATGCAAACGTCATCAGGCTGCCACTCTCACAGGACCGATGGTTCGGTAAAGCGCCCGAGCAGAAGGACGATGGGGCCGCGTATCGAGCCCTTGTTCGACAGGTTGTTGACCTCTGCGACTCTCTCAACAGCTATGTGATGCTGGACCTGCACTGGTCGAATGCGGGGGATTGGGGCAAACAGATTGGTCAGCATCTGATGCCAGATGTTAACAGTCTGGCGTTCTGGAAAGAGTGCGCTGCCGCCTACGCAAATCGTTCATGTGTGATGTTCGACCTTTACAACGAAACGCATGACGTGAGCTGGCAAGTTTGGAAGGATGGGGGAGACGTCGTCGAAACCGATCGCCGAAAAGGCACCAGCCTGAAATATACCGCGATCGGAATGCAGAAACTGCTGGACACGGTTCGAGCGACGGGCGCAAAAAATGTCGTTGTTGCTGGCGGTTTGGACTGGGCGTACGATATGTCTGGCTTTTTAAACGGCAGCCAGCTAGTCGACCCAACTGGCTCTGGCGTAATCTATGCAAATCACGACTATCCGTTTAAAGGCGACACATTTGATAAATGGCTGACCAAAATGAAGGCTGCTACGGCTAAAATTCCTGTAATCGTTAGTGAATTCGGTTCTGGAGGCTCAGGCAGGAATAACCTGCAGGGCGATAGTTGGATTAAACAAGTGGTTCAGGCCCTGCACGACAACGATTGGGACTGGACCGCTTGGGACATGCATCCGTCCGCCGCGCCAAGTTTGATATCGGATTGGAACTATACACCAACCGCAGACTTTGGCGTGGTTGTTAAACAGGAGCTAGCGACTCCACCAGTCAAATCCGGCCAGTAAACCCTCAATCAATTCCCGAGTCATCGTTTGGTCATATTCCCGGAGGCGAAATGACGGTTGAAGAGAAGCTGATAGACCTGGGGTTTACACTGCCTCCTGAGATTACTGCCCAAGAAGGTATACGTATCTCGTTCCACATTTGCGTTGAAATCGAAGCGGAGGTTGAGGTCGAGCCATGAAGATATATTTACGAGCACACAGCTTCATTGCTCAGATTACGCTTGCATTGTCCCTGGTACAGATTATGTCTCCCTGTTCTGCTCAGCACATCATAGACCCGCCTGCCGCCGATACAAACGAAACGGCCTTTTTTCTCAAGGCCGCCGAATATCGACCAGCATCCTCGGCCCTCACTGCAAACACTGGCCGTACTTTGGAGCACGCAGCCAAATTCTTGATGAGCGATACCGGCATCGATAACAATGCCATTCGGGATGAGCAAGGTAATAAAATCCCTCCATATATTAATCATGCCGTAATAGACGATGATAATCACTTCGGTTATCGGAGCTCGTTTCCTGCATTCCACCATGCCTACCTGATCGAGGCGTTCCTCAACTACTATAACTACTCGGGAGATCGCGAAGCGCTTCGTCGAGCGAGAGAGTTGGCGGATTGGACCATCGCGCATAGCACACCTTCCGATTGGAAGTGGCCATACCTGCCCTGGAGTACATTTACCGAGGGCAAACCGGGCGGATATGAGGATCGAGATTCACTACAGCCGGATAAGGCCGGTTACATGGGGCTCTCTTACACGCGCCTCTACGAAGTTACGGGCTCACGTAAGTACCTCGATTCTGTGCGTGAAATTGCGGATACACTGACGGCCCGGCAGAGCGGTGATGGCAGCTGGCCCTTCCGCGTGAACCCCAAAACCGGCGAAGTGTCTCAGCAGTACACGGCAGCGATCTTTTTCAACGTTGCCTTCCTTGAGAAAGCCTTCTCGCTCATCCACAACTACAACTACAAGAACAGCCAGATACTTGCCTGGATGTGGATGATGCGTAACCCCCTTCGCACCGACAACTGGTCTGGGCTGTACGAAGATATCCCTCGCGAAAGCAACTCTCAGGTGCATTACTCGCCGTTGCAGACGATCCGCCTGCTGTTGCGATACAGAAACGAAGTCAACGGAAAATCGTATCTTGAGCACGCGAAGCGACTTTACGACTACACGATGGATGGATTGTCATTCGTCGATCGCGACATGGGGTTGCTGTTTCGAGAGCAGACAGGGTACATGGCTGCGACGCCAAGCTCGACGCTGAACTGGTCGATGATGTCCGGCGAGTTCTATCTTACGACGGGCGAAGAGCGCTATCGTGCGACGGTGCTCGAAGCGGTTCGTATGGTTGATAAATACGGTCTGAAGCCTGATGGCAGAGCTCACAATACAGTGCTTAGCCCGAACAGCTATGGCGATTATGGGTGTTGGTACAGTCTCACGTCGCCTGTCGTGCGGTATCTGTATCAGGATATGGGGTGCCTGCCCGAGATTGCGCCGGAAGGCGAGACACATCTTCTACGCTGTTCTACCCAGGTGCAGGCTATAAGTTATCAGAAACAGAAGCTGAACTACCGAACGCTATCAGACAGCGTAGAGCTTATCAAAGTCGCTCGCCCGCCAATAAAGGTGCTAGCAGCCGGAGTTGAACTTAAACAGGCTGCAAAGCTCAATGCACCAAGCTGCTATCTGTACAACGGCAAGAGCCATGTGCTTCTAGTTCGACACACGAACCCGCAGATCAGCGTCGTCTTTACTGCAGTCGGCAGTAAGTAACAAATGACGGTGTGAATTGAATACAGTGTGAATTGAATGATAACGAGTAGAACGAAGTGAGGAGTTGAGGTGAATCGCTTGTGCCAGGTCAGCCAACCTGGCACAAGCGATTTAGTGACTACTTACCTACTTCGATAATAGAGAACGAACCCGGAACCAGTGGGCCGCGTCGCGGGCGCCCACCCGGCGCGGCCTGTCCCTCGGGAGCTGGGCCAAATTCGGCGGCAATCAGCAGGATGTGCCCCGTCTTCGTATCCAGTGTGCAGGTCTTCGCGCCGACCTTGGTCGTAACGTTCTGTTCTACCTCGAATTCGCTGCCGGCCTTGTGCTTGATAATGGTGAGCGTACCATCACCCTGCGAGCTGAAGCACTCCCCGGATTTCATGTTGAAAGCAGCGCCATCGCATCCTCTGCCAATGGGTAGATCTGCCAGGTACTTGCCATCGGCCGCATTTAGCATAACCATTACCTGGGGAGTACGGCACGCGACATAGAGCACACCGGCTTTTGAGTCCAGTGCGAGCCCGGCATTGCCCCCGCCCTTGCCGTTCAAAGAATAGTTGCCGCAGACCTTGCAGGTCTTGGTATCGATAACCGCAACGCTGTCTTTGTCCTCAACATCGATATAGATCTTGCCTTTGCCATCCGCTGCAGCCTGCTCAGGTGCGCCGCCAAGATCAATCGTGGTAATGATGCTGCCGTCTTTAGCATCCAGCACGGTAACATTGGGTGCCTCATGGCTAAGGACATACACGCGATGGTTTGACGGATCTGCCAGCAGACCATCGGGTCTGCCTTCGACTTTGATCGACTTTATCGGTGCAAACGTCTTGGTATCGAACATGACGATCGGGCTGCTGGAAGCGAAGCCGTGATGAGATGCCGTGTCTGTTACCACGCCATGGGCAGCTGTCTCCTTCAATGAGCCGACAGGGGCAAGGGTATCCAGGTTGAATACATCGACGCGAGGGGTCTTTCCCGTGCGAGCAACATAGAGGTTACGGTTATCCGAATCGGCATAAACGTAGTCAAATCCGCCGTCGCCGCCAACCTTTTCGGTTTTCAGAATGCGGTACGGTCCGTCCGCATGTGCGACATGGCTCGAACCGGCAACCATGAATAGGGCCAGTCCAGCGCACAGGATATTTAGACCAGACGGTCTCTGCATTGTTTTTCCCCTCCATAGAGCAACTGCATATTAATTCTTCATAGTAATACCTGCAAAACATGAACGAGATGTTAAGATTTGACCTATCGATTAATCTTGACACGATTCGTCAGGTATAAGAGATATTGTGCGGTGTCAGTTCACTGATGTTCTTGATATCTTTAGGACAGTCGCAGAAACAAGTGAATCGATTTGTGTTTTTGTGGGCGACTTTCCTTGATCTTTTTTAAGTCTTTCAAATTATGCTGTTTGCGGACTGATTGATCGCGAAAATCGCAGAGTCTTTTCACCATGTTACGGTG
>CAIXIX010000086.1 GCA_903919615.1 uncultured Chthonomonas sp.
ACGATTGATCTGATCTTCATGATCCTGCGGCGCTTTGCTATATTCCATATAGAGGTTGCGCAGGTTGCAGTCCTGCCGTTTACCATCCAGAACCATTACAATGCCAGTGTCGCTGTTAGATAACTGTGCATTAGGGTGCTGTCTTCGCACCGAGAGACGCACCATATCTCGGAATTCAGAAAACGGAGCAGGCTTCTCTTTACCAATGGTTTTACCGAATATCTTCATGGTGTGTCTCCAATTCAGGCGCAGATAGCATTCCGACGCCCATTGCCCTCGTTACCCGTCCGACGGCCGTCAAACTCTACCCGATTCAAGCATCGTTCAGCAAGGGATTCGAAAGGAGGCGATCAACTCGCGTCCGTATCTTCCTGTCCTAGCGCGGCAGGAGGCGCCGATTTCCCGACTACGCTAACCAGCGCGATGAGCGTGACAAAATAGGGCAATGTGTCCAGAAGTGCGGGATTCGTAAGCTCCACGCCACCGATGTGCAGATTCAGATTGTGTATCTGCATTTGCGATTGAACCGCATAGAACAGTCCGAATAACAGCGCTGCCACAGCCGCTCCTGGCGGGTTCCATTTACCAAAGATCACAGCGGCAAGCGCGATATAGCCTTTTCCCGCAGACATATCACGGGAGAAGGTATGCTCCTCTCCCAATGTAAGATAGGCGCCGCCAAGCGCGGCGAAAATGCCGGATAGAGTTACAGCCGCAACGCGCACTGGCAATACCCTGACTCCCGCCATTCTAGCGCTTTCGGGGTTCTCGCCTGTTGCGCGCAATCGAAGCCCAAATCGCGTCCGTTTCAACAGCAGAACGACTGCCACAGGGAGTACCGCAGCTGCAGTCAGAAAGAATATCGGCCGTATCGCCTTACACTCCAACCCGCCCGGAAAGTACACAAGCGAGAGATATCGTGTTACGCCCGCCGCCAGCATGTTAATGCCAAGGCCGCTCACGACGTGATTCATGCGCAGTTTTTGGGTGAGCAGGGCGTGAAGCAGTCCCAGTACCGCTCCTGATGCGATTGCCGCAACGAGGCCAACAGCCGCGCTTGATTGGCCACACCACGCACCAAAAAACGCGCCTGTTAGGATCATTCCTTCCAGCGCAATATTAACAATGCCAGAGCGCTCGGAGAGAATACCGCCCATCGCAGCCAGAACCAATGGCACAGCGCCGTTCAGTGTGGCAACGAGGATTGCAATTAGCCAGAAACTCTGTATATTGGCGAGTGAGCCCACTATCCGGCCGCTCCTTCCGCCAAAGTTCGTCCCTCGACAATGCCCGGGTCCTGATCATCCTTTGCAGTGGTAATGTTCTTAGTGCGCGCTGCGATCGTGTATTTCGCGCCCGTAAAGATAATGACGGCGGCTTGAACGATTTCGGATACTGGCGCTGGAACATTTGTGTTCGTCTGCATATAGAGCGCTCCGCTCGCAAGCGCTCCGAAGAAAACTGCGCCGAGAAGAACGCCGATACCGCTCAGGTTTCCAAGCAGGGCAACAGCAATTCCGTCGAAGCCAAAGCTTCCTGCGACGCCTGCAACATATCTGTGATGGATCCCCATCACCTGCACTGCGCCTGCTATCCCTGAAATTGCGCCGGATATCGCCATTGAGGTAACCAAGACTCGGGCAACGGGAACTCCATTCGCCCCAGCAGCGTCTGCGCCAAGCCCAACGGCACGAATCTGGTAGCCCAGCGATGTGCGCTTAATCATAAAGCTAACAATTAACAGGAGCGCCAGCGCAATCGGGAGTCCGGCCGTCAGATTGCTACCGTTTACATACGGCCATAGCCATGAGGTAGAGGCCATTATTGGGCTCTGAGCCGCTTGATTTCCGGGTGCATCGTCCTTCAGGCTATGCGTCACCAGGTACTGCACGGCATCGAGTGCAATGAAGTTCAGCATAATTGTGCTGATCACTTCGTGAACGCCGCGAGCGGCCTTCAGAATTCCAGGCACTATGCCCCAGATTGCCCCTGCCGCAGCGCCTGCGACAAGCACAAGGCCAACATGCAGAGCGGGATTGAGTGTGCCGGCATCCGATAAGCCGGTTCTGCCTATCACTCCAACTGCGGCGGCGGCAAGGGCTCCCATCGTCATCTGCCCTTGTGCCCCAACGTTAAACAGACCAGCGCGGAGCCCGACGGCGACTGCTAGCCCCGTGAAGATGAGGGGAGTAACTGCCGATAACGACTGAGCGAGCAGGAAAGTGTTGAGATGCCCGGAGCCAAGTGCGATCTGCCCCTCGCCGGAAGCAGCGCCATACTCCAGGCCGCTTGCGCCGCTCCAAAGCGCAGCATAAGCCGCAAGAGGCTGAAACCCCGTCAGACGCATTACGCAGGCTGCCACAATCAGCCCTGATAGGATGCCAGCCAACGGCCGAAGTACGTTCCATCGACGTGCAATCCAGTCGCGGATCAATTGGGGCCTCCTAATACGGGCTGGCCGCCGGTCATCAGTTCGCCAACGCGATCTGCATTGGCTTCCTGCCGAGTTAGAATGCCTGCGATCTGGCCGTTGTACATTACAGCGATCCGATCGGAAAGCTCCAGCACCTCATCAAGATCCAGCGAGAACAGGAGGACCGCCAGCCCGTGTGATGTCGCGACACGCAGCCTGTCGTATACAAATGTAGCCGCGCCGGTATCTAAGCCGCGAGTGGGCTGACATGCAACAAGCAAACGTGGTTTGCTCTCGAGCGCTCGAGCAACCACAACCTTCTGTTGATTGCCTCCTGAGAGGTCCCCGGCTATCGCTGATGAGTCTCTGGCGCCCATTCTCACATCGTAGTTCTTGACAATCCGATTCGCAATTTCCGTAATTTTACTGAGACTCTGGATTGCGCCGCCGCCCCAATCCTTGTCATCTTCATGCCCAAGAATGTAGTTTTCGGCAACACTGAACTCCATGATCATCGCGGCATGGTGCCGATCCTCTGGAATGTAGCTGATACCAAGCCTCTGCCTTTGCCGAACGCTCAATGAGTTCAGAGATATAGGTTTCGAGGCTCCATCTGACGGCGAAATTGCTAAGGAGCCAGCGCTTACGGATCTCAGCCCGACAATCGCCTGAGACAGTTCACGCTGGCCGCTGCCATCCACGCCAGCAATACCGACTATCTCACCCGGAAAAACTTCCAGGGAAGCGCCGCTTACGGCCTGCGCACCCCGAGCATTGTGTATTGTCACGTCATCGATACTTAACACAGGTCTTGTCACGTCGACAAGGGCAGGCGACGAAGACGGCTTCGAAGTAGCAGCGCCTTCTCGCCGACCAATCATCCGTTCCAGCAGGACGTCCGCGTTCGTTTCCGATGTGATAAAATCGCCTGCATTGCGGCCCGTGCGCAGAACTGTGACATGCGTGCTGTACTGCATTACTTCTCTCAACTTGTGAGTAATGAAGAGAACCGTTGCTCCTCGCGCCTGCAAATCCTTAAGTAGCGCGAACAGCATATCGGCCTCTTTTGGCGCGAGGGTTGCAGTTGGTTCA
Source organism: uncultured Chthonomonas sp. (assembly GCA_903919615.1). Classification (GTDB taxonomy): domain Bacteria; phylum Armatimonadota; class Chthonomonadetes; order Chthonomonadales; family Chthonomonadaceae; genus CAIXIX01. The sequence continues at coordinate 3,506 of CAIXIX010000086.1, forward strand.
TCTAAGAGCAGAATTTGCGCATTTCTGAAGAGCGCCTTTATTATCTCAACCTTTTGTTGTTCCGCGACTGTTAATTGTCCCGCGGGATCGTTAAAATCAATGCCCGTAATACCAAGCTGTTGCGCTAGTTCTGTAACGCGCTCGATGGCATTCCTTCGGTTCAGCAGTCCGAGGCTGCCCTTTACCGGCTCAGAGCCGAGCATGATATTTTCGATTACAGATAGAGCTGGAATTAGAGCGTAGTGCTGGCTTACCAGGCCTATGCCGATATGAATGGCATCGATGGGGCTGCGGAGAGTGTGGGTGACATCGACGTCGTGTACAAGCACGCGACCAGAGTCCGCGCTGTAGCGACCATATAGCACATTTAGCAGGGTCGACTTGCCAGCGCCGTTCTCACCGATTACGGCATGGAAAGCGCCTGTTTGCACGTTGAGGTTAACCCGATCATTAGCCAGTATTCCAGGAAAAGTCTTGGTGATCCCTGTCATTCGCACGATGTCGCTGGACACGGGCTGATCGGGTTTTCCCTGGTTATTAGACGGAACGGGCATGAAGACGATTTACCTGTCAGGTGGACTATTCAGACAAGGAGCAAAGGGTATCGTGACAACCATTGTAGCGGAGCGGTGCGATCGCTGTCAATATTTTGCAAACTTAAGCATCTCTAAAGAAATCTAGCGTAGTTGGTATTCGTAGAACCAATATGAGCGCGGCTCCGTCAATATGTATGGACACGTGATTTATGCGCCGGGTCCGGAGCGACCGGCGTCGGGAGATTAACAGGAGAGTTCGTCGGAAGGCAGGCGAACCGGATATGAGCTGCAATTCCGGCGGAACACGAGGTTTCGCTTAGAACCGAGAGGTGTGTATGTCCGGCTCCAACGGCAAGAAGGAGGCAGCGCGACCTGCTTCCAGTCACACCATCATCCTTGAGGTCAATGCGGCGTACAATCGGGAAGGGTTGCCGATTCCCAAACCAAATGGCCCGAACGGCAAGCGCGTTCTGGATTTGGAGATGCTTATGCATCATCCGTTCTACTGGGAATGGCTAAACGAACGCGAAACCGAAGAGGTATTGATGGAGATCTACATTGCGCGAACACAGAGAGCGCAGTAGATTAGTTCCAGTTGAATGACTCGATCTGCAGGGGCGCCCGGGGTTTACTCCGGGCGCCCCTGCAGCTGTTTGGCTGCGTTGCTGTGCGCCTATTCGGGGAAGGTGACCGCACCCTCGCTTGCAGAGCGGACGCAGAGTGCATACTTTGCAAGCACGCCTCTTCTCTCTCTTGGCGCGGGCTTACTCCACAGCGCCTTTCGCGCAGCGAGCTCTTCGTCGCTCAGGTGAACGTTCAGCTCTTTGGCGTCCGCATCCAGGGTGATGATGTCACCATCCTGCAGAAGCGCGATTGGCCCTCCAACCCATGCCTCAGGAGCTACATGGCCAACCACGAGGCCGTGCGTGCCACCCGAGAAGCGTCCGTCCGTTATTAGGCCGATTTGGTCGCCTAAACCCTGGCCGACGAGCGCCGCGGTCACCGAGAGCATTTCTCTCATGCCTGGCCCGCCAACGGGCCCCTCGCCACGAATGACGACCACGTCACCGGGCTTAATTTCACGCTTTTCAACGGCCTCAAAGCATGCCTCTTCACCTTCGAACACGCGAGCCGGACCTGTAATTTTGCGCACTTTAAGCCCCGCCGTCTTTGCCACGGCACCATCAGGCGCGATGTTGCCCTTTAGAATAACCAGGTGTCCAGAGGCATGCATAGGTGCATCGAGTGGCTTGAAGACAACCTGCGGCCGCGAGTAGATGCTAGGGATGCCGTGCAGGTTCTGCTCTACCGTGCCGCCGGTAACCGTGAGGCAGTCGCCATGGAGCATGCCGGCATCGAGCAGCGCACGCATTACGGCAGGCACCCCGCCAGCCTTATGCAGGTCGAACATCACATATTTGCCTCCGGGCTTCAGGTCGGCAAGGTGAGGCGTCTTGTCACCGATGCGATCGAAATCTTCGAGAGACCATTCGACTTCTGCCTCTCTCGCAATCGCCATGAGATGAAGGACGGCATTCGTGGATCCGCCAAGAGCAAGGGCGACTGTATAGGCATTTTCCAGGGACTTGCGATTGATGATGTCTCGCGGTTTTATTCCCTGCTCGATGCAGCGAACCAGTGCACTGCCAGCAGAAAAGGCCTCTCGCTCCTTGGCAGCAGATACGCCCGGATGGCTGGCATCGTACGGCAACGACATTCCCAGCGCCTCAACGGCAGAGCTCATCGTGTTTGCTGTGTACATACCCCCGCACGATCCCGCGCCAGGGCATGCGCTGCACTCCACATCATGAACCTTTGCTTCGTCAACTTTACCTGCCTGGAACAGGCCGACGGTTTCGAAAATTGAGACGATATCAACCGTTGCGCCAGAGTTATCGGTACCGGGCAAGATACTGCCGCCGTAAACAAATATCGATGGGATGTTCAGGCGAGCCATTGCCATAACACAGCCCGGAATGTTTTTGTCGCATCCGCCGATCGCGAGGAGCCCATCGTGGTTCATGCCGGAAGCGACTACCTCAATGCTGTCGGCGATAACTTCGCGCGAAACCAGCGAATAGCGCATTCCCTGGTGGCCCATCATAATTCCATCCGAGGCAGTTGGGGCGCCAAAAATCTGTGGAATTCCGCCCCCGGCATGCACTCCTGAGCACCCTTTTGCAGCGATGCGATCGAGGTGTGAGTTACAGGGTGTAATGTCGCTAAAAAGTGAGGCGACGCCAATCATCGGGCGGTTGAAATCGTTGTCGTGAAATCCGACCGCGCGCAGCATTGCGCGGTTAGGGGCTCTCTGGATGCCGGCTGTCGTCAGCCGACTTCGCGTATTCTGTTCAGACAATGGTAGGTTCCTCTTTGATGATATTGTCGATATCTATGGTGGCTATACTAAGGCGTGATAACGACCGGCTGGCTTCGTTCGCCGGTTCGATTGACTGCTGAAAGCGCAAATGCCTCGGGCGGTTTTTCGGGCGAGGCAGGGGTGAGACTGAGTGTTTTCTGGTCCCCCGGCAATATCAGCGTTGTCCACTTCGAACTCTTCTGGATTTGCAGAACCCACAGCCATGGCCGTTGTTTGCCGCCCGGGCTCCAGGTAAGCGTGGATTTGCCTGTAGTGTCATCCACGTCGACATCGAATTTCGGTCTGTTTGACGTATGGTCTTTGAGCCAGGGCGAAGCGGGAACCAGCGCTGGCTGGTCGTAGGGGCCCGCGATCAGGGCATCGGTTACTCCAGCACGATTCTGCAGCAGCGGTTTCATGCTGAAATGCACGTTGCCAGTTGCGCCGTTCTGGCTGCGCGTTGACTCTACCTGCTGGACGATTTCATCGCGTGACCAGGAGTTTTTGCTCCCGTCGCCAACGCGACTGGTGTAGTTGCCGGGCCAGATATGCCGCCCATGGGCATTCTGATCGACCCACCATTTCAGCAGGGAAGTATAGCTCTGCGCTGGCTGCTTAATTGGCCAGTATAGCTGTGGCGAAAGATAGTCGCACCAGCCACTCTGTATCCACTTTCGCGAATCGGCGTAGAGCTGGTCAAAAGCATCAAATCCTTTGATCTGAGCAGGATAGCCCGGCCGCCAGATGCCGAATGGGCTTATGCCAAACTTAACCCACGATTTATCGCGCTTGATCTCACGGTACAGCCGTTCGATGAGTGTGTTGACATTTTCACGTCTCCAGTCTTCGCGGCTCAGGTTCCCGCCAGACTGCAGGTAAGCTTGCCAGGTTGCATCATCCGGGAAAGGAATGACGTGCTTATTGGCGTCTACCTCTTTGTAAGGATAAAAGTAGTCGTCTATGTGAACGCCGTCGATATCGTATCGCTTTACGACATCCATGATGACGCTTACGGTATAGTCCTGCACAGCCTCTGAGCCTGGATCCAGCCAGAGCGAATGCCCATAAGCCCGCACGAGATCTGGATGCGTGCGGCTTACATGAGATCCTGCAAGCGTGTGTCCATCTGAGTGACGAGCCCGGTAGGGGTTAAACCATGCGTGCAGTTCTAATCCCCGTCTGTGAGCTTCGGCTACTGCGAATTCGAGCGGATCGTAGTAGGGCGATGGTGGCTTGCCCTGCTGCCCTGTAAGATACTCGGACCACGGTTCAATTTTAGACTCGTAGAGGGCATCACAGGCCGGTCTCACCTGGATGATAACAGCATTCAGGTGCAGCCGTACGGCGTGGTCCAGAATAGCAATTAACTCGGACTGCTGATCCGATGTCGACAGCCCTGGCTTTGAGGGCCAATCGATGTTTGCTACGGTCGCGACCCATACGCCGCGAAATTCACGCTGTGGCTCTGGCGGTCTGTCTTGCACAATTGTTCTCTTAGGGTTTTTTGGCGAGTCGGCACGAGCAGTCAGCGGTGTCGCCGCCATCGCAAAGGAGCAAAACGCCAGAACAGATATCAGAATTTGAGATGGATTCATTCTGGCGTTATCCGAGTAATCCGTTAAGCTCTTCAAGTCGCTCCGTCAGCAGATCAAAGGACGAAGCGGTCAATGTGATGTGCCCGATCTTCCGTCCTGGGCGCGGGGATTTACCGTAAAGGTGCAGATGTGCGCCCTTCACGGCCAGAATACCAGGGACATCCGGCGCAGAACCGATGATGTTAAGCATGCCGACGGCCCCGTTGGTTAAGGCCGTTGAGCCCAGCGGGTAGCCTACCATTGCGCGAAGGTGGTTTTCGAACTGGCTGCAGACAGCTCCTTCAATGGTCCAGTGCCCTGAATTGTGTACGCGCGGCGCAATTTCGTTTGCAACCAGCGCTCCGTTCACTAAAAAGAACTCGATGGCCAGCGTGCCCACATAGCTCAGCTCCTCCAGCAGGCGCTTTGCGTGAGACTCTGCCTGAAGTTGCAGCTCTGTTGTTGCTTCTGGAACGGTTGATCGCCTAAGGATGCCGTCTCGGTGCACGTTTCGCACGAGCGGATAAAAGGCAATCTCGCCCGATACGCTTCTTACAGAAAGGAGAGAGTACTCGGCGCTAAACGGCACAAACTGTTCTAGAATCAGGTTGTCGCCGCCAAGGGCTTGCGCTGCCTGGTTCAACTCCTCCAGAGTGAGAACGACGCGCTGCCCTTTGCCATCGTAGCCCATGCGGCGTGTCTTCAGCACAGCGGGCAAACCGGTTGTTTCGGCCGCTGCCAGCGTCGTTTCAGAGTTCGCTGCGCCTACCGGCGCAAAGCGCGGAGTCGGGATGCCGCATCGAGAGAGGAACGTTTTTTCCACGAGCCTGTCCTGGCTGGTTTCAAGCGCAAAGGGAGGTGGGTAAACCGGCAGCCTGGCATTCAGCAGCTGTGCGGCATGCACTGGCACATTTTCGAACTCGTACGTCAACACATCAACGCCAGAAGCGAAATCTTCGAGTGTAGAGATGTCTGCATAGTCAGCAGTTACTCCCTTAGCCAGATGGTTGGCGGGAGCCTGGGGATCCGGATCGAAAAATCGGAAGTTAAGACCGAGTGGATATCCCGCGAGCGCCAGCATTCGTCCAAGTTGCCCTGCGCCAAGGATGCCAATGATGGGTGTGTTAATCGTCTTCGTCATTACTTTGTCGGCTCGTCCCATGGCTTAGCGCCAGTCAGAACCGAACGAGTTTGCTCTGCTCTATACTCGTGAAGCGCGGCTCGGATCGAGGGATATTTGTTGCCAAGGATGGCGCCTGCGAGCAGCGCGGCATTCACTGCGCCAGCTCTGCCAATGGCGAGCGTGCCAACGGGAATACCGGCAGGCATCTGGACTATAGAGAGCAGCGAATCCTGCCCCTTGAGTGCACGGGATTCTACTGGCACGCCGAGAACAGGGAGAGCGCATTTGGCCGATACCATACCCGGCAGGTGAGCAGCGCCGCCAGCGCCTGCGATGATCACCTCGATGCCGCGATCCTCAGCGGTTTGAGCGTATTCGAACATGAGATCCGGCGTTCTATGCGCGGAGACAACGCGAATCTCGTGCGGGATACCTAGTTTGCGCAACGTTTCCGCGGTGTGAGTCATCGTCTCCCAGTCGGAAGTCGATCCCATGATTACGGCAACGAGCGGCTGCTCCGGCTGATTGTGAATGTTCTCGATAGTCATAATTGAATCCGGATGTTGGTTGTATGCCGAATTTAAGGTTTGCCGCGCTCGGCAACGCTGGCAAGGTTATCTTTCGCCAGTTTGTTATTCGGGTTAATCTGCAGCGCTCTCGCGAAGTACGCTCTGGCCTGAACTAGGTTGCCTTTGGCCCTGTACGCAACGCCAAGATTGTTGTAGGCATCTGCGAAATTAGGCTTTGCTGCTATTGCTTGTTTGAACTTTACAATCGCATCGTCCGGCTTGCCAAGTCTGAGCGCAATTAGCCCCAGGCCATTTTGAGCCTCTGGCATCGTTGGCGTAAGTTTTAGCGCTTCGTTGTACTGTTCAGAAGCGTGTGCAAGGCTTTCGGGGTCAGCTGCAGCGGGGTCTACCGCTTTCTGATAGTATCGGAAAGCCAGAGCGCAACGAAGCTGCGCCATTTTGGAAGCTTCGCCGTGGTGTTTGCTAACGGCTTCCTCAAGGATTATTGTCTCTGCCTCAGCATCGCCCTTCATGTGCAGCGCGGATGCCAGATCGAGCCATCCATTCAAGTTCTCGGGCTCTACACGTGTGATCTGTGTGAAGCACTTAACGGCATCGTCGAACTGCGTCAGCTTGTAATGAATCTCACCGAGGCGCATAAGCGCCACATGACTATCCGGCGCCGCAAACTCGACAGCATGTTGATACGCTTCGACAGCCTGCGGCAGGCGCCCGATTTTCTCGGATGCGATGCCGATGTTATAGTAGGGATCGTAGAGGTTAGGGGCGGCGGGACCTGCACTCGCTGGGGAAGACGAAGCGCGATCTCGCTGCGCGATCTGTGCGGCATATTCGAATTCTGGAATACTATCGGCAAATTTCCCAAGATCGAATAGAGTCTCGGCATACGTCTCGTGAATCTGATAATCTTCAGGGCGCAGCTTTATTGCCTGAACAAGCGCTGTACGCGCAGAGTCGTAAGCGATGTCGGATTTTAATCTTGCTGTTGCCCCGGGCAACTGAGACGTCTTGCCCGCGACCGCGAGCGCGGCGAGGCTGTAGTTGAGGAGGAAGGTAACCGACTCGCTCTTGCCTGCAGAGAGCTTTGCCGCACGGCCATAAGCAATCATTGCGTCTGAATTTCGCCCGATCGATTGATACACATAGCCGAGACCGTTCCAATTGTACGGGTCGTCAGGCCGAAAGCGAGTCGATTTTCGGTACGCATCGATCGCTTCTGTGGATCGGTGCATCTTGTAGTAGACGCTGCCGAGGTTGTAGTAGGCATCCGCATAGCCAGGGCGAAGCTTCGTGATTGCCTCGAACTCTCTAACCGCTTCTGGATACATTTTGAGGCCATCGTACACGTTGCCGAGATTGAGATGCGCGTCCACGGACGTCGGGCGTATCTTTATCGCGTGCTCGAGCGGAGGTCTCGCTTCTGAGAACTGGCCCTCTGAGAGATAGATCCAGCCAACCCAGTTCAGTATGCCATCGTCTTCCGGGGCTAGCTTTCGCGCAACTTCGAGTTCGGCCAGGGCCGCCTCATAGTGCTTCTCTTTATAGAACGCCATCGCGCGGTCGAAGTGCTCCTTCGCGGTATCGGCGTGGGCAGGCGTGAGTAGACCACACAAAAAAGTAATTAGAAACAGGGTTATGGCGCGGGCAAATCTATTAGGTAATCTTGAAGCGTCTTGCGCAACGAACATTACTCTGAACTCCTGAAGCTCAATTCAACTTTGCATTGCGGGGCGGCGTGGTAGCAGGAGCGCAATTCTGGCCTAATTATACCACTCCGGATTTAACGCTCTAATGGACGGAGCAACTCGGCTGTGTTGCCCGTTTCCGAACTGCTCGCCGGGCGCAACAGCGCAGAGCCGTCACTATCTAGGCCAGTGGATGCTCTCAGCAGCGTGCGGCTTTGCTCGGCGCTTGCAGCATTAATTTTTAGTGCTGCAAGGCAGTCGGTCGCAGCCTGGTGCAGCATGTCGTCCTTCAACCTGCCGCTCGCGCTCAATTGTGCAAGCTGCTCGGCTGTCTGAATCGACTCCTCACCGCCAACCTGACCAAGAGTGTGAAGTACGGCAATTACAAACCGCTTATTGCGATGGTGCTTCCGCACTCCCCTTAAAAGCGAGGCAACCGTGTTTTGTGAAAATCGATCTTTGTCTCTCGCCGTCACGCTTTGGAGGCGAGATACTAGCGCCTCAGCAGCAGTTACGCCAGCAGAATCAGCGTCTTCCGCAACTTCGATCAAGGCCCCAAGCGCTTCGGGCGCTGGAACTCGCATCAGGGCCTGTATGGCGTTTCTTTTTGCGTAAATCCCGCGCGTTGCAGCCATAACGGCAAGAACGAGGCCACACATGCCGAGGGTAGATTCGATCGGGTTTACGGGTGTCTTGTGGATCGCTCCAACAAATGTATCAATACCAATTGCTAACGCCCCGAGTGCGGAGGCTGTAATTACGCCGACGGACTTACGCTTGAACGAAACTAAGGTCTTAAGCTGTTCCTCTGCCTGTTGTGCAGCGCCTTCAGCGAAGAATGTGTAGCCCAGACCTCCCATAGATCCTTGATCTATTTGTGCTTCCAGCGATGCAATCGGGGTTCCAGCGTCTGCTGAAGATCGTACTGCGATGGTCTGTCTTGCTAAATCAGCGGCGGCGTAAAGCCTGCGCGCATCGTGTGACGTACCTTCTACATTGCGTTGCATCACGACTTCAACCGCGGCGAGATCTTGAACTTCACCAATGCGGGCAAGCGTCTCAAGGATGGTGAGTGCCAGAGACGGATTGTATCGATAGGGGCGAAGCCATTCCTTATAACTGGAATACTGAAGAGCGGATTGAAGCGCCGCCCGATGTTGAGGGTCGAATTGAGTTAAGTCATGTAGTTCCGGCAGCAACCTAAGTAACGCGCTGCTACCGGCGGCATTCGCTTGTTCGCCCATGTTCAAGGCGAGAGCAATCGGGCCCGCGGCTTTACGCAACCGTAATCGATTGATGATGCCAGCGGATCGTTTCATCATCACCACCTGGTTAAGCATAAGTGCAGAACCAATGGCGTAACTAACAGCAAAGAGCCCTCCTAGCAATTTGCTGGGCAAAAAAGAATGCTCGCCTGAATACTCAAGCGTGGTTAACGCTGTACACAAAGAGGCAATCGAGGCAATAGTGGCAACTTGCTGCCAAGGCGCTTTCGCCTTTAAGGAGGCGATTAAGTAATTTAGCTGCTCAATCAGTTCGCTCTGCTCTGAGTCGGTCTCTTCTTCATTGCCGGTGATCAGCTCGGTCGTCTCGCTGATCGATATCGGCAGGGGAGCGTTATGAGCTTGTTCTTCAAGTGCAGCGGAACGCAGCATGATTTTCTCGTGTCCAGCATTGTTAGACCGCGTCGTCTCCAGATAACGACGTATTGCTACGATACATTTGACGTATACGGCCGACACATCGTCTCATACGATAACTGATTGTTACCTGACTTTCTGGTTGTCGCTTATAATAATACTGAACAGTCCAGTTTTAGGATGCGAGATCACGACGCAGTCGCACTTGCAAAGTGAGCTGGGGAGCGACGCGAATCGCCAATACGGCAACTGACAAGCTCCATATTTCAGAATGGATCAGTTATTGAATCAGAGAGCTGTGCTCGCAACTAATAAGCTCGCCGCGTCTCATTCTGACCGTCTCTTAAATGCTGAATAATGGTTCAATGCTTGTTGGGAAGAAAGTGCCCGGTCAGCGGAGTGTGGTCGGCATAATTTGAATGTGGAGTGCAGGCCCACTACTAAACTGGACTTGGCCACTGTCTGGTTTCGGAGCTGCGCTCCCCTCCCTCCCCCTCCCCTTATTCGCTCGTACCTCGCAGGGGAGAGAATTAATGCGCCCCTGGTCGTCTTCCCAACTTCCCCGCGAGATACGTGCTACTTCCCGCGCTTCTACCTACGCTGCCGCGCCGTCTCGGTTCCAGCGTGGCCAGAAACGTGCCACCGCAAGCGCGACGAGGATACCTATCGATACTTCCAGAAACCGATGGATCGCGGTTGTCCAGATCGGCTGTTTACGCGGGATCAGAACCACAACCGCGTAGGCAACCGCCGCGAACCGAAACGTTGTGTAGTCGAAGAGATTTTGAAGGGAGCTAGTATTGCGTCCAGCGAACGTCGAGACAATGCCAACGAAGAAAAGTCCTAAACCGAAGCTGATCGCGTTGCGGCCGAGAGCTTGATAGATAAATGCTCCCGCAATCGCTCCCAGCGCCGTGCCGACGAGGCGGCGAGCAGAGATCGATAAGGTGGATTCCACGGTCGAACGCATCACGATAATTGCCGTGATTGCGGCCCAGTACGCCTCGGGCAAGGTAAACAGCCCCGCAAATGCATATGCTGTCACCGTTGCGAATGTTGCCTGTGCGATCAGATCGAACGATGGCGCCTGTGTTGCTGGCGCCTCTTTTACATTTATACTTACCATACACCTATTATACGAAGGGAGTGACCGATCGGCTGCAAGTTGATGCTGCAACATCCTGGCGGCGGATTTTGAAGTAGACCTAACTATAGGGCATGGTATAAGCGTATTAGATGTTGTATCTTCAATTGAAGTGGCAGTGTATTCCGCTGGATAGTTGAAGGCCTGGAAATACCTGTGCTGCAATGAGCTATCCTGGTTTGACAGCTGTTGGAGGCGCGAGGTATACTCGCGAGCATTCGTGAAAAATGTACCTTTAATCTATACCGGTCCCTGTGCTCGATTTCCTGAGTGTGCGTACTGTGGTCTCTGGCAAATGCGTTTCACAAGCCGAATGAAATGGCGCGCCCTATGAAAAGAGATGCTGCAGTCCATACCGCCGACGTCCCCAAGCTCAAGTCGGGCGATGAAAAAGAGCGTTATGTTCAGGATATGTTCAGTGCGATCGCTCCGCAATACGACCGTCTGAACGCTATTCTCAGCTTCTCACAACACAAGCGGTGGCGGCGGCTCGCGGTGCGGCTGGCTGGTGTCAAATCTGGCGATCGCTGTCTTGATGTGTGCACGGGTACGGGCGATTTTGCAATGGATCTTTCGGCGGTCGTGGGGCGCGATGGCAAAGTTATTGGATCAGATTTCTGCGAACCGATGATCCGCAATGGCCTGTCGAAGGTTGCGCAGACTCAAGGTGGTCCCATTAAGATGATGGTGGCCAATGCCGAGAAACTGCCTTATCCCAGTGCCGCATTTGATGTGGTGACCGTGGGATTCGGAATCCGAAATGTCGCAAGAATTCAGGATGCAGTTTCAGAGATGGCGCGCGTTACAGCGGATGGCGGTCGTGTTGTAATCCTCGAATTCAATCGTCCGCCGAAGCGATGGTATCGGCCATTCGTCGACTTCTATCTGTTTCGAATTCTGCCTAGTATCGGCGGATTATTCAGCCGTAAGGAAGCGTACACCTATCTACCGGAGTCGATGAAGACCTTCGTCTCGCGTGAGGAACTAACCGCAGTTATGGAACGGGCTGGCCTCACCGATATTCAGGTTCGAGATCTCAATCTCGGAACAGTATGTATTCACAGCGGAACCCGCAGGACGAACTATCCCGTCGGCGGAGGAGCTTCATGAGCGGTTCTACCTACATCGTGTCTCCGCAGTCTAATGACCAGACGGTTAGCGAGCCATCCAGCGTTTCGACGACGTTTCTTGACTTTGTTCGCCGCGATCTAGAGGCTGTTGAAGCCCGTATGAACGCCGACCTCGGTTCGGATGTTCGAACGGTCTATGCCCTAACACGTCATATTCTTAATGCTGGCGGCAAGCGTCTCAGGCCCGCTATGGTTGCACTCTCGGCACGAGCCGCCGCGCCAGATGCCAATGTAAATGAAGAGCGGCTTGCCACTGTCGGCGCTGCTGTTGAATTTGTCCACATGGCAACCCTCGTGCACGATGATGTTGTGGATAACACCGCGACGCGACGCGGTAAGCCTACAGCCAATGCAATTTTCGGCAATGGCGTTGCCGTACTGAGCGGCGACTACATTCTAGCCCGAGCAATGCGCCTTCTTGCCATCGATGGAGACCTAGATATCATTCGAACCGTCTCCGAAATTACGGTAGAGATGAGTGAAGGCGAGGTCATGGAGATCTCTGCTACAGGTAAGTTCGACCTGTCCCAGGAAGAGTATCTTGAGATTTTGCGCAAGAAGACAGCAGTATTTGTAGAGGGATGCTGCCGGTGTGGCGCAAAGGTCGCAAATGCAGAGCCAGCCATCGAGGAGGCCCTCGCAGACTACGGTTGCAGCCTCGGTATGGCGTTTCAGCTTGCCGATGATCTTCTGGACTATACAGGTGACCCTGACATTACGGGTAAACCACGCGGCACGGATCTTCGCGATGGCCGTGCGACATTGCCATTCCTGCTAGCCCTTGATGCTGCAAATGAGACGGAGCAGACGGACCTGCTTCGCGCATTCGGCAACCCATCAACAGACGATACGGAAGTTCTGCACTGCTGCGACATTATGGCAAAATACGATACATTTGATCGAACGCGTGATGCAGCGCGCGATCATGTTGATCGGGCAGAAGCGGCGCTTGCGCTGCTACCTTCTTCTACTGCGCGAGACTGTTTTCTCGCGTTAACAGATTATGTCGTTCAGCGTGATCGCTAGGCATTCGGGTTGTACCTGAATATCCATTACCCGGCCCGACGCGGCCGATAGCAGACCAATGAGGCCGGATGGCCTCTTTCTTTTTTTCTTGGACTATTCATTGTATTCATCAACGGATACGTTGTCTCCAGCAAACGCCTTCCGATCTATGCCATTCCCACGGAGTTGATATGAAGAAACTGACACGGTCACTGGCTTTTGCCGCGATAATCTGCGTCCTTAGCTGTTTTACTGCACCTGTTTTGGCACAAACAGCTACCGTCGATGTCGACGATCCAGATGAAATCGGCACCGACGAGATCCTTAACGCTCAACTTTGGGAATACATGAAGGGTGCATCTTATGCGAGCGCCAAGGCCTATATCTCTGCGGTGAAGGCGCGAAATGGTGGAATCGCGCATCAGCCTGCTGAGGTGACGCTGCCCAGTGGCTGGAAAGCATCTCCGGCTGGCGCCCAGGTAGATGTGGGGCGATTGCCCGGCGCGGCTGCTGCCTTCAATGGCAGCCTCGTCGTTCTCAATAATGGCTACTACTCGAATGGAGTAGAGGATCCCGTCGCGACGGTCATCGGCCCGAACGGCAGTGTTACCGGCTCTATTAAATTCCCGTCCCTGTTTCCAAGCGAGACCGTTGGCATTGATGGGGTTCTGTATGTAAGCGGTGGGCTAAGTAAACAGGTGTTTGCGGTTGACAGCCACTTCAAGCTCGGTCGCAAATACGATATTGGCGGCTTCGTCAGTGGCGTTACGCCACTCGATGCGATGCATCTCGCGGTGCTCAGCCTCGTGACTGCAGGTACAGGACAGGAGTATACAAGCGGACTGTTCGGTAAAGGCACGCTGAGTATCCTGAACACCGATACCGGCAAAATTGAGCGCAGCGTTACAGTGGGTTATTTCCCATATGCAGTTACCTCGGCTGCCGGCAAACTCTATGTGACTTTGCTTGGAGAAGATCGTGTCGTAGTTATCGACCCGGCCAGTCTGAAGACACTCCGGATGATCGATGTGGGACGCAAGCCTCAGAACCTGTGCCTCGGCTCCAATAACAGGCTCTATGTCTGCAACACCGGCTCCGATTCTCTCTCAGTCATCGACACATCTCAGGATATTGCCATATCGCGTATCGATCTCGGTCGCGGCCATACACACACCGGCGCAGCCCCAATCTCTGTTGCATATGACGGAGCGGGCGGTCGGCTATTTGTCGCGCTAGCAAATGCGAATGCAGTTGCAGTGGTCGATGAAGATAGGGCAGTGCGTATCGGCGAGATCCCGACCGCATGGTATCCGACCGCGGCACTCATCGATGGGGCTAAACTGGTCTATCTAAGCGGAAAGGGCATCCGACCACGCCGGCCCAATCCGGGCGGCGCCTACGTGCTTACGCTTCTCAATGGCACCGTCGGAAGCGTGCCCCTTTCAGATGTAAGTCGGCGCCTGCATGAATGGACTGAAACGGTTGCAAAATCATCTCCCGTTGCGCTACAGGTCAGGGGCGACCTGCCAAAGGTGAAGCATATCTTCTATATCGTGCGGGAAAACAGGACATACGATCAGGTGCTGGGAGATCTTGGGCGCGGAAACGGCGACGCACATCTCACGCTCTTCGGACAGAAAATCACTCCGAACGGGCATCGATTAGCAGAGCAGTTCGTTACCCTGGACAACTACTATGCGGATGGAGAGATAAGTGTGCTGGGCCATAGCTTTACGACAAGCGGATATGCAAGCCCGTTTCTTGAGTGGCTGGGAAATGCTGCCTACTCCGGGCGTTACCCGGGGTATCCCTTTGGAATGGTGCCTTCCGCGACGTCGCCCTTTTACCTGTGGGATGCACTTGACGCTAAGGGCGCCGATTACAAAATCTACGGCGAGAACTACTACCTATATACGCGAGCCTACGACATTCTAAAACGAACAGTTGGAGCGGATAGCGAGGTTGCAAGGAAGTTCTATGCAAAGATGATGACGCTTTCCAGCGCGGTTGACCGCGGAAACGCGTTTTATAAATTTGCTGCGCCCTACGCCGCCCACGCCGGCACCACAGTTGAGTCTTCTCACTTGCTGGAAGACAAAATGTTCGTGACAGAGTTTTCCAAATTTCTGTGCGGCGACGACAGCCTGGCTGCATTGATTCAAAAACGATACGCTGTGAAACGGCAATTTGCGGCTTATCTAACACACTATCCGTTTAACTACAGATCCTGGGATCTGGCTGTATCCGATCTGGAACGCATCAAAGTCTGGAAAGCAGACTTTGAGAGGCTCGTGAAGGCGGGCACTGTTCCAGCCCTCGAATACTTATGGCTGCCCAACGATCATACCGGCGGAATAAAGCCCGGGCTTCCAAAGCCTGATGAGCTGGTCGCCCAAAACGATGCTGCCCTGGGTCTCCTCGTCGAGACACTGTCGCACAGTTCGATCTGGAAAGACAGCCTGGTACTGGTTACGGAAGACGATGCACAGGCCGGTCCGGATCATGTGGATGCGACCAGAACGGTTGCGCTAGCGGCAGGCCCGGGAGTGCGACGCAACGCTGTCGTCAGCGATCGGTACGATCAGATCAGCTTGATACGCACCATCGGGATGCTGCTCGGTTTGAAACCACTCAGCCAGAACGATGCGTTGGCCGCGCCGATGTTCAGCATCTTTACAAACCATGACGATCTTTCCAATTACACCGCGGTCGCGTCGGACAAGCTGATCCCAGCAGATGCAGAAAGATTTCACAATTTGCAGTCCGCAGAAAGTACCGTGCATTAGGCAGGCACTAATGTCAGATGCGCGTCGTCACGAAAGTGCGGTTCTGGTCTCTGTAAGCGCATGAGATCGGAGGATAACGCGGCACGCTGGCCGAACAGATAGGTTACGGACACAAACAGCTGTTGTTTGCGTTCAGTTTGGGGCGTTTGACGCACGGATAAGGAGCACGATCAACCATGAACACGGTAGAACCCGAAGTCAGCATGCATGAGGTTCTCATTCGCCTGAAGCGCGCAGAGCAGCGGCAGCGGGCGACGGCCTGTATGCTTCTGGGCACTCTTGTGAGCGGCGCCTTCTTCGTGACCCGCCCAGCGGCAATTTCTCAAACTCCTTCGCAGCTTCAAGCCGAAATTGCAGCGATACAGAATACTCTTCAGTTTGTTTCAACTACCGGCACTACGATGACCATCTCAGGCGCAAATCTGGTGATCAATAACGGAGCAGGTACGACGGCTTCAGCGAATGGACTGGGCAATATCTACATTGGTTATGACGAGCTGCGTAACGACTTGCCGAATACGGATGCGCGAACCGGAAGTCACAACCTTATTCTGGGATCACAGAACTCTTTTTCTAGCTGGGGCGGAATCATTGCTGGCAGTGACAACACGATTGTAGGCACATTCGCTTGCGTCGAAGGCGGCTATGGCAACACGGCGAGCGGCGCCTATTCCAACATTGGCGGAGGTTACCAGAATGTCGCATCAGCGAACTCGACTTATATTGGCGGGGGTGGTCAAAACACCGCCAGTGGACCCGGGGCTTCAATTACCGGCGGTAACTCGAATATAGCCAGTGGCGGTTCATCCGCAATTTCGGGAGGATACGATAACGTAGCCTCCGGAAGCTCGACGTACGTTGGCGGCGGCGAGAACAACACGGCTGCAGGAGCTGCAAGCTCAATTACGGGCGGCTATGGCAACCAGGCGAATGCATCGTCCTCCGCCATTGCCGGCGGCGCCAGTAACACCACCAATGGCGCAAACTCCATTGTGCTCGGTGGAAATGGCAACATCGCCTCCGCACCTTATGCCCTGGTGCCAATCGATGCAGTAAACAGCTCTATAACAACTATCAACACGTCTGTCACCGGTATCAATTCAACGCTCAACACAGTCGCCGGTGAGATCGCCACGATCGACAGCACGCTGGCGGCCGACGCGACGGCCATCACCAGCCTGCAGACGGCAAACACAACCAATACAACAAATATTACAGCGCTGCAAACTGCAACTCAGTACATCACGACAGGCAAGGACATAAATGGCTACCCTGCCACTTTCATCAGTAAGTGTAATGTATGGCTACAGGATGGTTCCGGTTATACAAATGACAACGGCTCGACATTAACCGGTCTTGGTAACTTGATTATCGGCTATAACGAAACCGGCAACACTCGCGGCGACACACGTACAGGCAGTCACAATCTGATCGTCGGCGAACAGCAGAGTTATTCGAGTTATGGCGGCGTGGTTCTCGGTTACAACAACACCGTACAGCAAGGGTTATCGACGGTTCTTGGTGGTGAAAATAACCTCGCCAATTCAACCACAGTGAGCATCGTGGGCGGTAACGGCAACCAGGCTACAGGTGTCGACTCGGCGATACTCGGTGGATTTGGCAACACCGCAAACGGATTACAGTCTGCGGTATGCGGCGGCTTCTTTAATGTGGCTACAGGCTCCATGTCAGCGGCCCTCGGAGGATCTCAAAACACGGTGAGTGGGATCTATAGTTCAATCTGTGGCGGAACAGGAAATATCGCATCGTACCAACTGACTACCGTCCTTGGCGGCAATAGCAACAACGTCAGTGGGATCGGATCCGTTATTTGCGGCGGCTCTTCAAACAAAGCTATCGGGCTTTCTGTCGCTGTCCTGGGTGGTGCGAGCATTAACTTAGGCGGTGTGAACACAACCTCCCCGTAGGACCTGGCACGGATGAATTAAGGTATAATTCGATTCACCGCAATCCCCATGAGGCTTTGAATGGATTTGAGTAAACTTGGTCTGCCAGCGCTTGCGCTGGCAGTCGTTTGGGCTGCGATTAAGAGTGAGCAGATACCTGTCTCCACGGTGGCGCCTGGCCCTGTACACATCACCTACTGGGAGAAGTGGACGGAGTTTGAGGGCGACGCAATTAAGGCCGTTGTCGATAGCTATAATCGGAAGCAAAACAAGATCCATGTCGATCTTCTCTCTGTCAGCGATATTGAAAAGAAGACGCTACTTGCCGTAAGCGGTGGAAACCCTCCGGATGTCGCCGGGCTCTACGGCCCTAATGTCGCTCAGTACGCCGACGACAATGCAATTCTTCCCCTGGATGATTTCTGCCGCGATTACCACATAGCGCGAGACAACTATATTCCAGTCTATTACGACATCGGCTACTACAATAGTCACGTCTATTCGCTGCCAAGCGCGCCCGCTTCAACTGCCCTTCATTACAATAAGAAGATGTTTCGCGAGGCCGGTCTCGACCCGGAAAAGTACCCACAGACTATCGAAGAACTAGATTCATTGGCCGATAGGCTGGTCACCAGGAACAACGGCCACATTGATAAATCTGGATTTATGCCAGCAGAGCCCGGGTGGTGGAACTGGGGCTGGGGCTATATTTATGGTGGCAAATTGTGGGATGCGAAGAGCGGCACGATAACGGCAAACGCGCCGGAAAACGTGCGCGCCTTCAATTGGGTGCGTAGCTACACGGATAAGTACGGGGCCAGTGAACTTTCGACATTCAAAAGCGGATTTGGTAACTTCTCATCGCCGCAAAATGCCTTCCTTTCCGGTAAAGTCGCGATGGAGCTTCAGGGCGTGTGGATGTACAACTTCATCGATCAGTACGCGCCTGACCTTGAGAAGCCAACGCTTAACTGGGCGGCCGTTCCATTTCCCCATCCTGCCGACCGGCCTGATCTTGCCAATACTACATTTGCCGATGAAGACGTACTGGTAATTCCCCGCGGCGCGAAGCATCCCAAAGAGGCTTTCGATTTCATTGCATATGTTGAATCGACCGAAGGTATGGAGTTGCTCTGTTTGGGGCAGCGAAAGCACTCGCCTCTTGCACAGGTCTCAGCCGGTTTCTATTCAAAACATCCGAACCCATATGTCAAGCTCTTTGCCGATCTTCCGAAGAGCCCCAACGTCATCTCCCCGCCGAAAATAGGAATATGGCCAGAATATCAGGCTGAGATGACTGCAGCATTTGAGCAGGTTGCGCTGGGTAAGAAGACGGCGAAAGAGGCGCTTGATTATGTTCAGAACCGGGTCGGAATGATTAATGACGACTATCAGGCACAGCTAAAGGCGCGCAGAGAGGCGGGCAAATGAAAGCAAGCCGTCGCGAAACGCTTACTGCGCTGCTATTTGTCTCGCCCTGGGCGATAGGGTTTACGGTATTCCTGCTCTATCCACTTCTGGCATCCGTCTACTACAGTTTTTGCAACTACTCGGTACTCAAACCGCCGGTTTGGGTTGGGCTGGCTAACTATCACAACCTGATTCGAGACGACGTGTTTCAGACATCGCTTAAGAACACGCTCGTATACGCTGCGATGGCGCTGCCGACTGGAATGGCGATCGCAATTGGCCTTGCGATGATGCTGAATGCCAAAGTGCGCGGCCAGACGCTGTATCGCACCATCTTTTACGTGCCGTCTCTCGTACCAGGCGTACCGCTTGCTGTTCTGTGGCTGTGGGTATTTAATGGCAAACAGGGAATCATAAACGCGGTTTTACAGCCGTGGTTTGATGGCTTGAGCCGATTGTTGCTGCATCTATTTCACATCCACGTGGTACTCAATGCTCCACAATGGCTGAGCGATGCTGCCTGGGCGAAACCTGCCCTGGTCCTGATGTCGGTGTGGGGAGCAGGCAACGCGATGCTCATCTATCTGGCCGGCCTCCAGGATGTTCCTCAACAGCTCTACGAAGCGGCTGATCTTGATGGAGCCTCGTGGTTTTCCAAAACGTGGAACGTGACCCTGCCAATGCTCTCGCCCGTGATCCTGTTTAACGGCGTAATGGGCATCATCGGGGCGCTTCAGGTGTTCACGATACCTTACATCATGTTTCCGGGTGGCAGCCCGGCGAGATCCACCTATTTTTATGCGATGTACCTGTACGACAACGCGTTTCTCTATCTGAAGATGGGTTATGCGTGCGCGATGGGCTGGATTATGTTTGTAATTACCGTGGTGTTGACACTGATTGCACTGAAGCTTTCCAGCCGACACGTACACTACGGCGGAAGCTAAGCTGGTTTCTGATTGGCCCTGCAGCCGGGTCAGTAGGGGTTGAAAGGATACGTCGAGTCGATGGCAAGTGCGGTTACTACGCGCAATTTCAAGGGAGGGCCGGGCAGGCAAAAGAACGCCTGGCTTCTGCATCTGTTCCTGCTTTTGGCCTCGGTTCTGTTTCTGTTTCCGCTCGTGTGGCTCATCTCGACCTCGCTGAAGAAGGTCGATCAGGCGATGCAGATGCCGCCAACATGGATTCCGAAACCGTTCGAGTGGCACAACTACAAGGACGCCTTTCTTTACCATGCCGACAAGGTTACTGGTGATATACCGTTTCTGGATTACCTGAGAAACACCGTTGTACTTGCCATCCTGACGGTTGCAGGAGCGGTCTGCTCGAATGCACTGGTCGCCTATGCGTTTGCTAGGCTAAAGTGGAAGGGGCGTGACGTTGCTTTTGCATTGACCGTAGCTACGATGATGGTGCCATTTCCTGTTACGATGGTGCCCATCTATGCGCTCTACAAAAATCTGGGATGGATCGGTACGTTCCGTCCGCTCTGGGTTGGGTTCTGGTTCGGTGGGGCATTCAATATCTTCCTTTTGAGACAGTTCTTCCGTACCATTCCGTTTGAACTCTCCGAAGCGGCAAAGATCGATGGCTGCACAGAGTTTGAAATCTTCCGAATTGTTATTCTCCCGCTTGCTAAGCCTGCTTTATCCGTGGTTGCACTGTTCACCTTCCTTGGCACGTGGAACGACTTCCTTGGACCCCTGATCTACCTTGTCGACCCGAAGACGTTTACGCTCGGCCTTGGGCTGCAAGCGTTCCAGAATCAGCATGGCGGAACGCCCTGGAATCTGATGATGGCGGCCACGGCAATGGTAATTGCACCTGTCATTATTCTCTTTTTCTTCGCCCAAAAACAGTTCATTCAGGGAATTGCCGTTACGGGGCTAAAAGGTTAGGCCCACCCTAGGCGCACTTAGCAGAACATCGATTCTGGTTGTGTCTAGTTTGGCTGACAAGATTCGAAATGTAGATTCAGATAGGTTTGAACAAGATTCGTGCGTAATGTGACCGATACAGCCCTCATTTGGTCGCAAGAAATGTCTCGAAAACCGAATCTTAAAAATATTTACTAAGAGCACTTGTCAAATCTGGCTAACACTGTTATAATGACCTTGTTAGTCCGTTCGCGGGCTTCAAAATGTGCTATATCGGCGCGGGGGGCGTTTGATGTAGCCGGACCTTCACGGTGGATGTCTCCTTCGGGAGAATGATCGACGAGAAGGAAAAAATGGGCGAGACGCCTTCTGGGGGGATGGCGTCTCGCCCGAACTACGTTTGGGGGATATCGACACCACGAGCATGCCGCTTAGCCCGAATGGTATACTGCCACCACTATGAAACTTGTTTCCACGGGCGTGACGGCCGGTTACGGTGGGCAGGATATTCTCCACGGCGTTGATGTATGCATTGAGAGCGGAGCCTTCGTTGGCCTTGTGGGCCCAAATGGCTGCGGCAAATCAACTCTGCTTCGCGCGCTATCCGGCACGCTGCCCCTAAGATCAGGCTCCGTCGAACTAGACGGCGCCAGCATAAGCGGCCTCACCCCGATCCAAATTGCAAGACAAATGGCCTTCGTCCCGCAGCAGGAACCAGCAGGCTTCGACTTTACCGTTAGAGACATCGTGTTAATGGGGCGCTATCCTCACCGCGTTGGCCGAAGGTCTTCGAACGAAGAGGATTATGCTATGGTGCGGCAGGCTCTGCGTGAGGCAGACATCGAGGAGTTGGAGGAACGCCCAGTAACGCAGCTTTCCGGCGGCGAGCATAGGCGCGTGCTCGTGGCACGTGCGCTGGCACAGAACACACCTCTAATGTTGCTCGACGAGCCAACTGCTCACCTTGACGTGACCCATCAGGCAGAGCTGTTAACACTGATCAAGAAGCGGGTCCGCGAGAATGGGTTAGGGGCGCTCGCAGCGCTCCACGAGCTGAATCAGGCTGCCGAAGTTTGCGATATTCTTGTCCTGATGCGAGATGGTCTTGTGATAGACTGCGGTGGGCCGGATGCCGTGCTAACCGAGGCAAATATGCGCGCCGCCTATGGCGCGCGCGCGCGCATCGGTCGAAACCCCGTTACTGGCAGGCCGATGATCCTCTCCCTCGATTCTCTGCGTGGTGAAGCGCGCCGCATTGCTGAAACACCTAAAGTTCACGTCGTGTGTGGCGGCGGAACGGGCTTTCATGTGCTCCATTTGCTCGTGCGACGGGGATATAGCGTTAGTGCAGGCGTATTAAATGAGAGTGATAGCGACTATGAACTGGCGGTCGCACTTGGTATCAAAACTGCGGCAGAGGCTCCCTTTTCTGCGGTTACGAGCGCCGTGAAGCAGGAGGCCAAGGACATGATGCACGCTGCCGACACGATTTTGGTGACGGATGCCCCATTCGGAGCAGGCAATCTGGTCAACCTCGAATTGGCGCTGGAAGCCCTGCGCACAGGCAAGCCGGTGGCCGTGATAACCTACGGTAAATTCAAGTCGAGGGACTATACCGGTGGTTATGCCACCGATCTATTCAATGAGCTTGTGTCCGAGGGGGCAATGTGCCATGCCTCTGTCGAGGAGTGGATTGAAGACTATGCGAACGCCACGGAGAAGGCTGCGGCCTTATCGACGCCTCATGCGGAGCCGCAATAGCGATTCTGCAAGCGTACTCAGTTCGTCACAAGCTTCTAACTGCGACGTCCACCGTTTTGGCAGCGCTTCGATGCCGTGCAGCGCGCCTGCAAGCGCGCCAGTCATGCACGCAATTGTATCCGTTGCGCCGCCTGTAAGCCGCACTGCGTCCGAAATGAGGGTCTCCGCGCTTTCCGGTGCGGATGCCACGAGATAGAGAGCGCAGGGTACGGCTTCGCGACACCATCCGGATGTGCCCAATACGCGTACAGCATCCGCTCGATCTACATTGTCAATGAGAAGATTGGTGGCCAGAGTAAGGCAGCGTGCAAACTCTTCGTAATGCGGGGAGGCTGTCGAAACCACATCGTGAATGCTACGCAGGAAGTTCACACCGTTCCAGCCTGCAGCATCTAACTCGGGCATGTTAATTAGCGTTGCTATCGCTTCAGACATTGCCAGCGCCGCCGCTCGCGCATCCGGATGACCATGGGTAATCTGCGTCTGCAGCACCGCACACTTTCGCCGCTCCGCAGCGTCAGGATCGCCGCAGTATACCAGAGCGATTGGCGCCACGCGCGCTGCCGGACCAGATCCTGCACCCTCGGGATCTGCTGCTTCATCCCAGAAAACACCCGCTGTGCGCAACTGCATTGCGGCCTGAAGAGTTGAGATACCGGGCAGGCGAGGTTCGTCGTTTATCCAGCGAACGAGCGCATGCGTCCAGCTCTCGGGAACAAATACGCCCCCTTCTTCGATTAATGATTTGGCCAGCGCGATAGTAAGTTGAGTGTCTTCGGTCCACTGGCCGGAGCTTAAGGCGTGACCGATTTCAGACTCACCAAGCTCACCAATAGGCACTACCACTGTAACTGCGGAGATATCGCCAGGCATGAACTCCTTGCCACCGCCACGAGCCTGAATATCTGCGGCGGTACAACCGACATAGCCCATACCCAGGGAATCACCGGTCGCAGCGCCGACGAGGCAGCCTGCAAATCTGCTCTGAAGATGTCTATTCATGGTTCACTCTACACTGGGGCGTTCGCATTGCGGTAATAGGAGCGGATAGGTTAGCGGTTGACATGCTGATAATGTGAAGCTACAATCTACCCGGAAAACGTATAAACTAGGTAATCGACTCGATATGGAAAAGATATGATATTGCTAACGCTACAATTCGCGAAACAGATCAGGTCGTCCTGCATAGACCACAGTGTATCAGTGCAACAGCGGTGCGTTCAAGCCTGTCTGCTTGCAGTCACTCTGGTTTTGATGACCTCGGGGTGCGGTCCCAGTGACACTGAGATTGCACTCAAGCAGAAGAATGACGCACTCAGGCGTCAATCGTTGCAGGAGTCAGGCGTAGCTCCAACGGATTCGTCGAATCATGCACCGCTTTCCGATAGTCCGCAGCCCTCGTCTGCAGGTACGACCGTCGGCACGACAGACCCATTGGGCCTGCATAAGGACGATACTCAGGCCGCAGAAGATCTCGGTTTGCCGATTTATCCCGGTGCAGCGCTCGTGAAGCAGAACGGCTCGACGCAAGCATCTGTCCAGACTGGCAACGGAATAAACATCGTGTTATTGGAGGTCGTCGCTCCTATTAACGATGTCGTCAAGTTTTACGACGAGAAGATGACTCAAGAGGTCAGGGATCCTGCGCATCCATCCAGAGTGTCTCGAAGACATCCTGCACATTCAGACCGATCCGAAAAGGGCGAACGCAAGGTTGTTTTGAGCGACACACAACCCGGAAACGGTTTTCGAACGGTTGAGATCCACGCAGAAGCCGGGAAGACTTATATTGAGCTTATGAACGTTACCGGTAAAGACGTGCCGCCCGGCGTTTCT
This sequence comes from uncultured Chthonomonas sp., assembly GCA_903919615.1. Lineage (GTDB taxonomy): Bacteria > Armatimonadota > Chthonomonadetes > Chthonomonadales > Chthonomonadaceae > CAIXIX01. The sequence continues at coordinate 27,809 of CAIXIX010000086.1, forward strand.
GCAGCGGTTGGCCTGCCGGCAGCTAGCCGCACGGTGCCCGGTGCACCCGGCTCGAGTGCGGCCACAACGGGAACAAATCACGACCCGGTGGACCCGTTACACCCACTACTGCCAATCCCTAATCCGTAACGCGCCACCATACGAATGGATTAAGCCCGTCATCGCAACTGCTTTTAAGCAAACGCAATTTCGGGCCCATCTAACTAGCGTGCTTCGGCCTCTAGCAGCCGCTCCGCCTGGATTGCCGCCATGCATCCGGAGCCCGCAGCGGTAATTGCTTGGCGGTACTCCGTGTCCTGAACGTCGCCTGCTGCGAATACCCCGAGTATGGAAGTGCGCACGTCGTGAACTGTGACGATATATCCCGTCTCGTCTAACTCTAATTGACCCGTAAAGACGTCCGTATTGGGCTTGTGGCCAATGGCAACAAAGAGGCCCTGAACAGCGAGCTCGCTGATCTCTCCAGTACGCGTGTTACGGAGAGTTAGGCTGGTTACCTTACCTTCGGCTGGGTCATTGATACGCTCTACTGCCGCATCCCACACGAAGCTAATTTTGGGGTTCGCAAAGGCGCGCTTCTGCATAATCTGAGATGCCCGCAGTGTGTCTCGCCGATGGATAACATACACCCGAGTGGCGTGGTTCGTAAGGTAGATCGCCTCTTCCATCGCGGTATCTCCTCCTCCGACAACCGCAACCTCTTTGCCTCGGAAGAAGAAACCATCGCATGTCGCGCATGCCGACACACCTCTGCCTCCGAGCCCGCCTTCCCAGGCTGGCCGCTCTTCGGGCAGACCGATCCACTTTGCGCTCGCGCCTGTTGCGATAATGATGGTCTGAGACTGGTATAGATCGTCTCCGACCCATACTTTAAACGGCCTCTGTGAGAAATCGACTCGCGTTACCAGGTCCTCTACTACCTCAACCCCAAATCTCAGCGCCTGATTGCGCATCACCATCATCAGCTCAGGTCCCTGAATTCCATGCTCAAATCCGGGATAGTTCTCCACCTCCGTCGTGATGGTTAGCTGCCCCCCTGCACCCAAAAGCTCCTGTCCCCGACCGACTCCACCGTCGATCATCAGAGGAGAGAGATTTGCTCGACCTGCATATATCGCCGCCGTGTAGCCTGCGGGACCGGAACCGATGATAATGACTTTATGTACAACAGATTGCTCCATGAAACAGACGCCTTTCGCTGCCACCCTCTCTGGCGGCCTTGCCGGTATGGGAAATGTCCCTTCATATTACCCTTCTTAATACGTCCCGCAGTCGACGCATGACGTCTGGGAGTACGGGAGCAATCTGAGGTATTCTGTTCACTCAATTCATTCCAAATATGAGCCTCTGGGTTGTGGAGGAGCCTTATCGTGACAGCATTTGATTCGCCTCGGGACATTATGTGCGCGCTGGCGCAGCATGTGAAATCTGCAGTTCACCCGCACATGGGCACCTGGCGGGCCCGCCGCGTAACCGGCATCGCTTCTAGCGGAGACGCGACTTTTGACATCGACGAGATCGCCGAGGGCGCAGTTGAGTCCTTTTTGATCGATAACGAGGTTAATGTAGCCTACTACTCAGAGGATCGCGGCCTTATTCACCCATTTCCGGGGCGAGATCCCGAAGGTGTGCTGATCATTGATCCTATCGATGGAACGCGTGGAGCGATAGCCGGATTTGAAGCCTGCGTAGTTTCTATTGCGTGGGCCAAACCCGTTGCCGAGCCAACGATAGCTGACGTGCTTTATGGCGTGATAGTTGAGCTGAAAGGCGCGATCACGCTGTTCGCTGAACGCGGCTGTGGCGCTAGCATCCTCGATGACGCAGGCAAGAGCATCCCGCTGGCGCTCTCTCCCACTGATTCTATTCCCGCAATGGCTTGGGCAACCGAAGTCGTCGGCGCACCGTTGGAGCATCTGTTTCAGGTGCTGGCGCCTATTGCGAACCAGACGACAGTTCGAGGAGGCTTTTTTATCCTCAACAGCAGCGCCTTTGAGTTAACGCGGCTTGTCACCGGTCAGCTTGCTGCCGTTGTCGATTTGCGCAATCGCCTGCTGCATGAGTTCCCGGAATTGCGTGATTCTTTTGTAGTGCATGGTGGTGGACGACTACTATCTCTGTATGGCTACGACGTTGCTGCAGCCACTCTGATTGTTGAAGAGGCTGGAGGGATCGTTACAGATGCGTGGGGACGCAGCCTTGCGGATTGGAAACTGCTAGACACCACTGAAGCCAACTTTGGATCTCTAATTGTCAGTTCCAACACAGAGCTACACAGCAAGCTGTTGCGCTCCGTTGACGAGTCGTTTGCAAATCTCAAGCAATCAGGTCTGTAACGGATGGATTCGCGCGGAACCACGCGCGCAAAATCCAGAGGTATACTGTTATTTCCTGATTTCGTTTAACCATCGGCATGCCGATCGCTGGATATACGTCAGGATTATGATTTGTTGCAGCGTTGCCCGCGCCAGTGTTGTCGACGGAGCAGAAGTAGCAGCGTCACCCGGATTGATGGTGCCACACCGGTTAGTTAAGAGAGTTGGCACATCCGAGGTTAGATTCGGCGCAGAGTTTAACCGCGGTGACCGGTAATGTGAAGGAGCCCCGTTGCGATGGACGACGACCATCGACTAAAGCATGATTCTTCCCCGCCAGCGTCGGCGCTCGTGCCAGAGCCAGATGTTACGGATGTAATGCGTCGCGTGGAAGAGACTGTGGCGAGAATCCTCACTCGCCTCCAGGAGTATCGCCCCCAGGCCGACACCGAATTTGTGATTCGCGCCTACGATTTTGCTAGAGATAAGCACAAACACCAGAAGAGAAAATGCGGAGATCCCTACATCATCCATCCCGTCGAGGTCACTGAAATCCTCACGGAGATCGAAATGGATGAAAAATCGTTGGCGGCTGGGCTGCTGCACGACGTGGTTGAAGACTGTAACGTTTCACTGGCAGAAATTGAAGCGGAGTTTGGCGCCGAAGTTGCAAATCTTGTAGACGGGGTTACAAAGCTCCAGATCTCCGGCGTTGATGAGGCTAAGGATAGGGAGACCGATCCGGACGAAACGGTCGAAATGAGCGCGGCGACCATCGAGAGGTTCAAAAAGCAGGCGGAGATGGCGAAGAATGCCAATAATCTCCGAAAGCTCTTCGTGGCGATGGCTCGAGACTTGCGCGTAATGATCATAAAGCTTGCGGACCGCTTGAACAATATGCGGACACTCTCAGCACTTTCACCCTCCCGACAGTATCGAATTTCAACCGAGACCCTTCAAATCTTCGCTCCTCTCGCGCACAGGCTGGGCCTCTGGAAGTGGAAGTCTCAGCTCGAAGATCTCTCTTTCAAGTATGTCGAACCTGAGGCATATGCGAATGTCGCGGCAATGGTAGCAAGTCGGCGCGAGGAGCGGCAGACGGAAGTCGACACCGCGATCGCCTCCATCCACCTTAAGCTTAAAGATGAAGGCATTGATGCTCAGGTTAATGGCCGTCCCAAACATCTTTACAGCATCTACAACAAGATGCTGCAGCAGAAGCTCGAGTTCAGCGATCTGCTCGATCTAATTGCAATCCGCATCATCGTCCACACACGTCCCGAATGTTATCACGCGCTTGGCATCGTCAGCGGTCTGTGGACGCCTATTCCCGGGCTTTACACCGACTATATTGCAAACAGCAAGGGCAATATGTACCAATCGCTCCATATCAAGGTTATGGGGCCAGCCAATAAGCCGTTAGAAGTTCAGATTCGAACGTGGGAGATGCACCGGACCGCAGAGTTTGGCGTCGCAGCGCACTGGCAGTATAAAGAGGGTGGAAAAACCAGCGACGCATTTGAGATGCGGCTTTCATTTCTTCGCCAACAGATGTTTGATTGGCAGGCAGAGAGCCGCGACCCAAACGACTTTATGCGAAGCGTGACCGAAGACCTGTTTACCGATCAGGTGTTTGTTCGCACCCCGCGCGGGGATCTCCTAGACCTGCCAACAGGCTCAACGCCGGTCGATTTCGCGTATCGTGTCCACAGCGACGTTGGCCACCACTGCGTTGGCGCCAAAGTCAATGCCCGTATGGTACCGCTTTCTTATCAGTTCATTAACGGTGATGTGGTCGAGATTATTACGAGACCTAGTGCAAACCCTAGCAGGGACTGGTTGGCCTTCGTAAAGACGTCCCACGCGAAAAGTCGCATCAAAGCCTACTACAAGCGGCTTCATCAGGCCGAGAATGTGGTTTCTGGCCGCGATATGCTCGAGAAGGAGCTTGCGCACCAGATGGAGCGCGATCCAGGCGCCTGGGGAGATGACACGCGATCGCTTCTTAAGGATGAGTCGTTACGTCTTGTAGCTCCGCATTTCAATATGCCCGGTGAAACGGAGCTCTTGGCTTCGATCGGGTACGGAACGATCGCGGCGTCCTCGGTTCTGAATCGTATAAAGCCAGCGGCTAAAACCACAACGGGGATTCAGGTAGGTGGCAAGAAATCGGATGATCGTAAGCTGCAGATTCTTGCCGGAGGCCTGGATGCCGAAAATGTCCTTTTCAGGCGGTCGCGATGCTGTTTGCCTATTCCCGGGGACGATGTTATCGGATATGTTACGCGTGGCCGCGGAATGGCGCTGCATCGGCGCGAGTGCCCCAATGCAGTCCAGTATCTGATGCGAGAGACGGATAGATGTACCGCGGTTGAGTACGTTGGCAACGATGGACAGGTCTATCAGGTGTATCTGAGAATTGAGTCTCTGGATCGCCGTGGTCTGCTCGGCGATGTCGGCTCAATTTTTGCGGAAAACAAGACGAACATCACAGCGGTTAAAACACAATCTCACAGAAACAAAACGGCAACACTGGATCTTTCGATCGAAGTGCGAAACACGGAACATCTCGCTACGATAATTCAGAAGGTGTACAGCCTCGGCGATATCATGGCCGTACACCGTTCAAACGGCGGTCGAGAAGAGACCAGGTCGAAGTAGCCTTCGCGAAAACCTAATGCGCAACCACACCCGGCATCTGTATGGGCGATGGATCCGCCAGCCCAGGCTTCTGACCTGCTAGGATCGGACCAATTTGTCCCCACATACCAGCGATGAAGTGAACTAGCTGGCCCCGCCTTATATCATCCAACCCTTTACTCTGCGGCAAGAACCTTACGAAGTAGGAAGGCCTGCCCGCGTCACCCATTATCATCTGCCGCATAATCGCGTTGCGGATCTGGTACTTGTCCTGAAGCACTTTTCCTTCAACCACATAGCAGTACATGATGCGGTTTGGCTCTGGGTCGCCGTGAAGCTGATAGGTGGACTCTTGCACTGTTATGGGGCCAAGCGGTGTTGTCAGGTCTGGCTTTCCAACGTCGGTCATCACCGCATTGCTGCCGAGCATGCAGGAGTGAGGATCGTGGAAGGTCTTTCTTCCTGAACCAGACGTCATGAAGATGTTTGTGACCGATCCATCTGAGCCCTTGTATACCCGGTTAATAACGCGAGTTGGGCTCAGCGCTTCCGCCTCCTCTTTTTGCAGTCGATCCACAGCGGGATTCTGCGCATTCGATTCGGCCGTATAGGTCACTCCATCGTATGCAAATTGGAGCGGCACCTGGAATGTGGCTATTGGAGGCTGTGGGTGCAGAGGGCGGGTGATGTAACTGGAGCCCGCGATTGCCACCAAGATCATCGCGTCAAAGGCGACAGCATATGGCATTGATGCCTGCAACCCCTTTTTGCCGGGGCGCCACGTAAGCACCTCTTGCCACCACGCCTGCTCAGGCTCCGCTCCGGATTCGGCACGTGCTGCGGCCTCTTCTCGTTCCCGAATCTCCTCTGCCTCTGATAGTGGGATGCCGAGGAAGCTCTTACAGTTTAGGACGCGAGCGAAATTGAACAGGAAGAGGAAGGCAAGTGTGAGGACGATGAAGCCGCTGTAGTCATGGAACCAGCTTGCGGCCTCCTTGCTGATCAGCTCGCCGACAATTCCGATGAAAGCGATTCTAAGCGAATTAATAAACAGACTCAGCGGAATAGTACACAAGAAAAGCGCCCATCGTTTCCAGGTTTCACCGTCGACAAGGTAGCTGAACGCCGCCGTAAATGTCATGAGCGAAACGAGGGTTTTGAATCCGCTGCATGGCAGCTCAACAGCCATCGAATACGAGTCCATGCGAATCATGGTGCCCTCGCATACCGAGTGCAACTGAATCAGGTTGAGCAGGCTGGTAGCAAGCTGAGCCGATTTAAGCTGAATAGGAAATGCGATACCGTTAATGATTTGATCCGGTATAAGCGGCATCATCATCAGCACAAAGACCAGCGGAAACATAATAATCTTCGTGCGGCCTTTGCCCATGATCATGAAACAGGCGCCAAGCAGAATGAACAGGAACGAGAACGACTTAACCGCGACGACATCGAGCCGCTGGCCCGCAAGAAAAATCAGTATGCCCGATGCGAGCCAGCCGACGCCGAGCCAAGTTGGCTTCCACGTGCATTCGTCGATCGAGTGCCGATTTCGATACACCATGACGGCGATGAAGAAAGGCACAAACATGGCGTGCGCATAGAAGCTGCCAGGGGCCGTCCACTCATCCCACCAGTAGTGGAAAGTTGGCAAGTAGAGTTTTGCCACGAGCAGCAGCCCGATTGCCAATGGTGCGAGCAACGCTGCGATCGCTTTAATTCCTGGTGTGTTCTCTGCGCTAGCTGTCATGAAGTCCTATCCGTAAATCGACAAACGCCTGGTGTCTGCATTCATTGCATTGACTGAATTCGTCGACTTGCTAGTTTGTCTTTGTTCTGGCCCGGTCCGGAAAAAAGAGCATCTCCGTGTTTACGCGATCCATATGGTCTTCAAACTCGATATTTGACTTTGCCCAAAGCGAGGCAAGCAGCTCAGCAGCAGGACGCGCTCGCTTAAGTGCAACCCGCAGCCGGATCTGTTTGATAATCTTGGGGTCGGCCAAATCCGCGCGGTGACCTGGCTCCAACTCGTCTAGACGAATTAGCAGTTTACGTGCTCCAAGCTGTGCCAGCTCTCTCGGCGCCTCTGGCTGAACCGACTTTAGCTCCATCTTAAAGATTTGTGAGTTGACCTGGGTGCCAAATGGCTGCGCGAACGTAAACCTGCCATTATCGCCAAGGAACACAACATCCTGAGGGAATTCCGACATGATCTTCGCAGGGCTAAATGGGGGGCTAACACTTGCAAGCAGCCGTCGAATATCCTCAGATCTGGCATCGTTGAGTACTGCGGCCACCGAACAGTGTGCCTTATTGGGGGTATCGTACAACTGAGGGTTGGCCTGATATTCAGCTCGGATCTCTTCATCGGAGACCGGAATATCCTTTGCTAACAGTCGCTCTTCTTCAAGTTGAAACTTGATCTCAGCCTTTGCGTCTTCCGTGAGCCAGGGAGAGCGTGTTAATCGCTGCGCGTAGGACCAATCCAGCTCTCTATGTAGGGTGAATTCGGTTTCGACTTCTTCATCCGATGGCGCGACGCTTTGAGCGTGGGCCTCTTGATCAATCAATATCCGCTGCACGATCGCTGCTTTATACTGCGGGCCATACTGCTGCTCCAGGTAGGTATACATATCATTCCTGGAAATTGGCGTTCCATTAACTCGTATGATTGCTCTCTTGCCGCGTACTTTGAAGAAAAGCACCGCATTTAACAATATCGAGACCGCGAGGGCAAAGCCTAGCAGCAGTCTGATATGACGCATATTCGCTCCCTTTCTGTCCCATGAGGTCGTTATGCTCAGGAACAGGGCCGCTCATCCAAAACCTGTCGAGCGACACTACATTTACGCTCTACCTAGCGGTCGAGGCTCAAATCATTCTCAACATCACGCAGTGCCTGTGTCGCAACGTAACATACCGTTCTTACTGGGATCAACTGCAGAGGTTCGAGTGCCGAGAGCATGTGGCCAATCCTTGTATCTGCCGAACGATGGGCGTTTCGCGGTTCGATACCAAATCTGATTAAGTTGTGCCACTGAGCTCTGTATCAGAGATTATTATATCATAGTCGATCGACAGGATGGTAAAGGTCGCACTCATAGCCGTTAGAGTGTGATGCCATTGAGATCGCGTGAAATCCGTTCATACAACGTTAGGTGTTGAAACGGTAACCTGTTTTGGGAACACCGTGGGCATGTTCGCATCATTCACCCGCAGAATACGCTTCAAGTATGGAGACAAACTCGTGAGCTGAACCGCTACTCCTGTTATCCGCGCACGGTTGTTCAGGTCTAGAAGCGCACCAAGACCCTCTCCATCTACGCTCACGACACCCTGCAGGTCAATTCTAACCTGGGAAGCTCCATCAAACGCCGTATCGATGGCAGCATAGAACTGATCAATTGGGCCCCGTACGAGATCGCCGATAACGGTGACATCAGCTGAACCGCCCGCACTCCGTACCGAAGTGCTGCCGCTGCCGCCCGGACGATGTGTTAGCATCATGAATAGCTCCCGAAGGATGCTTAGGCCAAAAAACCAGAAATCCCGATTGTACCGTTTCCAGAGTCGGGTTGGGTCCAGAGCGAGGCGATGAAACCACTCAAGCCCACGATGCTGCATCCACACCGGAGCGCGCGTCGCCTCTCCAGCCAGAAAGTCGAAGGTTCCTCCTACTCCCATGCAAACCGGGACATCCTTCAGATCTGCGCGGTGCCGGTGAATCCACTTTTCCTGCTTCGGGTTGCCGAACGCAACAAATAAGATATCCGGCTTTACAGAACGGATCGCAGCGACTACATCGTGGGAAACCTGCTCCAGTTCGTCTGGCAGGGGGGAGAGGCAGCCACAAATAATTATCCCGGGATAGTCGGCGTGAAGCCTCTCGGCCGCTTTTTGGGCCACCTGTTCTCGGGCTCCCAGCATAAAAATGCGGTATCCATGCTTCGCGGCAAGGGCGGCGATTTCGGGCACGATGTCGGCTCCAGCGACGCGTTCCGGCAGCGGCGATCTCAGCGCACGAGCCGCCCATACAACGGGCATGCCATCGGGAGTGACGAGATCGGCGGAAAGTAGGATTGAACGCAGCTCTTCATCGTGAAGGGCATTTACAAGGAAGTCGGTATTAGCTGTGGCAACCTGATGGAAGCCGCCAATCTTTACAAAGTTGTCGATCTGGTGGAGTGCTTCCGGCCGGTTGAGGCGGTCGATAGGAGTGCCAAGAATACAGACAGTTCTGCGCATAAAATAAATAGGTCTCCGCGCAGTTCAGCGCAGAGGGTGTAACGCCCCGGTATGAAAAAGATATTGTGCTTGCCGCACTCACCAAGTTCCTAAATTATGCCATCAAACAGGCTCGTGAACATCAGAAGTCCCAAAACCCGTCCTAAGGGCAGGTAGAATCAAGGTCTGTGAAGCCTACAATATGAGAACAGGACCTCTGGCTAGACTATGTTTTCAAGTTTTACAAATATGAGACATAAAATCGCGGCTGCGCTTACCCTCGGGCTGACCCTGGGCCCCGGTTCGTGCAATCGCTGTTTGGCTCAACAGGTCGTTCCCAATGCTCCTTCGGCATCTTCGGTTGCTAGCCCTGCCGCGACTGCAGAGACCTATCGGCTGAGAGTTGAAAACGAGTTGTATGGCAGAGTTGAGGCGAGTTTCGATGGCGGGAAGAGCTACATCCTGCTTGGCCGAGTGACGCATCCAAGCACCGCAGTGGTAAGCGACGCCAGCGTGTCACCGGGCAGCGTTCTGCGTGCGAGCTCCGAAGGCATTGCGGCTACCACGTGCGCGGGCTCCATCATAAAAATTCGGCCCGCACTCGCTGCGGCCTCCGCTGCGGCAACTCGACAGAAGGATGTCGAAATTATAACGAGCCTTTCGTCATCGAAAGGAGTGTTCGCGAAGCTGCTTCCGCCCGTCGGCAGCACGGTGCTGCTGCACCGGCCAGAGCACACACCGGGACCGTTTCCTGAAGGCTACACGCTGTCTCCTGGAGATGCTCTCGTTGTAGTGGTGTCAATTCCACCGCCGGGACCGGTTAGTGATGTTATCGGCGCGGGTCGCGAAATCACGTGGCAGCACTCGGTTCGTGCACAGTTGGAGAGTATCGCTGCAGAATACAGTGAGAGTGCAATTATTCGGGCAGAATCTGAGAAGAGAAAGGTGACATCAGGCACGCTTACTCTCCGGCCAAATCTGTCGCCGGATGAGCCCGATACCGTTCTCGCAGTAACCTATCTTATCGACGACGTTCCCGTTTGCGCAAGGACTACGGCGCCTTATCTGTTCGGCTGGGATACAACCACGGTCTCGGACGGGGAGCATGTAATAGAGGTTAGGGCGTTAAGCTCCAGTGGGAGCGTGATTACGCGGACCCGCTATCTTATTGTAGTGAAGAACTCGAAGGGCTCGTAACGAGCGCAGGCACAATTGCATCGAGCACGTTTGCGACGCTAATTACCTCAACGCCCGCAATGCCGCCGTCTGGAAGCTTGCTCGCATTATGGCGCGATATTATCGCTCGGTTGAATCCCTGCCTCGCAGCTTCGCGGAGGCGCTTTTCGATTTGCGAGACTCCTCGCACCTCTCCGCCAAGGCCAACTTCTCCCAGGAGGATCGTCGAGGTGTGAACCGGCTGTTCTCGAAAATTTGAGATGATTGCCATTGCCGCGGCAAGGTCTGCTGCCGGTTCTAGCACCTTTATGCCGCCCGCGACATTAACATAGGCATCCTGCTCGGCAAGTTTGAACCCGAGCCTCTTTTCCAGTACGGCCAGGATCATGTTAACGCGGTTGGGATCTATTCCATTGACGGTTCTGCGCGGGCTTGCCAGATTGGACCGCGATACAAGCGCCTGTACCTCAATAAGAAGCGCGCGGCTGCCCTCCATTACGGACGTGACGGCAGATCCTGCTCCGCCGGCAGCTCGCTCCGAAAGGAGAACGGCGGAGGGATTGTCTACACCCTCGAGCCCGGTCTCGCGCATTTCGAAAATGCCAAGCTCATCCGTCGAACCAAATCGGTTCTTCACTGCACGCAACAGGCGATAGGCATGGTATCGATCGCCCTCGAAACTTAGGACTGTATCTACCACATGCTCCAGCACCCGCGGACCTGCTAGCGAACCCTCCTTGGTAACATGCCCAATGAGTACCACGGGAACTCCGACTGTCTTGGCGTACCGCGCGATGAGATGCGCGCAGGCGCGAACCTGGCTGACGGATCCCGGGGCGGAATCTAATGCAGAATCGTATATTGTCTGAATGCTATCCACGACTACGAGGGAGGGTTTTGTGGTTTCGATCTGGCCGAGAATCAGCGAGACCTCGGTTTCGATACTCAAAAGCAGCGCGGGGGATTCGGCTCCAAGGCGGCCGCTGCGCAGCCTGATCTGCTGCGTACTCTCTTCGCCAGAGATGTAGAGCACCTTCGAGCCGGTTGCCGCGGGCGCATTAAGGGAGTTGGCAAGCTTGGCTGCGACCTGCATCAGGAGGGTAGACTTGCCGATGCCCGGGTCGCCGCCAACCAGAATGAGGCCACCGGGAACGATGCCGCCACCGAGCACGCGGTCGAATTCACCTATACCTGTAATTAGCCGCTCAACCGATGCCATCTCGACTTCGGTGATCGGCACCGGTGCAGTGCTGCTGGAAATTCTGCGGCTCGCCTGACTGCGAGAGCTCGCGCCTGCTCCGGGAACGCTCTTTTCCCGAACCATAACCTCTTCAACCAGCGAGTCCCAGGCATCACACTCCGGGCACCGGCCCATCCATTTGAGAGAGTCGTGACCGCACGTCTGGCATATGTAGTGTGTCTGCAGCCTGGACATCCGTCGTTAGCCCTTCTCCTGCTCCTTGTTTTCCGCTTTCCGCGCCTGAATGCGGAGTGGTGTGCCCTCGAAGGGGTACGTGAGGCGAATCTGGTTTTCGATATAGCGCTTGTACGAGAAGTGCATCAGGTTTTCGTCGTTGCAAAACATCATGATGGTTGGCGGCTGCACACGCGGCATCGTCGCGTAGTAGACCTTAAACGGTCTGCCATGCTCAACCAGAGGTCGGCGCTCCGTCGCATCGCGTATCAAGCGGTTCAGTTCGCCTGTTGGGATGCGAAGCGCGTGGTTTTGCGCCGCGGTGATCGCCGTTTCGATCGCGTGGCGAACGCCGAAACGTTCTTTTGCTGAAACGAAAACGAGTGGCGCATACTCAAGAAACGGGCAGTCCTTGCGGAACTGCTCGGTAAATTTCTCGATCTTTGCCCGATCCGGGCGGCGCTGAATGCCCTTATGATAGACAACACCGGGATCCACTAGGTCCCACTTGTTCACGACAATGATGCAGGCTCTGCCCGCCTCCTGCGCCATGCCAGCGACGCGTTTGTCGCCATCCATAACCCCGGTCGAGGCATCGATAACAACCATACCGACGTTACTGCGCTCGAGCGCTGTCTGAGCCCGCATGACCATGTAGTATTCGACGGTGCCCTGTATCTTGCCGGCTCTGCGTATTCCGGCGGTATCCAGTAGGACGAGCTTCTGGCCGTCCCACTCAAAGTTGGTGTCGATCGTATCACGCGTTGTGCCTGGAATAGGGCTGACGATGACGCGCTCTTCACCGAGGATCGAGTTCAGCATGGAGGACTTGCCAACGTTGGGCCGGCCAATCAACGCCAGTCTGATTGCATCCTCGTCGTCGTCCTTGAAGTCGAAATCCGCCGGGAAGTGCGCGACGACAATGTCGAGCAGATCGCCTACGCCATGGCCGTGTACTGCGGAGACCGTGTGGATGTCGCCAAGCCCAAGCGCGTAGAACTCTGCGGCATCCATTAGCAGGCGAGGGTTATCCGCTTTATTAACTACAACCAGGACCGGGCGTGGAGAGGCGCGCAGAACTTCGGCAATATCCTGATCCGTAGAGGTCATGCCATCGGCAGCATCTACCACAAACAGAATAACGTCGGACTCCTCCATGGCAATTTGGGCTTGAACTCGAACCTGGACTGCAAGGGGATCGGTTTCGTTCAGGATGATTCCGCCCGTATCGATAACGGTGAACTCCTGGCCGCGCCATTCAACTTTATGATACAGACGATCGCGTGTGATGCCGGGCGTGTCTTCGACAATGGCGACACGCTGCCCTATTAGGCGATTAAAAAGGGTGGATTTGCCAACGTTGGGTCTTCCAACTACGGCGACCACGGGACGGGACATGCTCAGACTCCATTTCTGGCTCCCCGTACCGCACTGGTCTTTTATCTTGCGGCTATACCGGGGGAGGCGCGCTCAAGGTCTCATGCGCGCTAAGTGTATGGGTGACAACTGGTCTTATTTGATTCACGATATGTTTGCGGTTTAGAGGCTACATCTGAGTATCGTGCGCGCGAGAATCGCTATTACATGTGGAACAGTAACTGATTGTACCATCACTTAGCCGATGATGGAAGGGAATACCGCGGATCAGCCTGTTGCACGTAACATGCAAAGTTGCGTTCGTGACACAATTCGACGGGCAAAAAGGCAGGTCTGAGAGAAACCAGTGTCGAAACTCTACACTGCGTGTTTAACATCCGGTTGTGGCGCCAGTTGCTGCGACCGCTGCGTTAGCTAACTGTATGTCGATCTTGGCGACAAGCTCGTAAACGGTAGGGTCGCCGCTTGCTGCGACCGCGCATCCTGGTTTACCTTGGTCAGCCAGGCTAGAATCACTGGATTGGAGCAATCTTTCAGTTATGAGCAGTGCAAACGGGCGTGTAGGTTTAGGTTTTATTGGAGTTGCTGGCAGGGGCTTTGGCGCTCACGTGAAAACATTCAGCACCTTTGCGGATGTGGATCTCGTCGCCGTCTGCGACGTGTACCAACCGCATATTGATAGAGCCATCGAATTTAGTGGTGGGAAGGCCAGGGCCTATACCGACTACCGCGAACTGCTCGCAGATCCGGCGGTAGACGCTATTGTCATCGCTACTCCACCGCACTGGCATGCGCTCATGACCCTTGATGCTCTCGAGGCAGGCAAGGATGTCTACTGCGAAAAGCCTATGTGCCGCTTCCCGGTTGAAGGGAAGCTGATGACCGATTACGCTCACAAGCTGGGGCGTATCACTCAGGTAGGTACGCAGATCCATGCAACAGAGAACTACCATAAATGCGTGGACGTTGTTCGAAGCGGCGCACTTGGAAGAATAACTGCGGTTCGTAACTTTTGTGCGATGAACGATAATTCTGAGGGTCTAGGAACTCCGCCGGATGAGGCAGCGCCATCTAATCTCGATTGGGATAAGTGGATTGGCCCCGCGCCCGAAGTTCCGTTTAACACGGGTCGCTTCAGAGATGGAATGCATCGGTACTTTAAGGATTATGTGGATAGCTGGCTGCATGAGCTCGGCCCGCATATCGTCGATCTGCCCTTCTGGGCTCTTGAACTGGGCTGCCCGACAGCAGTCAGCGCTTCTGGCGGTCGGTACGCGACCTCCAGCATTGCAGATGTGCCGGACACCTTCGATGTACTCTGGGAGTTCCCGGACATGATTATGACCTGGTCCCTGATGCAGGCCTCCAGCTTCAACTTCGGCGTCGGCGGCCCGGGAGGCGGCAGACGTCTTGGCATCGTATTCGATGGCACCGAAGGCACATTGCTTGCAAACTACGGGCTTTGCCAGGTTCTGGATAAAGAGGGCAATGTCGTGGAAGGACGGGAGTATCCCGTCGCCGCACCGCCATCCCCAGGACATGAGCGCGAGTTCATTGATGGTGTACTGAATCGCACAGAGTGCTCGTGCAGCTTCGCAAACCATCTGCCGATGCACACTGCGCTTAATCTTGCGCATATCTCACTAAAGCTCGAGCGAAAACTTCACTGGGATGCCGCGGCATGGCAGGTTCCTGGCGATGCCGAGGCCAACGCCCTCATCACGCCCGCGTACCGGGATGGCTATAGCCTGGATCCGTACATTGCGCGGCGCGGATAGGTCTTTGAGGTCAGCGATGTCTGTGAAGTTGGTGAGGTTTTGCAGGCGACGGCGCCTCCATCCGGAGGCACCGCTTGGGGACGGGCGTCACTTGCCCCCAGATACGTTCTGCCCCGAATTACCGCAATAGCCCCTGGAGCCCGCCTGTCCCCAGGCGGCTAGCTCTCAGCACCGGCAACCCTCCGGTAATAACCGCAACCCGCCCCTGGGCGTGTCGCATTCGGCTCAACTTATCAGGGTTTCAAATGTTGTTCCGTGTGGGGACACGCGGTCTCCTTCGGCGTTTGCGTTCGCCGGAGGCGATCAGGGTTTCAAAGGTTGTTCCGCGGTGGGGGCAATGCGCTCCTTCCGGTTGCGTAGCCGCTGTCACTACACCATTACCCACTTACCCACTTACCGACTTACCCACTTACCCACTTACCCACTTACCCACTTACACCATTACCTATTTTTACGAACTGATCCAGATTGTCCGGTGATAGTGGCAGGTCGATCCATGCCAGGCCGATGCTGTTTCTCATGTTGGAGATGCTGTCGCCACCGGGTGCATCGTAGATAATTCCCAGCTTGGTCCCGATACGGCCGACCGCTGCCATGCCGATGCTCCGCTTAGACCAGGTGCAACTTTCGCCATCTACAACAACCGCTTTGTTCGCCGGGTCCCAGTTGTTAATGTCCTGGGTCCAGTAAACCCAGATGGAATCCCGAAACTCTCCCTCCTCCGCGATGCCAACGTGGTTGGTGAACACAAACCAGGTTGCGCAGCTCTCTTCGTAATAGACAGCCGCGTTCTCGATCTGCTCCTCCAGTGGAACGATCGGCTCTGCATCCGGCTGCCATCTGCTATCCAGATCGTGCGTTCGCGCCAGCGCCAGAGTTCGCTTCACCAGGCCGTTCGAGTTTGTGGCGGCGCTAAAGAACATAATGTATTCATCGTCAACCTTCAATATATGCCCCGGGTTGCAGGCGCCTTCGTAGTAGGTTCCAGGTTCTGTTTTAAATGGGCGCAGGTCGTAGCGCTTGATCCATGGGCCGTATGGACTGTTAGATTCGGCTTTGAGGTTTTCGTAGGGCATTGCGGGGATGCGATTCGGCGCCGGCGATGTCTGTTCGCAAGCCACATAGAAGAAGTGCCACTTACCGTTCTCGAAGAAGGTCGCGCCATACCCGGCGTAAGCAGAATCTGGCATTCCCGGCTGACCGAGTTCCAGGATGGGACCGCGAACCTCCCAGTTCACAAGGTCCGAGCTAGTGGCGTGGCAGCATCGCCAACCCTCCGGTCCGGCGCCGTCGTAGAAGATATGAAACGTGCCGTCGGTCTCAAACACCCACATGTCGCGCGCACAAAGATAGTCGCACTGATCGGGCTGCGAACCATACGGAAGCACTACGCCATGATCCTGGATGCGCAAGCGGATGTTGGCGGTGGGTCTGCCGTCGAGATAAGATTGCATTGTGTTCTCCTTTGCCAATGCACTCAAAACCGAATAAAAAGGCGCCGATTGCTGTGTGAACAGCGATCGGTGCCTCGATTATCGTCGCACAGGGCTAGCGATTACTTTGTTTCGATCGCCTCAAGCGCGGACTTGACAGCGTCTTTCACTGTTTGGTCTTTGGTTTTCAGTTGAAGCGCTTTCAGTGCGTCTGTTGCGGCGGCATCCTTGCGGTTGCCAAGTACGCGAACCGCGGTCACCTGCACTGCAGGAAGATCTTCCGATTGAATGATCTTCAGCAGGGCCGCGTGAACCGGTGCGCTTCCGACGGGCTGGTTCTCCAGACCGCTAATCGCTTCGCTTCTAACGCGCCGTGCATAGGATGGCGCCGTGGCCGTGATAAGCTCACGCCCGACTGCTTCCTCTTTCGAGTCCGAGAGCAGGCTCACGCTACGCATCGCCAGTCTATCGGCGAGCGATTTCGATGCGAGCTGATGGCGGAAGACATCGAGGTTCTCTTTCAATGCCGTTTTTGCAAGTGCGGTAAGGGCAGCTTCCACCACGTTGTAGGGTTCGGTATCGCTGATAGCAATATTGTGAATTAGCGCGGTGTCCTGAGCCGTTGGCGGCAGTTTTGCAAGCGCCTCAATGGCTGCAGGCCTGCGATTGATCTGCGTAGAGCGAACCTGCTCTCGAAGAAGAGGGCGAAGCGATTCCCGCTTGAATTCACCAAGTCTCGAAATCAGCGTGACAGCATTCCCTGTGTGGTACTCCGTCTTGAGCGCATCAGAGTAGATCTGTACCAACTTATCTTCGCTAACGTCGCCGCCCGGCTTTAGCCGTGTCAGAGCGTATTTGCGGTCCTGAGCGTTCGAAGCGTACAGCAGAATTGCGGGGATCTGATCGTCAGTCCAGTTAACGTCCTTTAACTCCCGCAGAAGGTCGTGATCCGGGTCGATAAGAACGGCATCCGGCTTGGTATCGGCCGGCAGCTTGAACTCCTCGTCCGCCTTTGTAAGGTTAATAATCTGCTTTTCGAGATGGACCGATGTGTTCGATCGGAGAATGCCTACAGTAAGGGCAATTTTGTAGACCGCAGGTGTGCCATCCGAAGTGTCCTGAAGCTGCTTTATGTGCAGATTGATCGTCTTAGACACCTCGTCGTAGGTCCACGATGGCGTGAAGACGGGATGACCCGGCGCGAAGATCCACTGATCGAAGAACTGGCGGACGTTCTTGCCGCTAGATTCGAAAATCGCCTTCTCCAGGTCGGCTGCGACTACCGGCTTGTAGGCGTTTTCGTGCAGGTAGTGCCCCAGAGCATGGTAGAAATCCTCGTCGCCCAGATAGCGGCGAAGCATATGCAGGATCACGCCGCCCTTGTCGTAGGTATGCGAAGAATCGAACATCGTATCCGCGTTGGCATACATCTGTGTAGATAGTGCGTGAAGTGTTCTCGAGCGGAAGTAGCCCTGTCGATTGCTCTCGACGGTATCTTCATAGGCGCCTCTGCCGAACTTATGCTCGTCGTAGATCATCTGCATGAAGGTCGCGAAGCTCTCGTTCAGCCACGTATCGCCCCAATCCTGACAGGTTACAAGGTCTCCAAACCACTGGTGACCGAGCTCATGCGAAGTGAGGCTAGCGATGCCAGCGATATTCGAGCGAGCATCGACTAGGCCGCCGAAGCTGCCAAGGGTTGTGGCGCTGACATTCTCCATACCGCCCGGGAAGTCGTAAACGAACGACTGAGCGTATTTTGGCCACGGATATTTGACGCCGAGAGTATCGGAGAAGAACTGAAGCATATCTGGGGTGTGGCCGAAGGATGCCTTCAGCTTGTCGCCCATGCCCTTGGGGCATGCATAGAGCAACGGAACTCCGGCCCAGTCGTCCTTAACGATGTCCAGTTCGCCGCCAACGAGCGAGAGCAGATAGGTAGAGTGCGGCTGCGTCATCGTCCATCGGAAGGTCGCGGTGTGCTTTGCCTTGTCGACGGTTGTAGGACCCTGAGAACCGTTACCGATCACCTGGAAGTTATCGGGAACGGTTACGATCTCTTCTGAGGTGCATTTGTCGTCTGGAAAGTCGAAACAGGGCACCCAGTAACGGTTTGTTTCCGTTTCACCCTGGGTCCAAAACCCTGGCTTGCGAAACGGGTCGCTCGGGCTGGGATCGATAAACTTGAATCCACCCTGACCATTGGCGCCGCCATGCGCCGTCGGATTGGGCATGAAGTACTTAACATTGACAACCACCGGCTGATGCTTCTGCAGCGGCCGGGGCGGCGTTATTGTTAGAAGGTTGTTTTCGTGTGTGAATTTCGCCGAGGCGCCGTCAATGGTAACCGCACTAATCTTCAGATTAGAGCCGGCGTCCATGACGACAGCCTTCAAGTTCTGACGGAAAGGGATAATCGTGTGCGTCACATCGCCGTCGGCAGTGTGGTTCTTGTAGCTAACGTTGAAGATTAGTTTAAGGTGAGTGTCGTGATAATCTCTTGACCGCGCATAGTGCATCGTCGCTACCGGCGCGTGAAAAGCATCTCCTCTTGGGGCGTCATCCTGTGCCGCCGCGGCAATAGGCGCAGCTAGGGCGGATGAGATGCCAAGTGTCAGGAGACCGGAATACCGAAATACGGATGTCTGGTTCAAGAGGGGCTCCTTGGGATCGGGACTAAAGCAATCGAGGAATGCGACCGATTCATTCCAGCGTCTATTGTAGCTCACAACTGCCGATTCGACGATAGTGTTCTACTGTCCCTGGCCAAGCGTGAAACCTGGCTCACCATCGAAGTAACAGAGGTTTTCACACTTGATGAAGTCTAGCTCTGCATTGCTGATGTGTTGAAGGAGATTTATGATGTCAGAGTGCTGGACTGGCTGGTTATCGTCTGTCCGCATAAATCGGCATCGCCAGTGGTCGGTACAGAACGTCTCGGGAAGTCCGTTAGGCCATATCTTCACTCCCCGGTTTGTAACCATGGTTAGCGCTAGAGCCTGCGTGTTTGTCGCTTCCAACAGCCTGCCAAGCGTGTCTGGCGACCCATCTCGCCAGTGCAGGAAGACATCAACTCCTACCAGCTCTTTGTTTGCTGCCGGCTTTCGGATTGTGGTAATGGCTGACCGAAGTTTAGGTGCGTTAGTGTAGGTGACGGCACTAAACGTTTGCGGCAACTGGTTGAGGCGAGCGATGACGGCAGCCGCAAACTCCGTTGTACCCACGCTTTTGGTGCTTGCTTCCGGGCTATAGATGTCTGCAGTATGAATCCCATCCTCGATGGTGCGAAGCCAGGCGTTGTGAATTCTGGCCGCCACCTCTGGCTGCCCGATGTGAACCAGCATCATAACAGCAGCCAGTAACAGCCCAGAGGGGTTGGCAACATTCTGGCCCGCGATGGCAGGCGCCGACCCATGGATTGCTTCAAACATCGCCCCATGTTCACCAATATTCGCGGAACCCGCCATACCGATAGAGCCGGCTATCTGCGCCGCTACATCTGAGAGGATGTCACCATAAAGATTGGGCATAACGATCACGTCGAAAACTTCCGGCGTGTCCGCCAGTTTTGCTGCACCGATATCAACTATCCAGTGTTCGTTTTCAATGTCTGGGTACTCGAGCGCGATCTCATCGAACACCTTGTGAAACAGCCCGTCGGTAAGCTTCATGATGTTGTCTTTTGTGAAGCAGGTAACTCGCTTGCGACCATTCTGCCGCGCATACTCAAAGGCGTATCGAACGATCTTTTCGCAGCCCGGCCTTGAGATGAGCTTAAGGCACTGCATCACTTCATCTGTCTGCCGGTGCTCGATGCCTGCATACAGATCCTCTTCGTTCTCTCGGATAATTACGACATCCATATTGGGGTGGAGGGTATGGACGAACGGCGGATAGGCAACACATGGCCGTACATTCGCATATAAGCCGAGGCTCTTTCGGATAGTAACGTTCAAGCTCTTAACGCCTCCACCTTGAGGTGTCGTGATTGGCGCCTTGAGAAACACCCCGGTGCGCCGGAGCGAATCCCAGGCGCTCGGCTCGATTCCTGATTTAATGCCTCGAGAATAAAGTTTCTGGCCAATCTCGATACACTCCACGTCGATTTTCGCCTGGGCTTCCATTAGGATATCTAGGACAGCCTGCATTATCTCCGGGCCGATTCCATCCCCGTATGCAACTGTTACCGCTGTTTTATTCATTTCGTGTCTCGTCCTTTCAGCTTAGGTTATACTTATATATTCGCGAATAGGATACCACGAAATGTAATACGCGTATTATAATACACGAAAAACCTATCGTATATTTTGAGGAGTCAACCATGTCTAGTCAATCCGTACAAGAGGCGCCTTCCGGGAATGCGTGGACTTTCCTGAGCAATCACTCGCATGTCCTCATCTGCCTGGCGCGTGATCCCACGTCCCGCCTGCGGGATGTCGCCGTGTCGGTTGGCATCACAGAGCGTGCTGTACAGCGCATCGTTGCGGAACTGGAAGAGGGTGGTGTCATTACCAAAACGCGAGATGGCCGATGTAACCAGTATCAGGTGCATCGCTCGCTGCCACTGCGGCATGCAGTCGAATCTGGCTGTACGGTAGGGGATCTGCTTGAAATGGTGTCTGCGTAGCAAAGGTAACGATGCCACAAAGAGTGAATAGTGGGGAAACTGGCAATTGGCCCTCAGGAGGCGTGCAATGGCGCTCACGGAACAGCAGGTCCGTTTTTTTAATACCTTTGGTTATCTCGGAATCAAGCAGATGTTTTCGCCGGACGAGATCTCATGGATCATCAAGGACTTTGAGTTCGCAATACAGGAGTACGGCGGTGGGAAGAACCATGACGGCAGCGCCCGAACGATGTTCGGGGCGCCCATCGAGCGAACCGCCAGGCTCTGCACCCTACTGGACGATCCCCGCATAACTGGCCTTATCGGCAGTTTAATCGGCGAAGATTTCAACTACTGCAGCGGAGATGGCAACTACTACTCAGGCGACACCGGCTGGCATCCCGACGGGAACTGGGGCGAGCTCTTTGCGGTGAAGGTGGCGTTTTATCTCGACCCGCTTACGGCCGAAAGCGGCTGCCTGCGCGTGGTTCCGGGCAGTCAGGATCCGGACCATCCGATCCGAAAGCACAAGATCAACATGAATGGCTCTCATGAGCTATTCGGTGTTGCACCGAAGGACTTTCCAGGAAATGTTCCCCTCGAGACAACTCCCGGCGACATCGTGATCTTCAATCACGATACGTATCATGCTGCCTTCGGCGGCAGCAACCGAAGGCGTATGTTCACGATGAACTGTATTCGGCGTTGCCATACGGATCATGAGCTGGAGATGGGTCACAAATACCTTAGCGTTCACTCGCCGGGCGGTTACAACGTAAGGACAGGCGCAGGAATGTTCCTGCCGCTTATGCTCGATACGGCAAGCGAAGCGCGCATGCACCACCTCGCGCAGCCTGCCCAGATCCACGACGAGCTGTTTCCGCACTTGGCGAGGGAGTAAACGTAAGTGGGTTTGTGGGTTAGTGAGTGGTAAGTGGGTGAGTAAGTAATTGCGTGCTTTCTGTACGACGCGTAAGGCCA
The DNA here is from genome assembly GCA_903919615.1 of uncultured Chthonomonas sp. Lineage (GTDB taxonomy): Bacteria > Armatimonadota > Chthonomonadetes > Chthonomonadales > Chthonomonadaceae > CAIXIX01. Next base: position 49,753 of record CAIXIX010000086.1, read on the forward strand.
TAAAGACCTGTATGATGCGATACATTTGTTAAGCTGGAGGACCTGTCACGTGATGATGGATCAGCCGCCGTCCGACAGGCGGACTCCCTCCCTCACCCACTCGCTCACTAACCCACTCACTGCTTAAACGGCCTGAGCACGAAGCTGCCTTTCAGCGCTGTGTCTTTGCGGACTTTGATCAATTTGTCTGGCAGCAGGTTCGTGCTGAAGTCGAAGGGTGGGGCGACTGCGCTGAGCAAAAATAGTTCGACGCCATCGCTGCCACGGACGCAGCGCGCATGCAGCGGATCGGATGCCGGAAGGGCGCAGAGCCCGGCTTGCTTAGCCGATACCGCGTACCAGCGGACGTCGCGCTTTGTTGTGCGGAACGTCAGATCGGCTGGCTTTGCAGTGCCGAAGTTTGCGCCGATATGATCGACCGGATATTCGCTCCAGATACCGTCTCGGTTCCATGATAGCTGCTCCACACCTTGCCCGAGTGGCAGCCTCAGCCCAACCTCCCAGAGGTTTGCTGGTGCGCCCGTCCAGTTCAGGGTCCAGCTCACGGCTACCTCGGCGTTGCCATGCGGCTCATAGCGAATCTCAAGCCTGGCAATGGGCTCTGCCTTCTCCCGAAGCGAGACAGATTGAACCGTTGTAATTACGGGGTTTGCCTCATCGCGTGAGATCTGAACATCTGCGAGACCTAACACCGGCGAAACCGCGCTGCCAATAAAATCTGCAGCGCCATGGTCTCCGTGATTCTTCCGTCCTTCTCCCAGATCGAGCTGGATTGGGCCCCGCAACAGCTCGGTACCATTAAAATGCAGCGCACCAAGGGCGCCATTTTTAAATGTGGCAGAACCGCTATCCAGCCATGCAACCTTCACATCTGCGCCGGCCTGTGTCTCATGAAAATCGCGATCTCGATCTGCTGCAGGCGCCGAAGGCAAAAGAGCAGCGCCGGCCAAATGAATGCGCGATGCATAGATACTTCTGCCATCAGGATGGATAAACTCGAGGCGCAGCGTGTCCATTCCGCTGTCTAAAGGAAATGCAGCGGTTACGCTGCTGCGCGGCGCACACGTTACAAGTTGAACACCAGTCGCCAGGACCGTGCTGCCGCTCAGCGCCTGCCACTGGCACTTCAGCTCAGAGAGATCGGTGAAGCTGTATCGGTTTTGGATCGGAACCTGGATGACATTTCCCTGTGCCGCCACTTCGCGAACCGCGATCGTAACCGGGCTGTAGACCATCTTGACGTTCCAATATTCCGGCTTTACATTGCGGTAGCCATCGACGATGCCCTTGACATTGTTGCCTCGCAGGCCATTCGCATCGCGCTGATCCGCGCCGCCGGGATACTTATCGGCTATGCCTTGATCTTGCCACTCCCAAATAAAGGAGCCCAGGATGGAATCGTTGGGCCACACGACGCTCCAGTTCGCTGAAAGCGCCTGCCCCCAGAAGTCCTTCTCGCCATAGTCGTAGTCGAGCCCATCCTTCACATAGAAGATATGCGGCTGTTCGGTCATAACCAGGGGCGTCTTCTTGCGCAACGGCTCCGCTGCCATCCGCTTCACGTCCTCGATGGATGGGTAGTGAACATCCTGGAAATCGATCTTGGGGTTGTTCCAGGGGCCGCACTGCGAAACGAATGCCGGGCGTCCGGGATCGTGCTCTTTCACAAAGTCGAGCATTGCTGCTGCGTTCGGGCCGTAGCCGCTTTCGTTGGCAAGGCTCCAGGCCAGTACGCATGCACGGTTTTGATCGCGATCGAGTGTCTCTTTTGTGCGCTGTATAAATGCACCGCGAAGCTTTGGATCGGAGAGGTTGCACCAGCAGGCCGGCACTTCGTCCAAAACATACATGCCGACTTCATCGCAGAGCTCAATAAAACGTCCGGCATGGTTGTAGTGGCTGGTGCGGATCGCGTTGATGTTGCAGCCCTTCATCAAGGTTAGATCGGTTCTCCATGCCTTTTCGTTAAGGGCGTGGCCGAGAGCGGCCCACTCTTCGTGCCGGCAAGAGCCTGTGCACTTGATCGGGACGCCGTTCCAGACAACCACTCCGTCTTTAATCTCAACCTGCCGGAAGCCGAACCGCTCCTCTACGCGCTCTACAGCCTTGCCACCGACCGAGATCGTGGTTACCAGATAGTAGAGATTTGGTTTTTCTGCGGACCAAAGCTTTACGGCTCCGACCTCTTTTGAAAGATCGAGAAGTGCATCTCCTGGCTTGCCCCCGGTCCACTTCGTCTCAAATGTGGCAAGTTGTGCGGCGGGTGCGCTTGCGAGATACAGATCGCAGTGTACGGTTACCGGATCTGCAGTGGATGCATGGAGGCCTATCGCGACTTTCAAAGTCGCCGTTTTATAGTCCGGAGAAAGTGGAGTATCGATCTTGACAGACGCTACATGCGTGGGATTGACGGCAACGAGATAGGTATCGCGGTAGATGCCACCAAGGCTCCAGTAGTCGCCGGTATCGAGGTCGAATGACGGGGTAGTCTTGCACACACGAACGGCAAGAAGATTGGGTTTGCCCGGCTGCACAAGGCCGGTAACATCCAGATCAAACGCTGTAAAACCACTTTCGTGATATCCCGCTCGTTTGCCATTGATAAATATCTCAGCGCTATCCCACACGCCTTCAAAATGCCAGACGACGTGCTTGCCTTCAAATATTTGAGGCACGGTTACAACTCTGCGATACAGGCCAACCGCATCATCCGGGCCATCGTAGGTTGGGCTGGAGAAGCCAGCCATCTCCCAGTTCCAAGGGGTGTTGATTGCAGACCAGCTTGTATCATCAAGACCTTTTGCAGCAAATTGGTCTCTTGTCGCCGGGCTCTCTGCGACTGGCGGCGGCGGTGTCCATTTTTGAAGCGCCCCATTGGCAAGTAGCTTGAGCTCCACGTGCCGAATGCTGGCCCAGGCGGGTCCGCCATTTCTGCGCGCGCTTAATACAGTAATGCGCGCATAGCGGCAGTGCGTGGGCTGGAAAGTTGGGGCATCGCTTGGGCCAGTTGGCCCATCCATACGATCCAGAAGCGGCTTCCAGACCTTGCCATCAAGCGATACCTCAAGCCGGTAGTGGTAGAGCGTATCGCGAAACTCCCACGTTATCCTCGCGTCGGCCAGGGTCGCGCCTCCCCCCAAATCTGCTTGCCAGTACTGCGGCATGTTCTCATTCGATGCACACCATCGTGCATCGGGATCGTTCGCGCGAAGTGCATCGAGCGGGCTATGGCCCTGCTGAGAGCTGGAGGCGGTTACTGGGCCAGACGAGGCCGAGTGATAGCCATCCTCGGCCATGTAGCCGTGCGTTAACTCAAACTTCCACTGACCGGATAATGGCAACACCGCAGGGTTGTCGACCCGAAGTCGGTCGAGGGATATCGGCCCCAGGGTGTGAATTGGGATGGGGATGGATGCGCGGCTGGTCGCCGTGCAGGCGCACAGGAAACCTACCATTGCATACGCAGAATGAATGTATCTCTTCATCAATTCTCCAGTTGCCGCCAGCGCATGAGCCTCCTCGGAGTGCTAAACCAAATGTCTGGCGACGGGCATGTGACGCAAACGACATGCCGGCGGTTGGGATCGGCTTCAATCCATGTGTGTTCGCCGAGATACGCTAGCGTGTGTAAGCCAGATTCGGATACGGCAAAGTCGCCCGGCGCGATGCGCGAATAGTCCATGAAGTTCAGGCCCTTGGTATCCAACAGCCTCTTGGAATTGCCTCTGTACTCTTTCATCAAGGCGTCCGCCGAGCTGTCGTACCACCAGAGTGCGATTCCTTCCCGTATCAATTTCGGGTTAAGTGTTAATACTCCTCTGCGGAAATTCGCATCGATCAGCCCAACACGCACGAGGCCCGAGCAATCGATTCCTCTGCTGCTCTCTCCGCCCCAGATATAGAACACGCCTGTGTAGTTGCGCAGGCTCTGTACATACTCGCATCGTAACGCACCGGGAACATCCGGTCGACCAGGACCGAAAACCAGCGCAATTACGATAAGTGATGTCAGACACCAGGCAACGCGGGACGCTCTGTAATTTATCCAGAACGGCAAACCGATCCAGACCAACAGGGTTGACAAGACCAGTGCAACCCGAATCAGACCCGTTCGAATAGGAAACAGATGGATGCAGACGGAAAGGATCAGCAGCAGCCGCCATGCCTTGAAGAGCATTGCGCGGCGTTTGTCTGGTTCGGGTTGTTCTGCGTCCGGGTTCGGTGACAATTTCTTATCGCATGAATCAGGCATTTGGCCGTCGAGCATCTGTTTGGTTCGTGCAGTTCGCGGTCGCAGCAAGCAGCGACCCTATCGTTTGGATGGCATACGCTCTATGCGATACCTTGCAGCTCGCTTACGATATCTGTGAGCGGTACATCACGCTGATCTTTGGTTGTCTGGTTGCGAAGCCCAACTACGCCGCGGTCGAGTTCTCCGTCTCCAAGTACGAGCAGATAGCGTGCGCCAAGATCATCGGCGGTGCGGGCCTGCTGCCCGAATTTCTTGTAACGGTAGTCCATGTCGGCAGAGATTCCGGCAGCGCGAATCTCCGCAAGCAGCCGAACTGCTGCTGGCCGGACCTTCGCTTCTTCGCCGAGTGTTACGATAAAGGCGAGAGGGCTCTCGTCGTCTACTGGAAGCTGAATCCCAAGCGTGTCCAGCACGAGCATGCAGCGCTCCATGCCGAGCCCGAAGCCGATACCTGGCGTCGAAGGACCGCCGCATTCCTCAACCAGTCCATCATAGCGTCCGCCGCCGCCCAATGCGCTCTGCGCTCCAAGGTTTGTGCCCACGATTTCGAAGGCTGTTCGTGTGTAGTAGTCGAACCCACGCACGAGTCTATGATCGATCTCGAAGGCGACGCCCGCCTCTGCCAGGTAGCTCTGGAGCTTCTCAAAATGAACCTTGCTTTCATCATCGAGGTAATCTACCAACCTTGGCGCATTTTCAAGCAACCGCAGGTCGCCCTGATCTTTGGTATCCAGCATGCGCAGTGCATTTAGTTCAAATCGCTGCTGACCCTCCTGGCTATAATCTGCCAGGTGCGGGCGCGCGTAATCGCGCAGCGCCTCGAGAAAAGCCGCGCGAGATTGTGGTGTGCCAACCGAGTTAATTTTCAACGCCTGATCGGTGATGCCGATCGTTCGATAGAACTCCATCGCAAGCTGAATCACTTCGGCATCAATGGCGGGATCGACCGCGCCAAACACCTCAACGCCAAGCTGCTGATGTTGGCGATAGCGCCCCTTCTGACCGCGCTCATAGCGAAAGTTCTGGCCAACATAGTAGAGCTTAAGGACAGGGTGATCGCTGAAGAGACCATGTTCCAGGCATGCCCGGACCGCAGGCGCCGTGCCCTCAGGCTTCATCGTGAGGCTTTTGCCGCCGCGTGTTTCGAACGTGAACATCTCTTTGCTGACGATGTCGGTGGCCTCACCAATGCTCCGTTTAAACAGCTCGGTGTGCTCAAGAATCGGGGTGCGGATTTCGCGGTATCCATACCGTCGACATACTTCGCGAAACGTCGCTTCCACGGCGCGCCAACGCGCCGTATGGAGCCATGCGTCTTTCACGGGCGGAAAGGGCAAGACATCATTCATATACGGTGGGGCGCTGTACTTCATGGTTTCGATTAAACTCCAGGCTGCAAAATAATGGGTGTCTCGTATTGTACGTCAGCGAGCGGAAGTTCGTCAATTCACGTCGCAGGATATAATGAAGGACAATGCCGTTGATTGAGTGTGTGCAGAATCAAGGAGAGTGTATGAAAATCGGTTACTTCGATTGCTTTAGCGGGATTAGTGGAGATATGATTCTTGGCTCGCTGTTGCATGCAGGCGTCGACGCTGAGCAGTGGCAAGCAGAGCTGGCCAAACTCAATGTTCCCGGCTATGAACTAAAAATCGGAACCGCCGTTAAAGAGGGCATCTCTGCCGTTGATGTTGACGTTGTTCTGCTAGATCAGGATCAGGGGCACGGAAGGCACCTGGACGATATAGAAACGATTATCAAGTCGAGCGGACTAAGTGGAAATGTGCAGAGCCGCGCTCTGAGCGCGTTTATTCTGCTTGCCGAGGCGGAAGCACGTATCCATGCAATGACGCCAGACACCATTCACTTTCACGAGGTCGGCGCCATCGATGCGATCGTCGATATTGTCGGAGCCTGTATCGGTATTGAACTCCTTGGGCTGGAGAAGATCTATGCCTCCGCGCTGCCTTTGAATCGGGGCTGGGTCGAGTGCGCGCACGGAACGATGCCTGTACCGGCGCCTGCCACGCTCGAACTGCTAGCAGGCTTCCCGCTTCGCCCGGATGACCGCGTTAAAGAGCTGATTACGCCAACCGGCGCTGCATTGTTAGCGGAGTTTGCGGAGCGGACGACAGAAGGGGATATCGCGCCACTTCCGCCTATGACTTTGAAGTCTGTAGGGTATGGCGCTGGCAAGCGCGATAGTTGGATACCTAATTTGCTTCGCCTTATGGTGGGGGAGACAATTGGCTCACCACTCAAGCGGCCAGCAGGCACGCGGCGGATCGAGGGCATTCCGGTGCGCACGCGGCGGCGGCGTTAACCTGGTTTAAAGGGACTTAGGCACGTCCTTGGGATCCAGGCTCAGGAAGTTACGGGCACTCTGCGCGGCAGAATCTTGTCCCTTTGCGAGCTTTTTCCAGATTACTCTCGCCTCGTCCACTTTGTGGGCGCGCCATAGCGTAAAGGCGAGGTTTTGCTGTAGTTCTCGGTTTTCCGGATCACATTTGAGGGCTTCCTTAAACTTCGCAGCCGATGCATCAAACTTGAGGCTATAGCTAAGTTCAACGGCATTCTTAAAAAGCGCTTTTGCACGCAGTTTTTCTGGCGTCTCCTGCGGCGGCGCAGGCGCCGAGGTAACGGCAGCATTCTGGTTAGCTGCAGGCTTGTCTTGTTTCTTCCCACATCCTGCCGTTCCAATAACGGCACAAAGCGCCGCAAGGCAAACGGCGAATCCACTTCTTGTCATCGTTGTATCACACACTCCATCTGGGCAGCTCAAATCGCTCCAGCATCGAACTGCATAGTCGTCTGTACCTGTTCCAACGCATTTCTCACAAGCAACTGTGGTGCAGAAAATGGCAGCGTTTCCATTTCGCGCCGTTGCAATAGGCGCGTTGTCGGCGCTTCTTCAATGGGATTATACGGCGATTCTGCCTCGTTTTGCTCCCAACATGCGGTAGGGAAGTCTTCCGCGATATACGCATGCAACGTAATTTTGAATCGCGTCACCGCATGTTTTACGACCGTTAGCCGTTCCAGATGCTCTGGTTCGAAGCCAATCACTTCAAATGCGGCGCGGCGCGCAGCAGCCTCCGGTGGTTCACCAGGCTTGCACACCACACGCGGAAATTCCCAGAGCCCGCCCCACAATCCGTGCGGTGGCCGTTGAACCAACAGCATTCGCCCCTCAGGATTTCGAAGCACGATGCAGGCATGAGTCAGCGCTGTAATTGCTTTACCTGGAGTGGTCTCCGGCAACGCTGCCGGGTTATCGCTGTTACCCGCGTAGCAGCAGCTTAAAAGAGGGCAGCGCTCACATTGAGGCTCCGCAGGGTCGCACACAAGCGCTCCAAGCTCCATAAGCGCCTGATTGAAATCGCCTGCGTTGTTGGCTGGCACAATTGCAGCGGCGCTCCGCCTAATTGTATCCGCGACTGCGTTCGATTTTGGATCGCCAGCGATACCGAAGAGGCGGGTGACAACTCGAATTACATTTGCGTCAACGGCCGGAACAGAAACATTGTACGCGATCGAAAGAATCGCGCCGGACGTGTAGTCACCAATGCCCGGAAGCGAAAGGATCTCTTCTCGCGTGTCTGGAATGACACCTTGGAACCGTTCGACGACCTGGATAGCCGCGCGGTGCAGATTTCTGGCTCTCGCATAGTAGCCCAGGCCTGCCCAGTGTGCGAGCACATCTGAAATATCCGACTGTGCCAGCGCTTCGACCGTCGGGAAGCGCTGCATGAACCTGTCGTAGTACGGAATCACCGTTGCGACCTGTGTCTGCTGCAGCATGATCTCCGATACCCAGATGCCGAAGGGGTCTGCGCCCCTCCAGGGCAGATCACGCTTGTTCGCGTGGAACCATTCGGTAAGTCTCAGAGCGATAGTCTCGGCGACTTCCGGGGTAGGTGGTTTCAGGGCTTGTGTTGCAGGCATCGTGAGGCGATTATACCAGAGCGGTCACCAATTCTTTCTTGACAAACCGGAGGGCCTGCGGTAGAATCTCTGGCGTTCAAGCTCGTGCCGAGATAGCTCAGTTGGTAGAGCAGCGGACTGAAAATCCGCGTGTCACCGGTTCAAGTCCGGTTCTTGGCATATTTTGAATTCATACAGGGCGAGGTCCATAACGGACCTCGCCCTGTTTGATTCTCGTTTGAGCTTACGACCGACGCGGGCAGGTTGTCATCCTTGTTTGTATCTGCGCATTGAGCTCGTTGAGCGGTGCCGGGACGGTGAGCATGGCGATTGCGACAGGCGGCCGGAACGACTAAAGATGGCACATCTTTGGAAGGTCTGGCGGCGGCGGCAAAGGGTCTTGGACTTACGACGGAAGTGTTTTGATAGAAACCGGTAGCGTGACCAGCGCAACGCATCGCCTGCCAGCTGTTGGCTAAATTGGCGTATCGTATCGAAACGGGATTATTAGCTGCAGAACTCAATCTGTGTCTGCGCGTATATTGACTGTATTCCCTTAAAATGTGTTTTGCAGCCAAGGAGCACCTATGTCAACTGCGAAGAGTTATGCCGCATATGATTCCGATTCGTTCCTTGCGCCTTACGCTCTCACGCGACGAGAGCCGGGCCCCAACGATGTTGTGATCAATATCCATTACTGCGGTATCTGCCATACAGACATCCACTTTGTTAAGAATGAGCTTGGAATGTCGCGCTATCCGCTTGTACCAGGTCACGAGATCGCTGGTGTGGTCGAGTCTGTTGGCAGCGGTGTTACTACGTTTTCCGTGGGCGATCGCGTTGGTGTCGGATGTATCGTGAACTCGTGCCGAACTTGCGATAGCTGTCTTGCTGAAGAAGAGCAGTACTGCGCCGGTATGGTGATGACTTATGGCCGTGACGACGTGGATGGATCCATAACACAGGGCGGATACTCCACCAAAGTGGTTGTCGACTCGAAGTATGTGCTGCGTGTTCCAGATAACCTGCCGCTTGATGGCGCCGCTCCGCTTCTGTGCGCTGGTATCACCACCTACTCGCCGCTGCGCACATGGAACGTAGGCCCTGGCTCAAAGGTTGCGATCATTGGCCTTGGCGGTCTGGGGCACATGGGCGTAAAGCTTGCTGCAGCGCTCGGCGCAGAGGTCACCGTCATTAGCACCTCAAATCGCAAAGAGACGGATGCCTACCGGCTTGGCGCAAAGCACTTCATCATCTCGAAAGATGCCGAAGCGATAACAGCCGCGGCAGGATCATTTGATTTGATTCTGAATACCGTCTCGGCCGCCAGCGAGGTTAACAGCCAGCTAGCGCTGCTTGCGAAAGATGGAACGATGGTGATGCTGGGCGTCGTGCCAGAGCCAATGCCGGTTGCCTGCCTGCCGCTTATCTTCGGCAGACGACGATTGGCTGGCTCACTCATCGGAGGAATTGCCGAGACGCAGGAGATGCTCGACTTCTGTGGCGAGCATAATATTGTTTCGGATGTTGAGACGATCTCGGCGGCCGATATCAATACTGCGTATGAGCGCGTATTGAAGAGCGATGTTCGGTACCGGTTCGTTATCGATGCGTCGACGTTTTAGGCCTTTATTAGGCGGTTGATCTGTTAATTGGGGAGCCCTTTGGCTCCCCAATTAACGTTAAGCCTACGGTATCGCAGGGCTAACGATGATGTTGTTCCGTTTGTTGGATTCCTGTACCGTGTTGCTCGTGTTCACGACAGCAAAGACAAAGAAGCCGATTGCGTCGACTCCCTTTGCAAGCCTGGCCTTTAGCTGAGCCTTGAAAGTAGCGCCCGGCTGAAGGGCCGGAACAGCAATCTCCTGAAGCAACTGCGAGAACTGTGGGTCGTAGATTCGATCGTCGGAGACGAAAAAACGCATTCTGGAGGCGGGAGCCGGTTCCGTTCCTGTGTTCTGCACTTCGAACTCGCCTACAATTGTCGCCTGCAGGTCGGCTCCTGCACCCTCGTTCAACTGAGTGACGCTCTTCCAGACACCTGTTAAATCTGCACCCGCAAGCGTTGGCGCCGGACCACCAGACGACAATCTCGAAATCTGAACAAAATGATTGTTTACGGGACGAAAGTCGTTTTCGTTCGACCGAGCTACCGCGTTCTGCCACGCGGATATAAGTGGATGATCCTGATTCGGGTCCTGCGGCTTCAACCTGACTTCAACTGTCATCGTCGCCGATGCTCCAGGCGCAAGATCCGACGTCTCGGCTCGAGCCACTGAATTAGCAGCCGTTGCGCTGCCCGGTTTTGCAGACACATTCACAACTTCCAGGTTCGGCGACAGCTGGTCCAGGATGGCTACTCCCGTCGCCGTTGCTGGCCCCCGATTAGTCACCGTTACCGTGCAGACTGCAGTCGCTCCCAGTTTAAGAACATCCGGCATACCTGTTGCCGTTACGCTCAGGTCGACTTCCGGCAGTTTAGCGCCAACCTGGGCGGAGGTAACCATCCAAACGCGCCCTCCCGCGACAAAGGCGAGGCCATCTTCTCCCCAGCGGATTAGCTGGCTGCCTGGAGCGCCAGATTCTGGCACGTTGATGGCGCCAAGCGGAGCAAATGTGTGCAGATCGAAGACTTCAATCTTCGCGCCGCGCCGTTCTCCAGAGAGGAAGAAGACTCGTCCATGGGAGGCATCCGATGCGATTGTTGAGCCATAGCCGTGACCGGGAAACTGACCGATCTTCTGGCCGGCAATCGGGTCAATCACAGCGCCTGTGTCCGCGTATAGCAGTCCGTTCTGAGCGGCAGTAAGGTGCTGGTTGCCAATGATTATTCCCTCTTTGTAGCCAACCTCGAGGACCCCTGTCTCGTCCGCACTCATTGCACGCAATCCGTAGCTGCTGATCTCGTTCTCGAACCCAAACATCAGGCCGGATATGGCATCGTAAACAAGGCTGTGTCCGCCGTTTATCGCGCTCTTGCGTGTTTCACCCACGGGAGTGAGCACAACGGTTCCCGCCTCACTAGGGCTGCCGCCACGGTTCTGACGTTCCACTGCGATGCAATCCGGCGAACCGGGCGCGGCCGCGAGATCTGCCACCGTTACTCCCGCACCTAACTGGATTGTTGGGCCAAGTTTGTGTTCCGCAGTGTTGTAAACCCGCACAGAATTTGCTCCATTAAGCGCAATGTAAAGAAACTTTCCGCTGGCTGAGAGCGCCATCTTGTCCGGCTCCGCGCCAACAAATGCGCTCGAAATCAGAGAGCCAGTAACCGGGTTCAGAATCGTAAGAGTATTGGCCTGAGATCCTGCGCCAGCCGCCGATGCCGGAACCGACGCATAGATCACCTGGTTCGCCTTGTCCCACACGAGGTGCGCTGCGGGGCAGGGGACGTTTTTTGCGTCGTCTGCACGAAGCGGCGCTCCGCAGGCAGCGAAGCTCAAACATGCCAGGAATAGGCGAAACATTTTCATCGGTGTCTCCTGCGTAAAACTAATTGCCCTATGCATGCGCCAGTGGCCATTCGGGAGAGCGCTCGCGGTCGAGCCAGCCGTTCGCCTCTTTATCCCCCACGAACTTCCATGCATGCGGGTCCCACTTCAGCGTTTTTCCGTGCCAGTATGCCAGATTGCCAAGCTGGATAATTGCCACAGATCTCGCGCCGGTCTCTACGTCACACAGTGGCTTTTCTCGGCTCCTGATACAGTCGATCCAGTTTCGGTGATGGCCGGGCGACTTAAAGAGATGTACCTCATCGTTGCGGATTGGCTCCTGGATGAGCCCATCAGGATCCGAAACGAGAACTCCCCGATCTATGTGGAGTGTGCCCTTCGTCCCGGTAAAGAAACAGCCGGATGGCCCGCCATGAGTCATTTCAATGCCGTTGGCATAGACAAACTTAACCCCCATTCCGCTCGCAGGATCGGCCGGAGGAACGATTTCGACCGGGCCGGAGTTGTCCATCCCGAGCGCCTACTGAGCGATGTCGTAGTGGTGTGCGCCCATATCCGCATGCGAACCGCCAGAGTACTCACGATAGCTGCGCCATGCGGGAAAGTGGTTGTGAACCCCCCTCGGGCTCAATGCGGAGTTATATGGACGAGTAGGCGCGGGGCCCAGCCATAGCTTCCAGTCGAGACCAGGCTCCATTGCCTCTTCGGGGAGGTCGCACCATTTTGATGGACCCCCAACGCCAACGGTAACCGTTTTGATATCTCCAATTCGACCGCTTCGAAGGTATTCGCATGCCTCGCGAAACTGGCCAAATACGTTGGATCGCTGCTGGCTGCCGGTCTGCATAACCCGTTTATGTTTCCGCACCGCCTCGATACAGCGCTTCGATTCCGCGAGGGTAAGCGTCATAGGCTTCTCGCAATAGACGTCTTTGCCAGCCTTACAGGCTTCAATAATCGGCTCAGCGTGCCAGTGCTCCGGTGTCGCGATGCATACCGCATCGACATCTTTGCGAGCAAGAACCTCTCGAAAATCGACATAAGTGTCGCAGGCGCGAGCACGGTCCGAGCCAGCATACGCACTTACAACACGCTGTTTTGCATGTTCGAGCCGGCTTGCATCGACTTCGCACACCGCGACGATCTGCACATCCTTAAAACCAAGCAGCGTCGGGAGGTGAAAATCGTTGGCCATTTTGCCGCAGCCAATCACTGCGACATTTATCCTCTCAGAAGGCGCCGTATGTCCGCCCCTTCCGAGCGCAGAGGCTGAGGCAAGTGTAGGCGCGGCTGCGGCCAGTGCTGCGCCCTGTACGAAACTGCGGCGAGTCATTTTGATTCCTGAATCCTTCATCTGACGATCTCCTGAATATCGAGGGAGGTGCTTTGTGTGCGTATTCGGCAGAGGTGTGCCTTAATTCCTGCGCGTCTGCGGAAGGGGGTAAGAGGTATACTCGCAGTGGTCCAAAATGGGACCACATTCTGGCGCAACATTTATCGCGTCTATTTAGCGTGAAAGGCTCGCTGCATGCAGGTCTCATCAGTCAAATTGAATTCTGGTCGCATCCTTCTTCGTTCTCTAGCCACCGGTGCCGCACTCATCTCAATCACTACTGCGGCGAACGCTCACGCATCTTCCAGCGATGTTAAGCCCGCTTCCGCGAAGTCCTTTGAAATAAAGGCGGGCAGCTTCTTATTGGATGGCAAGCCTATCCAGCTTATTTCTGGAGAGATCCACTATCCGCGTATTCCCCATGAGTACTGGAGACAGCGGCTTCGGATGGCGAAAGCATGCGGCTTGAATACGATCACCACTTACGTATTCTGGAATATGCACGAGCCGGAAAAAGGTAAGTTCAATTTCAAGGGTGATGCAGATGTCGCACAGTTCATAAAGATCGCCCAGGAAGAGGGGCTGTTTGTTATCCTTCGCCCGGGGCCTTACGTTTGTGCTGAGTGGGATTTCGGCGGTTTCCCTTACTGGCTGTTGAATGAGAAGGGAATGACTGTACGCACCAGAGATCCGAAGTTTATGGAGTATACGCAGCGCTATTTTTCAGAGCTTGCAAAGCAGCTTATTCCGCTTCAGGTAGATCACGGCGGCAATATCGTGCAGGTACAGGTGGAGAACGAGTACGGCTCCAACGGCAGTGACCTGGTGTATATGGGAATGGTGAGAGACGCTCTTCTAAAGGCAGGCTTCACCGCATCCCTGTTTATGTGTGACGGCGGTTCACAGCTCGCGAACGATTATCTCGAAGGGCTGTTGCCAGGCGAGAATGGCGGCAGCGAACCCCAAATTAAGGCCAATATCGATAAGTACTATCCAGGGGGGCCCTACTTTGTGCCAGAGCACTACCCGGGCTGGCTGGATCACTGGGGCGCGCCAATGGTGCGTGTGAGTACTGCAAGTGTGGTCCGTAGTGCTGAGCGAATGCTAAACGGCGGAATTTCGTTTAACTACTACATGTTTCATGGCGGCACCAACTTTGCGTTTACCAACGGAGCCAACTTCGGCGGCGCCTTCGAGCCAGACATCACGAGCTACGACTATGATGCGCCAATGGATGAGGCCGGGCGAGCCACACCGAAATATATGGCGATACGTAATGTCATTGGCTCGTACTTAAAGACGCCGCTGCCAGCGGTGCCAGTGGTTAACCCTGCTATTGCGATTCCCGAGATAAAGCTTGGCATGGTGGGATCGCTCGCTGGCACATTGCCTGCGCCAGTCGTATCCGCGCATCTAAAAACCATGGAGGATCTTGGGCAAGATTACGGCTTCGTGCTCTATCGAACAAGGCTGCATGGCCCCATTGGGGGTAAGCTTGCCATAAAGGATGTTCGGGATTATGCAATCGTTCTGCTCGATGGCAAGCGCATTGCAGTTATTGACAGGCGCCGCAAGACGACCGCACCCGAGATAACTGCTGGTACCGGAGAACACACCCTGGATATCCTGGTCGAGAACTGTGGCCGAATCAACTTCGGATCCCTGCTCACCGATAACCACAAGGGGATTACAGAATCCGTGAAGCTTGCCGGCACGGAACTGACTGGCTGGCAGATGTTCAAGCTGCCCTTTGCGAACGTTGCTAAGCTGAGGTTTGACGGACGGGACGGGGATGGTCCAACGCTCCGCCAGGGGCACTTTGAGATTTCAACGTTAGGCGACTCCTACCTGGATCTCTCCGGCTGGAATAAGGGTGTTGTTTTCGTGAACGGGCACAATCTTGGCCGGTTCTGGGGAATCGGGCCACAGCAAACTCTCTATCTGCCTGCACCGTGGCTAAAGAAGGGCGTCAACACAGTTACCGTGCTCGATCTTCTGCCTGGCGAAAAGAGGACGATTGCAGGATTGACCGAACCTCGCCTGGATGAACTGCACAAGGAAGAGGCGATCGTAAAGAAACGGTCAACTCCCCCGACGATCCCGGCGCCAATCGCTGCCGAACAGGTTGTTTCGGGCGAATTCAAGGCCGGAGATGCTCCTCAGGATGTGAAATTCGGCCAGCGCTCCGGGCGATACGTCTGTTTCCAGGCGAAAAGTTCTTATGATGGAGACTATGCCTCCTGCGCGGAGCTTTTCCTCCTCGATGCAAACGGCAAGCCGCTCGCTCGCGATGGATGGAAGATCTACTATACCGATAGCGAAGAGACGGCGCAAGAGGATGGATCTGCAGAGAATATGATCGATGATGATGAGGCCACGATCTGGCATTCGGTGTGGAGTGAAAACCATCCGCCGCTGCCTCATTTCGTCGTGATCGACCTGGGTAAACAGACGCAGTTTAGCGGTTTGCGATATATCTCACGAAAGGGAGACAAGCCAGCAAAGACGCGGGGCTTTGCTCTCTACGCCAGCGAGAATCCGTTTACTGCCGGCAAATAGCTGAAGCGCAGCCGTATCAAACCGCAACAAATTACCTGGCTGGTACGACGTACAGTTCTAAAGGATAGTTAGAATGGCAGAGCAGAATCAAGGCGCAGTTAGCGCCGACGGAAAACTTAAGACGACACTGGAGGTGGATATCTCCGGTCTTGAAGCGCAACGGAGCAAGGCTGCTGACGAATCGCTTCCCGTGGTCACCGAGCATTGCATCGCTGTGAAAGATGGCACGATTAGCTACACCGCTTGTACTGGTCGGCTTCCGTTACTCAGCGATACCGGCGAGGTTGAAGCACGCGTGTTCTTTGTCGCGTACAGCAGAACTGATGCCGGGCCATCAGAAGATAGGCCGCTGATCTTTTCGTTTAACGGTGGGCCGGGCTCCTCCTCGGTTTGGCTGCATCTAGGCGCAGTGGGGCCAAAGCGCGTTCTTATGCAGGCGGATGGCCAGATGCCTCCTCCTCCGTTTCGCCTCGAAGATAATCCGCTTACCTGGCTCGAAGATGCCGATCTCGTGTTTATCGACCCTGTTGGAACGGGCTACAGCCGTCCAGAAAAGGCAGACGACGGTAAGAAGTACTGGGGGCTCAAGGGCGACATAGCCTCCGTCGGTCAGTTTATTACCCGGTACCTTACAAAGTACAATCGGTGGTCCTCCCCCTTGTTTCTGGTCGGAGAGAGCTACGGAACAACGCGCGCTGCCGGGCTGGCAGGATATCTGATTGAGCATGGCGTCGCATTTAACGGCATCATGTTGGTCTCGTCAATCCTTCAGTTTCAAACCGCTCAATTCCATACTGGCAACGATCTACCCTATGTTCTTTTCCTGCCAACGTATACCGCAACAGCGTGGTACCACGGCAAACTCGGACCGGAATATCAGGCAGACCTGGAGAAGACGCTTGGTGAGGTGGAGACGTGGGCGCTCGGCGATTACTCCCGCGCTCTTGCGGCTGGGGACGCACTAAGTGTGGAGGCAACGGCCGAAATCGCAAAGCAGCTTGCGCGGTTTACCGGGCTCACAGAAAAGTACGTGTTGGACAGCAACCTGCGGATTCAGATCTTCCGATTCTGCAAAGAGCTGCTGCGAGATCAGCGAAGAACCGTTGGCAGATTGGATTCTCGATTTAAGGGGATTGATGGTTCTATCGTTACGGATGGAATTGAGTTTGATCCCAGCATGGCAGCAATTCGACCACCCTATACGGCAACGTTTAATGATTATGTTCGTCGCCAGCTTGGCTATGAGACTGACCTGACCTACCACATTCTCGGCGGAGGAATCAAGACGCCCTGGGAGTGGGATTCTAACAACAGCTATGTTGAGACGGGGGATGCGCTGCGTGCGGGCATGGCCCGTAATCCGCACATGAAGCTCTTTGTAGCCTCAGGATATTACGACCTTGCGACACCTTACTTTGCAACCGACTACACGCTAACACACCTGGGTCTCGATGAGGAGTTGCGCAGCAACATAACAACGGCGCGCTACGCCGCTGGCCATATGATGTACATCGATGTTGCAGAACTGGAGAGGTTAAAACGGGACGTCGCAGAGTTTATTCGAACCACGCTCGATGAGCATCGCGGCAACTAGCTCGCAGTTGGGCTAGCGCGGTAAAGAAGTCGGAACGATGGTTAGCTCAGCTGTTTCGCTTCACTCTGATGGCATCATCCGATTTTCCAGTGCGGACCGGTGAAATCCACAGCGAAACGGCGACGAAGGCTCTGCCTATAAGCCAGATCGGTGACATCGCTGCACGAAGAAGTCGGCTGAAAAATATGGCCTGTTTAGATGGAGTTCCTGAACTAGACACTGTTAAACCTGCTCCCATCACGTGGAGTGGCAAATTCTCACGAGTAAAGCGCTGCCTGGCGGAAGAGTCGCGCTGTGCTCCGGTACGATTTACTACGGTTTACGAACTTGGTATACAGTACCCTGATTGCGGCAGGCATTAAACATGTTTTCTGACAGATCTCTTAAAATGCACTAAAGATTAATGCGGATAAATAACATTCGCAGAAGGGCAAATACAATGTTTATTCGAAGCTCACAGATTGCGCTGTGCGGAGCAGTTCTCCTTTCTCTTTCTGTTGGCGCCGTCCACGCTGATCCTACTGCAGATGCGCGCAAGGCAATTCAGGCACAGTACGATGTGTCTAATGCCGCAACAGTTAAAAAAGATGTGAAGGCTGCTATTTCGATCTATACTCCAGACCGGACTATTGTCGACTCTAAGGGGAAGAGCACCAATATGGATGTGGTAAAAGCACAGATCACCGCCATATTTGCTCAAGCTGCTTCTTTCAAGGCAAACTCCGCTATTCAAACGATCAAATTGACGAAGGACACGGCAGCGGTTCGGGTGAAGGAGCATGGCGTAGTGATTCTTCCAAATCCAACGACCAAAAAGTCAACCACACTTGTCCTTGATTCCGTTTCTGAGGATACGTGGGTGAAGACTGGCAAAGTTTGGCTTCAAAAACTTTCCAAACTCGTATCACAATCGGTTAAGCAGGACGGAAAGCCGCTTCCTGTACAGTAAACTCTGAGTGGTAAAAGTGATTGCAGCGCCTATACAAGCAAGCTCGAATTACTCATGAAATTCGTAATGGACAGGCGCAGCAAGCGGCGCAACTACCATACGTGAATAATGCAGGCTAGTGCGCGCTAGCGCAAAAACGACGCGAGGGGTACAGGTAATCTGGATGACGAAAAAGAATGGAATCGCTGTTTTGTGTGCGATTGCAGCGCTAATACTTGGCGGCGCTGCTGCGCATGCTGATCCTGCTTCGGATGCTCGAAAGGCAATACAAGCCCAGTATGATGCAAGCAATGCAGCCGCCGCAAAGAAAAACCTTAAAGCATATATCGCAATCTACGCTCCTCAGTTTACGCGAGTAGACCCTAAGGGTAAGATCAGCGACTACAAGCGGATAAGGCAGCAGATGGCGCTCAAGTTTTCGCAGACGGCTAGTGTCAGCGGATCGACCAACGTTGCCAGCGTCAAATTAACTGGCGCCACGGCAACAGTTCACACAACGGATCACCATGTGTTTGCTTACTCTAGCCCGCAATCCGGAAGTGTACAAAAACTATCTCTGGATGTAATCGCAGACGATACATGGACTTTCTCCAATGGTGCGTGGTTGTTGACAGGCTCAAAAGCGACCAGCGAAAAGTGGTTTGTCGATGGCAAGCCAGCTCCTGCGCCATAAGCGCTAGTCGTCTTGCGGTCCCCGAAACCGATAACCTACGCCAGGGATGGCAAGAATGCGCCGTGGTGACGTGAGACCCGGTTCCAGCTTGCGTCTAAGATTGCAGATGTGTACATGGACCGGTCTTACATCTGTATTTCCCGGTCCCCACACTGCCAGCAGCAGTTGTTCATACGTCATCGCTCTGTCCCGGTTCTTGACAAGCGCCTTTAACAACTCAAATTCGATTTTAGTCAAATGTAGCGGTACGTTGTCTCGCAGTACTTCCCGTTTGTCTAAGTCCATCTTGATGAGATCCCAGCTGTACACCTGATCCGAAGCCTGCTCTTTGGCAGCGGACACTCGGCGCAATACCGCACGTATCCTTGCGATAAGCTCACCCATGTGAAATGGCTTTGTGAGATAGTCGTCGCCACCGATCTCCAGCGCAGATACCTTTGTCTGCGGGGTGTCCGACGCGGTCACCATTATGATAGGCACGCTGTAAAGCGCTCGTAACCTGCGGCAGACCTCGATGCCATCCATGTCCGGCAGACCGATATCAAGCAGTATCATTTCAGGCAAGCCGTCTTGAGCATATTTTAGCGCCTCACCGCCCGATCCAGCGATACGCACTGAATATCCACGTGTGGTGAGCTGGCTGGCAAGAAGCCGCTGCATGTTCACATCATCTTCAACCACAAGTATTTCAGCGTCGTTCATCGTGTGCTCCACTCTCAGATTCGGACAATCCCGGCAGCTCAAACCAGAATTGAGCGCCGGTTATTCTGCCATCCAACTTAGTATTCTCTACGCCTATCGAGCCATCATGTGCTTCGATAATTGATCGGCATATGGCCAGTCCCAGCCCCGTTCCTCCAACGGGAGACTGAGCTCTTGACCGGTAAAACTTATCGAAAATATGTCCCTGATCTTCTTCCGGCACGCCAGGGCCTGCATCAAAGATACTGAAGTTCACTGAGGAGGAGCCCCGGCCGCCCCGCAGGCTCAATGCGGTATACGCTGGCGAATACTTCAGCGCGTTTTCCAGCAGGTTTACCACAACACTCTCAATCTGATCGGGATCGCATTCGAGCAGCAGCGGTTCATTGGGAAATTCAAGCTCCATGACCCTGGCTGCACAGAGGGCCTTCATCCGCTCCAGAGCAGAGCCGACGATGTCTGTAAGGTCGCATACCTGAAGATTTACCGGCCACGCCCGCGCCTCTATCCGGGACATTTCCAAAAGGTTTCGTACTCGTGAGCTGATGTGCTCCAGACTTTCACTGGCGTAACGGAGCGTGTCCTGAACAGCTCCTTTGTCCTGAGTAATTGTCGGATCGAGAAGGCTGGATATCGACACCTGCAGCGATGCCAGAGGTGTGCGAAGATCGTGTGAGACATTTGCGAGGAAGTCCGACTTTAGTTTATCCGATTCCCGTAGATTCTCGTTTTGGTTTACAAGCGCCGCTGCCATCTTGTGCTGTATCTGATAGAGGCGCACAATGTATGCGGCTGCGATAGCTAACAGAAAGAGAAGTGTTGCGGAAAGTGTAGCCAGCCGCACAGCGATAGTACGCGTTGGCGCCAGTGCGATTGTCTCTGGGCGCGATACGATTACCGCCCATCCAGGTGAAGCTGCGAAAGCATACCCAACGTCCGCTGTCACATTAGGATACATGTGCTGGCTGATGCGGGACCCTTCCTGCCGCGCGCTGGCCCGCTTGAACGATTCCAGTCCTAGAAAACTGCGGGACCTATCAGCTCCTGTGCTGGCATCAACAACTTTGCCTCTCTGGTTAATGATAAAGAGTTCGCTGCCCTGGATACCGAGGTCTCGAAGCCATTTGTCAACATCGCCAACGCGATAGCCGATAAGCAGATATCCATCCGGCGAACTCTTATCTCCTAGCGGTATTGCGACGTCGATTATTTCAGTTAGCGGCACACCGGGAAGTCGGATGCGAAATGAGTCGCCAACGTAGATGCCATGCTGTCGCTTTACGCCAGCAAACCAGCCAGTTTCAGCAGCGTGTGTTAGCGCGGTCTTTGATTCTGGGTAGGTGCAGATCTGATTGCAATTTGCATCGTAAACGGCTCCCAGTACCAGCGCTGGCACGAGATCCACTGCGTACTTAATATCCGCTTGCAGCGCTCTGGTATTGCGCGTACGCAGGTCCTGTTGAATCGGAGAATGCGTTTTTAGCTCATCTAACACAACGAGCAGGTCGGTCCACTGTTCATTTAACAAGCGCGCGCCAATTCGCGCGGCCGCTGTATTCTGATCCAATGCGTTCTGAGATCTGAGCGATGACACGGTATCGACAGCAATCCATATGTACGTAGATGCAGCCACGAGCCAGATTGATATTAGCCAGCCAATCGACAATCTGGTAAATGGAACTGTGGGTCTCATGGTATGAGGCATTGAATAAATTTTCGTGGTGTTCTCGAAAAACAGGTTATGCAACGGGAAACTCGCAACTCATCGCCAGCTTTTCGGCGAAATCTGCGGCGAAATTGTAGGAGTTCCATCAGCGCCTATCCGTGGCCATTCGTCTGTTATCGAAAAGATTACCCTGTCCAGAAGCTGAACCCGTCCCTTACCTCGGTCCGCATTGTGGTAGGCGTGGTATAGATGCCAGAGTGTTCCGTCGTGATCCTTTATGAACGCCCCGTGTCCAGGATTGACCCACGCATCGTTCGCCTTTAGTATCGGGTTGCCTCGATACTTTTCGTACGGACCAAGTATGTTTCTCGATCTCGCAACGCCTTCCGCGTAGTTGCTGGAGTAACCGCTGCCACTGTAAAAGAGATAGTACCAACCGTTGTGTTTGACCATTTCTGGCCCCTCAACGATACCGTTTTCCCATCCATCCGGCCTGCTCGTAAGCAAAACAGTTGGTGAGCTACCTGTAGCAAACTGTTCGCCAGGCTTGGTATGCGACATCTCCTGAACGTAGATATGGCATGGCTTTCCGACCGCGTTGGCATCGTCTTTCCAGAAGAGATAGGCTCTGCCGTCTTCATCCTCAAATAGGGTGGGATCGATCACCCCCATCTCTGCAAACTCAACCAATGGGGTGTCGGAAGTGCGATACGGCCCGGTTATGTGTGAGGCTACAGCGCTCCCAATGCACAGCTTTCCCTGTTTGTTGCCAGAGGTGTAGAGGAGGATGTATTGCGCCCTGATTTTGTGTAATTCAGGCGCCCAGTACCTATCCTGAACCCAGGATGGAGCATTGTGAGCGTCAACGAGATGCGTAACAAAATGCCAGTGAATTAGATCGTCGGATCCCCATAATGGGCAGCATGGCAAGTGGCCCATCGTGTGCGTCATCCAGTAATGCCCGGCATCGAGGAGAACGCCGGGATCCGGCATGTCTTGATCGTTTACCGGATTAGTGAATTGAACCATTTCGGACTTCCTCACGGCACTGGATTGAGCTTGAGCGGCGCAACGGCTGGCACTGTCGGGCCTGATGGATGTGTAAATCAACAGGGCAGTCAGGATCGTTAACTTCAGGGCGTTTGTGAGTAAAACCTTGGTATCGCCCGATATATGGCGGCTCATGGATCCTGCCCCTCCGGCTTTGAGCGCGGCTGCGCTGGAGCTTCAACAGGGACGCCGCTGTTCTCGACGTGGCGCTGCGCCTCTTCCCATTGGGAGCGCGTTATCGATCCACCGCCTCTCAGCTGGATTCGGTCGTCCCCATCACTTGTGGTATCTGAGGTTGAGGGTTCCGGCTCAGAATCCTGGTCGTGCTCTGGTTCCTGAACTGGCGCACGCATGTTTTGTGCTCTAGGCGCCGAGAACTGAGGGATGGAAGGCAGTTGATCAGATTGACGCCGGTGTATTACAGCCCCAGCAATGAGCACCAGCAGTAATACAGCGAAGGCAATGACGCCAACACTATAAAAAGGACGCCCAGCAGAGCGGGGATGTGCGGCGCCTTCGGTATTTGCATGCGCAGTCTCTGCCACAAACTTCGTTCGATACTGCCTTCCACAGTTGTTGCAAAAGGCATCTTCGATCGGAGCGGGTGTGCTACATCTGGGGCAGAGCTTATGGGCCATCTCTAACCTAAGCGATCACAGCTTGTCGCATGTTACTTCGCAATGGGTGTTAGTGCAGTTATGTACCAGTCGAGGAACGGCTCTTTGTCCGGCTTGATCAACAGCGATGCATTGATCTTGCCTTCGCCCTTATGCGTCATTCCATCGTCTGTAACGTCGATGTGCATCTGCTCGGTCTGGCAGAAGTTATGTCCCAGTGCATTTGCAACTGCCATCACATCAAACTGAGTTGGTGTACCTCCGCCCCAAAGGCTGGTGAGCGCAGCCAGTGCGTCTGTAGTAGGAGTGCCAATCCCAAAAAGGCGCTTCTGATGCTCTGCATCGAACTGCATCATTGCGGTCGCTTCGAGCCCAGCCACGGTAATCACCGCGCCGCAGTTAAAGACGGCGCGTGCTGCGGGAGGATCGCACCGGATGTTCCACTCCACCTGCGGAACAGTTGATGTTCCGTAGCCTGTGTAAACCGAACCGCCCATGATAACGATGCGCTTAATCTTTCCGACAACCTCAGGGTGCGCCGTCACCAGATCTCCAATATTTGTGAGGGCCCCGATAGCGATGATCGTAATCTGGCCGGGGTGCTTATCGATCTGTTGTTTTAGAAAGTCGACGGCAGGCTCCGGCTTTATGGCGCTTGAGGTAAAGCTCTTTGCCCATTGATACTGACGCCCGATATCGTGTTTACTCGGTCGCCCAGCATGGACAGGTACATTGGGCTTACCGGCGACCTGAAGGAGCTTCGCGGCAATTTTTGCCCGGCTATCTGTTTCGCCAAATACCGTTGTCACGCCTAGAAGATGGCACTCTGGAGCAGTAGCAAGCGCCGCGAGCGCATAGGCATCATCGATATCATCGCCAATATCGGTGTCCAGAATTACATTGATCGTGTTTTGCGTATCGGCGTTCGCATGCTGGGCTGCGGTGCACAAGCAGAGAACTGCGAGAAAACAGGAGAAGATCGTGATGGGCATAAGGATTTCCGTCAAAAAAGGAGAAGCTCCACTCTCACAGTTACATGTTCGTCACTTGAGGTATCGGCCGTTACGAACGAACCAACCGAACGTGGACGCATTACCCCTCTCCCTGCGAGCTTGCGAGCGGATAAGGGAGAGGCCCTATGCGCTTCTCCCCTCGTTCCTCGGGCGCGCACAGTGTACCTCGGTGAGGGTCCCGTTCGGCACGCCGCAACCAAGTGTAGCGATTGGCCTTCAAAGGTTGATTGCATCGGTCGCATTTTGCTTGCGATCGGAACTATTGGTACTGTGGTCCCGGAGAACCATTCTCCGGGACCAGTAATTGACACCTATGGTGCCGGGTCGCTCAGCTTTGTCGAGCCCTTTTTCAGGCCTAGCGCAAACTCCAGGCCACCCTGGATGTGAGCCTGAAACAGCGGGTCGGTCCACATGCCGATGCCGTTTACGGAATCGTCGGGTGTATGGCCAAGAATCGTGTAGAAGATGCGGCCTTTGCCGTACGCCTTCGTCCACGATACGAGATGGTTGCCCTTTTGGTTCGCCATTGGGCTGCCATCGTTTGGATAGGTATCCATCGAGAGCAGGACATGGAGCTTGGTTCTGTCGTTGTTCTTCAGGATGTAGATCTCATCGTAAGAGACCCACGTGTTACCCGTAACGTAGCTATGCCCGCTCTTAATCTCGTCATCGGATGGCGCAGCGCCGCCTTTTTTCGCTGCTGCGACAAGAGGCTTGGTTGCAGGGTTGTTCGGGTCCTCAATGATCGGCTTGATGATCGTTCTTGAGTGGTGGGTTTCAAACTCACCGCCAAGCATATCAACATAGTCTGAGATCGTGGATCCGTTGCTATGGAGCGTGTCGCTGCCGCTGTGCATGGCTGCGAAACCATGGCCTGCGCGAATGTAATCGTAGAACCCTTTCGGGTCTGGCAGCGGCAGATCGCCCGTTGTATTCGCGAACACGACCGCGTCGTACTGCTTCAGCGCGTCGGCTGTCATTTTCGTCGCCATCTCGGCGTCGCTACGAACGAAGTCGGTGTCCCACTCGCCCGTACGCTCACCAATTTCCGTGATCGTCTTCTCGGCTCTGGCAATACTTCCATGCCGAAAACCTTTGGTTACGGAGACGATCAGAATATGCTTCTTACCGCCCTGCCTATTGGCCAGCGCAGGTTGTGAAGACAGCAGCGAAGTCGCCGTTAATACTATTGCGATCGCAGATGCAATTCCGAGGCTTCGAATCTTCATGATTCAGAACGGTCCT
Source organism: uncultured Chthonomonas sp. (assembly GCA_903919615.1). Lineage (GTDB taxonomy): Bacteria > Armatimonadota > Chthonomonadetes > Chthonomonadales > Chthonomonadaceae > CAIXIX01. Next base: position 74,782 of record CAIXIX010000086.1, read on the forward strand.
TTCAGGATTAGGGAAGCATTGGCGGGTCGAATGTTTTCAGAGCGTCCACCAGCTCTTTGACAGAGCCAGCCGATTTCTGCAGGTCTGAGTTCTCGCTCTCGGTGAGGTCGATATGAAAGATCTCTTCCACGCCTTTGGCTCCCAGTCTGGCAGGAAGGCCAAGATAGAGGTCGCTGACGCCGTATCCGCCCGCGTTGTCTCCCGTGTACACGGCGCAGGGAAGGATGCGCTTGCGGTCGTTAATCACTGCGTCGATCATCTGCGCGATAGCCGCGGAGGGCGCATAAAATGCGCTGCCGGTCTTAAGCAGGTTTACGATCTCAGCGCCGCCCTTGCGAGCGCGAACCACGATCTCTTCGAGGCGTGCAGCCGGGATGAGCTTGCTCACAGGGATGCCGCCGACATTTGTGCTGCCAATGAGGGGAACCATGTCGTCGCCATGGCCACCGAGGACATAGGCATTTACATCGGCAACACTGGCGCCAAGTTCCGCAGCGAGGAACGAGGAGAAGCGAGCGGTATCGAGAATACCCGCCTGGCCGAACACTCTCTCTGCTGGGAAACCGCTCTCGTGCAATGCGATGTGGCACATGGCATCGAGAGGATTGGTGAGAAGAATCAGAATGCTGTTCGGCGACTGCGCAACTGCAGCGCGTGTTACGTCGCGCACGATTCCCGCATTCACCTTCAACAGGTCGTCGCGACTCATTCCAGGCTTTCGTGGCAGGCCGCTGGTGATAACGACGATATCGCTATCCTTAGTGGCTTCCCAGGAATTGGTTCCGACGATTTTCGCATCGGAGCCGATTACAGGCATCGCTTCGAGCAGATCGAGCGCTTTGCCCTGAGGCAGCCCATCTACAATGTCGAAGAGCACAATATCCACATCGCCGCGCAATGCGAGCCAGTGCGCCAATGTTGCGCCCGTCTGGCCCGCTCCGGCGATCGTTACTTTCTTACGCATCTCAAAATATCTCCAGTAACTATAGTTTCGCGATAATCGCGTCCGCCATCTCGGACGTTCCAACTGCCGTTGGATCGTTGCGATCTGGCTTCATATCGTAGGTAACGTCCTTGCCCTCAAGGATAACAGCGGAAATTGCAGCCTCGAGCCGATCGGCTGCGTCGAACTCTTTGAGGTGTCGAAGCATCAGCATACCGCTAAGGATCAGGGCTACAGGGTTAACCTTGTTCATCCCCTTATATTTAGGAGCGGAACCGTGGGTTGGCTCAAACAGCGCCGAGTCGGCGCCAATGTTTGCACCCGGCGCAACGCCAAGCCCGCCAACGAGTCCGGCGCAGAGATCCGAAAGGATGTCGCCGTAAAGGTTTGGCAGCACCAGTACATCGTATAGTTCAGGCTTCTGTACAAGCTGCATGCACATGTTGTCGACGAGGACTTCCTGATACTCGATGTCCGGATAGTCCTTGGCAACATCAGCGCCTACGCGGAAGAACAGGCCGTCCGTGTACTTCATGATGTTAGCCTTCGCCACCGCGCTGACCTTTTTGCGGCCATTCTCACGAGCATAGTCGAACGCATACTTGATAATTCTGCGGCTTCCGAATTCGGAGAAGGGTTTAATCGAGATTGCGGAATGCTCCCGAATTTTGCCGCCGGCCAGGCCGATGATCTGATTCGCTTCTGCCGAATCCACATCGTACTCGACTCCCGCGTACAGGTCTTCCGTGTTCTCGCGAACGATGACAAGGTCGACATCCTGATACTTGGAGCGGATTCCCGGATAGTACTTGCACGGTCGCACGCATGCAAAAAGATCTAGCTCTTTGCGAAGCGCAACGTTAACGGACCGGAATCCGGAGCCAATTGGAGTCGTAATCGGGCCTTTGAGCGCAACCTTGTTCTTGCGAATGCTCTCGACGACGTTCGGAGGCAGGGGTGTGCCCGCAGTCTCCATAATGTCGACGCCAGCTTCGACGATGTCCCAGTTGAAAGCGACACCCGTGGCGTCAAGAACCTTCTTTGCTGCTGCGACAAGCTCAGGTCCGGTTCCATCGCCCCGGATCAGAGTAACGTTATGTGCCAATGTCCATCTCCTTTGAACCTATTATTAATGTGCAGGCCGACTGGTATATTATGGAACACGTTTACCAATCCCTCCGCATTCATGTATGCGCGAATATTGTGCACTTGCGAATTAGATCTAGCGGACCGGCACGGCGTGCGAACGCAACTCTGGCTGCCGCGTGGGGTTCACTGCCAAAACGAGCTGAGATGGTCGATTTGGGAGGGCAACGCGGCACAACCTCACAATGCGCACGCTGCTTCCAGTCACCCGCGTATTATGTAGAGGCGCTGCGATAGATTCTGAAACGCGCTGCATGGAATACTGCAAAAGCCGCGTCCCCCTTCTAGTTCGCACGCCGCTACTGATTCCCGTTCCATCCTCTTCTCCAGCCGATACGGCCCTAACGCGTATAGATTGCCGGACCTTCAATCAGCGAATGCAGAGGTCCGGCGGAGTAAAATAATTGTCCAATGACCGTCCCTGAATGCAGGCAATGTCGAGGTTATGGGCCTTCTCGCCCTACGGTACCGTCACCATTATCAACGAGTGTCACAGGGCGAGGATCAATTTTTTGCGATTCTGCCGCTGTTGCGGCGTGACTATCCGTCGGAGATGTCTGTGCGGCGGCAGTGGTAATCGGACCCGGTATGATTGCCGTTAGCGCAATCGCTCTGAAAATCATATGGATCAAGGTGCGCTCCTGGATCATTACATTCATTCTTACATTTTAGCGTGAACACATCGTGAAGCGACAATTTAGAGGGCATTCAACTTACCCATGCACACGTTCGGTTAAGAAACGAAAAAAGTGATCACATACTTCGAACAGCCGTGCTTGTGCGGTTGGGTCTACCCATGCACGCTGGAAGACCTTTCGAATGCGACGGAGAGCCTCCCGGCGGAGGATATTGATGGTCTTAGAGCCATTGGCCTTGCAACAGCAACACGCAAGGATTGCTCTGCAAACGCGCGATATATAGTAGATCGAGGCCCGGCAATTCACATCTACGCGTTTCCTTCCAACATGATTTTCAGGCAACCTGCTGGAACGAAGCGACCTCTCCTCGATCTCCAATGTTTGGTTGAGCTGCGTTACGGCATGAAGATTATCCAGGATGGCAACCGGTTCGACTGTGTCTGGCGCCCGGAGGACCTTCGAGAATTCGTGTTACGTCACGTTCTGATGCACGAGATTGGGCATCACGTTTATTACAAGAGTCGCATCCAATCCAGCCTCCGACGGACTCCCGGCACAACCGCTTCCGAGCAGTTTGCAGAGGCATATGCTCTCCGGAACGGTAGTATCAAGGTGTAAGCCGAACCACAAGTTAGCAGTGGCATGTCTCTGACAGCAGATGAAGCACTTGATGTTGAAGCATGCAGAGTTAGCAACCGTCTTCCGGCTGTTTGAAGGTGAAGGACAAGATGACAACCATTTGTGCGGTAAGAAAGTCAAATCGCGTTGCCATATCGTGTGACACCTGTGCGAGTTGTGGTGCCAGTGTCGACAGGGCTGGTTACGTCGTTAACCACAGCAAGATTCTATCCATCGGCGAGTATCATATTGCGCTCACCGGTCCAACATCTGCAAAACTGGCTGTCTCGACATACTTCGAAGAGAATGGGGCGGTTAGTCTCAAGAGCGTCGAAACCATATTTAAAGTCTGGCTTGAACTGCACCATTATCTAAAAGAGACCTGTTTTTTGCGCGAGCCTAACGATAAGGATAACTCCTATGAATCGAGCGATTTCGATGCTCTCATCGCGTCGCCGCACGGCATATTTGGGGTAACCAGTCACCGCGCTGTTCAGGAATACACGAAATTCTATGCCTTTGGCCGTGGAGATGAGTATGCGATGGGCGCCATGTTTGCCAGTTACGATGCTGAAGACATGTCGGCTGATGCGATTGCTCGACTCGGCGTAGCCGCTGCCGCTGAATTTACCGGTACAACGGTGCTGCCTGCCGTGGTAAAGATTATTGAAGTTTAAAAAGCGTTGAAACGGTCGAATGCATATATCCTACAGATCCAACACACCCTGAACAGCTCTTTGAGATGCCTACTGTGATGGGGGCGAACAAGGGTTGGGAAGGTGTTACCGCATTAGCCCTGCTATCCGTTCCTGTTGTTCTTCCGATAACTGAGCCATCCAGCTTTCGAAAGACGACGCGCCTACCAATCGTGCCGCTTCGCGGAGAGTAACAATTCCCTGCAAATCGAAGGCAAATCGCTGCACTTGTTTGGCGAATTCAAGCGTGTAGATGTTACCGCTGATCCGAGCAAGAATATTCAGCCTCTTTTTCGTTTCTCTCAACGCGTAAATCGAATAGGAACTGGTCTCTTGCAGCCTGACATCTTCTACGTATTGCGCGTAGTCGTCATAATCGTTCAGACGAAGGAATTCCTGTTGTGTGAGATACGCGAGCATCTCATTTAACCACGGTTGTCGATGCACTCCGCTCCTCCGCATGGTTACCCGATGGTACATTTCATGACCGAGTAATGTACACAATTGCTCCTGATCGTGGCGTGTCTTATCAATCTCAATCATGTAGCATCTAAGCAGCGGTGTATGGGAGCAAAGCGACCGGGAGAAATCGCGATGGATCTGGTAGGGTAGATGTGGGTCGCACGGTTCACCGAAATGCTCCACGCAGAAATCATATGCACGCGGTGCGATGCTTGCAAGATACATGTTTTCAGCCTTCTTAGCCTCTGTTACTGCCATTTGTGCACCTCCTTACAAACCTCGACCACGACAATTATTTCAAGTCGTAACCCATGCCGGTCAGAATGCCCTCTTGCGTACCCCTTGGATGGATTAAAAAGCAGTCGATAGATCGCCGCACAGGAGTCGATGGCGATACCATCAGCCCGTTCGCCGCCCCACACCCTGGGTAATTGTCGGCCCAGCATCGCAGACAGTGCTGGGCCGAGCGCAGGCAGCAAAGCTAGAATCGGTAATCTCGTTACTGGTGGCAGACCGAATCGCTTCAGGATCATGTTGATCGGATTGCCCGGCGAGATGGTAATCGTTTTACCCGACGAATATTTGATGGGAAAGACATCTTCTTCCGGCGGAAACCCAATTGCCCCGCCGCCAGGCATGGGCGGCTCACTGCCTGGTGGAGGAGCAGGTGCAAAAAGGGCAGGCGGTTTTGTAGGGATTGGTATCTTATCTGGCTCCGCCGACAAACCAGAAATGATATTCACTATCCGAAGGACTTTGACCACAAGCCAATCGGGATCTCATGCCCACTCGGATCCACCGCATTAACCGGATCATGATCGCAGTACAGATACGGTTTCTGATCCAGATAGGTGTCTCTCGACGCGAATGTGCCTGTCTCAGGATCGTAGTAACGGCAGCCACAAACAGGGAATAGGGACCAGGGACGCAGGGATCAGCACCGACACGCCGGGACCAGGAAAAACGGAACAGTGCTTCTTACTCGGTAGCTGGTTCTTATTCTAAATTAGCCGTTGCCAACCGAAGCTGCATTTCTCTCATCCCTATGTCCCTCATCCCTGCCCTTTGCCGAAGGCATCCGCATTTCACTCATCCCTTGTCCCTGATCCCTCATCCCTGCTTCTTGCCGAAGGCATCGGCGTTGAGCGTGAAAGTAACCGCCTGAGCGCTACTTATCTCGGCTCGCGCTAAGCCGACCGTTTCGTATCGCTTCTTCTCCGCTCGATTTACGTTTGGATAGGTCTGTGAGCAATCGTGCTCTCTCCGAGGTCAGTTCTCAGGCGATCGGCGGATCAGGTTCGCATCGGCACGTGCTCTTGCCACTCACGCCTAGCTAGTCTGTTTGCGTGATTCCTGTTTGCGATTTAAGCGGAGCATCGCTGCTTAAGACAACAGGCGCTCGCAGCAGTTCGGCAGACCTTTGCTGTGACGGTCCAGAGGGCCTGCAAAGCGTCAACTCATCCGCCGCTAAGAGCGTCCTACGCTCAATCTTCTCGATGGATTGCGTCGCAAGGGCCACAATATCTGGACGCACTTTTGAATGCAATGCTGCTCTCGACAGCCGTCTAACCTGTGGCAGTACTGCAGGGCTCGCAACATTTCCCAGGACAACGAGCGTCGCCCTTAAATATTCGTCGCAACCATTTCGCAGGCTGTCGGCCAATGCAATTATCTGCTCCGACGTCAACTCCGCTTGCTCCGCCGGAGAGCTTTCCGAAATCCTCGTAGCGAGCGATACCTCAATCCGACGTCTCACGCTGCGCGGACGCCAGCCTTTCGCGGCTAGCAAAGCGCAAAGCGACGCCAGATCTGCTTGCGCACCGGGACGCGTTAACAAACCCGCTGCTCGTTTTATGCTGGTAACCGACAACATAATTTGTCCAGCCAAACCTGTATACGCGACAACAAGGGCAAACCACCCAGCCTTGTCACTTTCAGGTTTGAACGCGCTTAAAACAATAAAGGGGCCAGCAATCGCCAGCAAAGCGATTGGAATACTGCGCGCAACAAGCTGGGATATCCTAAAGGCCCTCAATGCAGATGCGACTTCTCTGTCATGCATTAGTACCGTGAACCTCCTTGTACACGCTCACCGCCCAGAATAGGCGGTGAGCGTGACTGAATCTGGGTAAGCCTGAATGCAAAAGGCTACATCTCCTTCAGTTTCTGTGGCATCGCCGCCCAGATATGAGGATACATGTCACGGTTTCTCCCAACTTCGTCACCTGGCTCGTGTATGTCCTTTACTGGCTTATCGAGGCGCTGTTCCACCGCTTCAAGTTTGTGCATATATAATTCGTACGGTATCGAAATAACTCCGATCGTTATCAGTACCCCCCCAGCTATAGGCATATTATAGTTCACCAAACCACACCCGAGACCAAAGCACGCTAAGTCTGTGATCATGATATGCCCACTCGGATCCAACGCATTCACCGGATCGTGTTCACAGTACAGATACGGTTTCTGATCCAGATAGGTATCTCGACTCGTGAACGTGCCCGTTTGTGGATCGTAGTAACGGACTAGCTGGCCGATCCTGAACCAGTTCCCGACAATGGTATCGTACCGCCGCCGGGCAAGTTTGAAACAGCAATCTCGCGCTTTTCGTAATCCTTCAAATCTAGCCAGGCAGAATACATCAAGAGAGACGACAGGACAGAAGTTATTAACTTACCTGAGTTGCTAAATAATGG
>CAIXIX010000087.1 GCA_903919615.1 uncultured Chthonomonas sp.
AGCAACCGCGCGACCAGGGTGGAGAAGTCTATTTCAAAGCTTCAGGGATCTAATTAGCGTGGTTGCCAAATGGGGAAATTTAATTGTCGCCAAAGTGGAATAATAATTGTCGCTGATCAGCTGATGGGGATAGGCGCCGACGCGGCGCAGAAGTGTATCGTCGTCGATCAGATTCAACCGATGGGGCTCCTAATTACGAACGGTCAATTTGTGGCGTTTAACGGAGCGGATCCGATTGAGGTTTTAATCCAGAAGACATGCTCCGGGTCCGTTCGACTTGTGAACTGCGCATTCTGGGGTCCGTCGATGCAGAATGTCGTCTCACACTCCCAAAGCTATGTCTCTCTCAACGACTGCTTCTTCAGCAGCGGAAAGCAGAACTTGCGCGCTCTTGTGGAAGCGGATAACGGACGAGTACAGGTTCGCGGTTGCAGCTTTGATACTGGCGAGCCATCAATACGGCTGCGACCAGGAGTGAAGCATGCGATTATAACTGAAAATAACGGATCTCGGGGGGTCGAGATAATCAATGAGGTCGGCACCGCTGCAATAATTCAAAACAATGAGATCAGACACTAGCCTATATTATTCACGAATGGCAAGTGCGCGGCTTGCATCGCATGAAAGTGATACAAGTGAATTGTCCAAGCTAGCAAACGGCGGCGGAAGAGCCCGTATATTGGGCCCTTCCGAATGCTGCATAGGTTTGAGAAAACCTACTTCTTAACCATATAGACGCCTTCGGCAAATTTAACAGCCTTTGGCTCTTTGCTGCGCCCCTCAAAAGCCCCCGTAAATAACCCAATGAATGCGGCTAGGGCAGCAATTAACTGGGCGCCAAGCAGCACGTTGTATCCTATATGCGCGTAGTTAGCACTGCTTATGCTCGGAAAACCTACATTCTGAATTACAAGCTGAACTCCGAGCCTAACAGGCTGCAGCGCGATCGTCCAAATAATTCCGGACTTAAAAAGTTTCGAACGCTCATCCCAAAACCTGGCTATCTTAGACATCGCTTTCCTCTGGTTTTCCTGATGATCTGCAGACACAGCGTGCACGTTGCAATCCGCTATGAATGCCATTCTACCACTTTTGCATGATCCGCACACCTACCGTGCCACGTAGCGACGCATTTCGAGCGGCTTAAGGCTATTGACGGCATCTGATAGGTGATTGTTCGTCAGCTTGGCCCAAATACCGCCCTGCCTAGAGTCGACTAGGCAGGTTATATCCGGCAAACGAACGAAATTACCCATCGCCAACCCTGGAACAGGTGTTCTTTTGTTTAGGAAAGGATGAAGATGATTCTCAAAACGATTTCCCGTTTATCCGTCTTGATAGGCCTGCTCGCCGGGCCCATGGCTGCCTTGGCTACGCCACCAGCCAGCGAATATAAACCGGTTTTAAAGGGCGGTTGGGAGATACTGTTCGACGGAAAAAGCACGAATGCCTGGGACGTGGATCTCAGCTCTGGCGCGTGGGTCATCGACCCCGATGGCTCGCTATCCGTGGCGCACAGCGGTCCCAACATCTATACAAAACGTCGTTATTGTGACTTTACTCTTGAGCTGGACTACAAGATCATTTCCGGTAAGAAAAGCAACAGTGGCGTCTTCATCCACGTACATGATAAAAAGGACGAAGTAAACACCGGGATGGAGGTTCAGATCCTCGACAACGCCGATTATGGCGAAAGCTGGGATGCGATGAACTCTAACGGCGCTCTCTACGATCTGGTGCATCCAGCAGTCGACGCAAACAACCCGCTTGGACAGTGGAACCACTATAAGATCACGGTTAACCACGACCTGGTATCCATCGTCCTAAACGGAAAAGAGATCGTTAAGGCGGACCTGTCTAAGTGGACTGTTGCAAGCAAGAACCCGGATGGGCAGCACAACAAGTTCCCGCACCCTATCGCGGAGCTTCCGAAGGAGGGCTTCATTGGGCTGCAGAACTACGGTGGCGTACCCACCTGGTTCAGGAACATTCGCCTCAAGCCACTTAGCAATCGTCAGCCAAAATATACTGGTGATGAGCCGATCGATCAGGTACTGGGTAAATAATAAACGTCATGGGAGGCAGAAACTGCATCGAATGTTCCTGAATTATGCAGGTTCAATATGTTTTTATTCTGCTTCCCATGACGTTCATGAAGCAAACGGCTTATGTTAACGGTCTTTAGGAATCAATCCGTGGTATACACCCATCCAGTACGCGATTAACCACGCGCTTCCATCCTCTTCACTGGCCCCATCGTTTCCGCCATCTGCCGTCCATGGGCTGTTGTTCCAGCGTGTCAGGCCTCTCTCACAAACAGGTACCACACGGTCGGTCTCTCCAGTGTTTGAGCCATCGTTGCCGTGGTGCGTTCGCATAATGACATCATGTCGCTGGCTGTTGTGCGCAGTCCAGGTAATGAGCTCCCATGGCCAGTCCTGCAGATTTCCGATGGCGTTTTCGATGTCACATGGATGCCCTGTCAGTGCGCCATACGCCAAATCGTAGAAGGCGCTGTGCTCATCTTTCAGTGTAGGCTCGCCGATGAGTGATGGCTCCCAAGTTCTAGCGATACTCTCCATCAAGATGCTCTTACGACCGGGATCTTGTTCCAACATTAGCAGTGGATAGTAGGCAACGCAAGCCATCTGATCATCGGAATGGTTTAAGGACCACCATGTGGCACCTGGGAACCGCCTCCACTCCAATGTATTGAGCAGATAGTGATGGTTATCGATAAGGTCGTCATAGGCGGATTTGTACTTGGGATCCCTGGTTATATGGTATGCGACCTTCAAATGTGAAAGGATGAGCAGAGAGTTTTCACCACGCTGGTCCGCTGATCGTGGATTGTCGTTGATCGATTCTGGATCCCAGAATCCCCACTGAGTTCGTGACCCCGAGTGATCGAAAAGCTTGTAACCGTGAGAGATTATGTGGTCTGTCACACGCCTTACCAGTGCCGAAATCACTGCCTTTTCCTGTACGTCGGCGACATACTCATAGTATGTGTACCACGCAAGGTAATGGCCATCTATCTCATCGGAAGACGTTGTGCCTTTACAATAGAGGTTCGGCTCGACAGGCGATTTGAACCAGAGAGGGAACGCCGGGCTAAAGTCATCCTTTTCCTTAAGATCACATCCGGTTACGCCAGCATTCAACTCCTCTGTGGTCACCGTGGAGCGAGCTGGATAGCCAGAAATCCCGGTTAACCGCTCCAGATCGATCATTGCATTCATCGATTTTCGAACTTCATTCCGAACGGTAGGGTTGTGCGTAGACGCATAATTAAGCGACATCGCCGCCACATAATAGGCAGTCCACAGGCCATCGTTATCATCTGCATGCAGAATAATGCCTTTTTCGGGATGTCCGGGTACCTTAAAATCGATCGTACTAATGAAACCCCGACGGTTATGCCTTTCTTGGGTAATAGCGTCGTAATGTGCAGCTTTTTCCTTAAGCGTCATCGTCTTCTCTTCGATGCAGGCTAAGCCCTTATCGGTTTGGATCCACGCCTGCCCCTGAACATCGGTCCAGATTGAGGATACACGGTTACCGGGTAGCCAGCGCTTTCCCCAGAAATAGCGATACGTACCGTGTCGCCATCGCCATGCGCCCTCGTTTGTACCACCCCACACGTCGCCATTCTTTGCCTGGAATACGCAGTTCATATTGTCATATGGCATTCCGTCGCCGCGATCAACCAGGCGCCACCAGTCTTTACCATCGCTTAAGAGCATCCCAAAATTCGTTGCCGCGATAATGGTATCACCACCGTTTCCCGCGACACTTACAATTTTTAGGTCGGTATTCATCATCTGCTGCAAAGGCTTGTAAGTTTTGGGCAAATCCAGTCGCACGTAGCCGTCGCCTGCCGACCTTAATGGTCCCTGGTCAGTCACAATCCATACGGCGCCTGTCCTATTGCGAACCGCAGACAGGACCTTTGCACCGATCGGCAGTTTCGACGTATTCACAAAATCAAAAGCCGATGCTGGCGCATGAGCGGCAGGCGGTACTGTTTCGCCGGTGAAATATCGCGTTGAAATTAACTGAGGAAAGGCACCTGGATCGGCGCAAACTCGGGGCGTGACGAGGGCAATCGCAAGACATATTGCGATTCCGCTGAGGGATTTCATATTCCATACTCCATCGAACCAAAGACTTATATCGCAGGCCGTGGCGCGGACGGTCATGGAAACCTGCAGTGACTAAGCTGAACTGTAAAACATGTTACCCGAGACACTCAGAATGCACATTGCGCTGATGATGCAGGCGCATACAATAGCGAATTCTGTCGGCCAATGACTTCAGCCGTAAACAGGGAACCACAGCCTGGCTGCCTAACTTAGGTGCAACAAATACCCCGAATACCGAAAGCTAAGTTCATGAACCAACGAATCTGCGCTGCCGCCATCGCATCAATCACACTCTGCCTTTTTTCCTGCGCCTCATCTGCCCAGAAGTGGGCGGCGGTAGTTGGGCCACAGAATTCTACTGAGTTTGCCTTTGTCGATGGCACAACGCCCGTTGCCTCGCTTGGCCTGGGAGGATGGGGACCAAACTGGCAGTGGGTCGGGCTCGAGTCTCACGACCTCGGGCACGGCGGACGATTGCAAACAGATGTCCCATTTGTAGTTGATCGTAATGCTGGCAAGATTATCAACATCCACTTGGATGTCTCAAGGGCTTCTCAGCGATCCGTTGTATTCCAATATAAACTGGCAGCAGACGTGGATGTGCCAACGACGATGGTGATTGCGCCTTTCAATATTCAGGCTGTTGGCTCAAAGGTTACTCTGCACCATGCGGATGGCAAGCTGACAGATTTGAAAACCCCGTTTGGGCGGGGATCATATGGACCTACAACCTCCATCACGATAGATATTGCTGATCGTGGGCAACTCAAACTCGAGTTAAATCCTCCGCTTCCTGTTGCCATCGATGGTGACATGAGAATCATGTTTGCCACTGATGTCTTTCATCGCGGCGTGAAAACAGCCGGCATTACTGTTACATTTCCAGGGAATTCCGACCTGCTCACCAGCAAAGAGGACATGAACAGACTTTCACTGCCAATTGCGGGAGCAAGCTGGTACCCGTTCGCACCTTCAGATAAGGCAGGGCCAACCATTATCGGGATGGAGGATTGGCTCGAAAAGCCAGCGGGCAAACACGGCGGCGTTAGGATTGTTGGCGATCATTTTGAGTTTGAAGACAAAACCCCGGTTAAATTCTGGGGAATGAACCTATCCTATGGCGGCGGATGCGCACCGGAAAAATTGGATGCGGAGTTTACTGCCGCGAAGTTCGCGAAATATGGCGTCAATGGCGTCCGTCTGCACAAGTTCAGCTATCCCACGGATCAAATGGGTATAGGCGATCCTAATGATGCTACGAGGATGTCGCCGGAACGCCTGGATAAGCTGGATTACTTCAGCTCGGAGCTTAAGAATCGCGGAATCTACTTCGGCTGGTCTCACACCTACGGCTTTCATGTTTGTCCGGGAAATCGCGGAAAGCTGCTGGCCTATGACGAGATTGCACAGAACCTTAAAGGCAACACGTACGGCCTGATTAACTTTGCGGAAGATGTGCAGGATCTGATGATCGAGATGGTTGTCAATCTCCTGAAACATCAGAATCCCTATACAGGCAAGTCCTATGCGCAGGAGCCTGCACTCTCATTTATCGAGTTGCAGAACGAAGATGATATCTTCTTCTACACATCGGAATCGGCGTTCAATGCATGCCCTACCTATAAGAAGCGGTTCATCAGTGAATTTTGCAATTATCTCAAAACGAAATACGGGTCTCAAGATCGACTTAAAGCCGCCTGGCAGGAAGCGCTTGCTGGCGGTGAAAGCATAGAAAGTGAAAATATTACACCGCAGACGAACCCCTGGTTCTTCGGAAGCGATCACCTGCCGTCACAGTCCGGAGGGAATCGGCAGCGGCTGCTGGATACAGCAGCATGGCTGCATCAAAAGCAGAACCGTTTCTATTCGAAATTTGTGAAGGCAATCCGAACTGCAGGATATGCGGGTCCTTTGTGCGGATCGCCATGGCAGGCGCCCGCAATGCTGCCACATTACTACAACCTCTACTCGGACTATCAAGTTGGTTACATAGACCGACACAACTACTTTGGCGGCGGGCTGAACGATACGATGCTTACCCAGCCTGGAAGCGGTTATTTTTCCAGCGGATTGCAGCAAGTTACCGGTCGTCCATTCGGCCTCAGCGAGTGGATCCATGTCTATCCCTCACTTTATAGCGCCGAAGGTCCGTTCATCATGGCGGCGTACGGCCTCGGGCTGCAGGGATGGGGCTCGAGCTACGAATTTCAGAGTTCCAGCGCACACAGAATGTTTTCGGATCGGGCCGGATGGCAACCGTGGGGAGTATGGGATGCCGATACCCCGACATCACTGGGGCAATACCCTGCCCTGTCGCGCATGATATTGCGGCGCGATGTTGCAGAGGCTTCGGTCATCTCAAACCGTGCTATTGCGGCATCAGACTTAGATAAAGGGGAATTCGGATTCAAGGACTCCGTATCGCAGCAAGGCGACGTGAAGACGTTTGGCGGCGCTGTTCCGCCAGAAGCGCTGGCTGCTGGCAAGGTCGTTGTGAGTTTCAACAGCAAGTCTGATCAATCTGTGTTCCCGGATATGAGTAAATTCAAGCAGGGCACGGCAATCCGATCGGCTACAGGGCAGCTTACCTGGGATACCGCAGGAAAAGGTTTCATTACCGTCAATACGGCAGGCACGAAGGCCCTCGTTGGTTTTGTGGGCGGCAAAACAGTTACTTTAGGCAACGTGCAGTTCGAAATAAAAACGGACTATGCTTCGCTGGAGCTAACTGCGCTGGATAGAACATCGACGCTCGCCAATGCCCATTCTGCGCTGCTGACGGCCATTGCGCGAACGTGCAACACGGGATCCACCTATTATGCTATCGACAGACGCATTCTGGAGAACGGGCACACTCCTATTCTATTGGAGCCGGTAGTGGCCACAGTCAAAATTCAGAAGCGGCAGATTGATGCAGTGAATGTCCTTGATCATGATGGAAGAAGAACAGGCAGAACTGTGCCTGTACAAAATGGTTCGTTCAATATTGATGGCGCAGTAGATAGAACTATGTATTACGAGGTCATATTTCGCTAACCGATCTTTCCTACTGGCTATCTCTTGCGCCTTCAGGTGTTCCTCCGCGCACCAGCTCTGAGACGGCGGGGTCGCCGCTAGCTGCGACCGAGACCGTACGCCCGGGACACCGCATCCATCCGGACGTGCCGAATCCTTCCTCTCCTCCCGCTCGGGCACACTATTGGTTTTGGCGTCTAAACACCTTTCGTGTGCCCAGCAGGGCGGGAGAGGGAGGAACGCGTTCGCTCCGACTGCAGGTCCTGTGCTATTTGCGCCCAGTTTCGTTGGTCATGTGCTAGCCACCCTCTAAAAACACCTGCACTTCCGCCACTCGTGCCTTGGCCGTTGCGAGGCTCTTACCCGCAATGTCTCTCGCGAGCCTCTGTATTACAGGATAGGAGCACAATTTTGCCTCATTTCTCTTGAGCAACAATGCTGCAACGTAGGTGAATGCTGAACAGACAAGCAGGTTTGCGGCCAGATATGTAAAGCCTAATGCCTTATATGCATCCACTCGAAGGCAGCCCTTCAAGCCAACAATAAGAAGCGGCGACCACATGACGGGAGCAGAAATGAAAGTCCAGACGGTGCCACGTACTCTCTCGACAGAGATGCGTGCTAGTCTCTCTTGAATTTCGGTAACCGGCGCACTATAGTCAATTGTATTCGCCAGAAGTATTTGCCGAAACAGCTGCGTATTGAGCGCGATCACATAGATATCCAACACAATGGCCGGAATAACGAATTGCGGTTGAGACCTGTAGGTCCAGCTAAACAACCAAAGGAGACCGATCGCGACAATGTTCATCGCTAACTCAAATATCAGCGAGAAGGTTAGCGGCCGCAACGCTGCCTTTGCCGGCCTGAGGCGGGACTCACTGATCAACTGCAGGTTTAGCCGAATGCACGCGTTCAACTTCTCGTTCTGCTCTTTCCAGCTTTCGAGTATTCCGTCCAGTTCCATTTCATTACCCCCTGATTCCTTGCCCATCGGTAGAAAGCGCTTGTTGAATCACCTTTTTTAGCCGGCCAATCTTCGTTGCAACATTTGTCTCACTGATTCCGAGAACCTCTGAGATCTCGCGGTGGCTGAACCCGTCCAGAAAAAGGAGCATCAGCGCCCGGTTCAACGGCTCCATTTGTTCGATCAATTGATACAGCATTAATGCGGTTTCGGAGACATTCGCAGTCACATCAACTGCCTCTAATATGCGATCATCAGCCGATACGATGTGCTTCGATCTCACTTTCTCGGTTCGCAGGTTAGATATAGCAACGTTCAGAGCGATCCGATACATCCAGGTCGAAAAGCTCTTGCTTTCGTCGAACGTTGGGAAAGATCGCCAAAGCTGCACAATGACCTCCTGTATCAAGTCGTCCCTGTCATCAGGATTTGAGCAGTAGCATTTGCTGACCTTATAGAGGATGCCGCGATGGCTCTCGATGAGGATCTGAAATTGGTCCGAACCACCTTTTATAGCCATCCACCGTATCCACGTTACGTTCGTTCTAGTTATCGAGCTCTGTTTTGTTATTCGCACGAACTGCAAGGATTATCACAATGCCCTAACGAAAACCTGAACAGGGCTATTGATATTGAGCCCATAAGGACCAATTTCTGATAAGTTGCGCTTCACGGAGACGAACGGTTTGGGGCATCCGCTGACTGAAACCTATAAAACTAAATGAGCCAAGGCGTTGTAATGCAAAAGAGTCTGCTGCGCCACACTCCTGAAAGGAGGGAGCGGGAATGCCGATCATACTGCACGGTGAGCAGGAATCGCCAAAGAAAGCATCAAAAAAACAAGAACTTAACGACGACGGATCGTCCCCTGCGGAAAATCTGCTGGTGCGCATCGGCATTGGAATAATGACTGGCGCCGTCGGCTTCTTAATTACACTGTATATTGGCGGCCGTACATTACGCCGCTTACCATATCTGGAAGTTGGCTCTCATCACTTTGGGTTTGGAACCATTTTAGCCTTGGGTTTCCTGATCGCCTTCACCATTGGCTTCGTCCTTGGCGATAACATCTCCGAAGACTGGTTTGAAAACCTGTTTGGCTGGAGAAATAACTGGTAGGAAATTTTCTCTCATGTATCTATTTGAGGTAAATGGTCCCATTTCGTCTGTAAAAGATCTCCATCACCTTAACGCACCGAAGATGGTTGCGGCCATGAGACAGCGATGCGTCGTGATAGAACAGATACCATTTTCCAAGGTACTCCACGATCGAGTGGTGCGTGGTCCAGCCAATTACGGGCTCCAGTATTCTGCCACGGTAGGTAAACGGCCCCAATGGGTTGTCTCCCGTAGCGTAGACAAGGTAATGCGTATCTCCCGTTGAATAAGAGAAGTAATAGACGCCATCCCGTTTGTGCATCCACGCCGCTTCGAAAAATCGACGGTCATGGTCGTCTGCGCTGAGGGGCTTTCCCTTGTCGTCCAGAATTACTATAGGCTGCACTTCTCCATCGAAGGAGAGCAAGTCTTCGCTTAATTTTGCTGCACGAGGCTGCAGCGCTGGGCCGGAGCCTGATGGCTCTTTGGCCTCCGGATCAAACCGATTTGATTGCCAGCACTGAAGCTGTCCCCCCCAGATGCCGCCAAAGTATAGGTATGCGCTTCCGTCGTCATCTACAAAGCTGCACGGATCGATACTGTAGCTGCCCTCTATCGGGTTGGGTTCTGCAACAAACGGTCCGTACGGCACAGAGCTTACGGCAACACCAATTCTAAAAATACCAGATTGATCCTTGGCCGGAAAGAAGAGATGGTACTTGCCGTTTTTCTTAGCAGCGTCGGGCGCCCAGAGCTGCCTCGAGGCCCACGGGATCTCTTCCAGTTTTAAGACAGCACCATGATCCGTAACCGGACCACCAATCTGCGAGAGAGAAAACACATGATAGTCGACCATATCATACTGGTCGCCGAGGTTGTTATCAGCAATATCCGTCTCGCGATCATGTGACGGATAGATATAGACCCGGCCATCAAAAACATGAGCAGATGGATCGGCGGTATAAATGTGGGAGACGAGTGGCGAACTTTTCATAGATTATTATGGAGCGTACACTAACGTATTCGTTAGCATCTGCTCTGCTGGCGCATTTATTTGGCAACGCCATTCGTTACCCTATGCATTATAGCCAGCCAGTATGAAACGCTGTAGATCACTCAAAGGAATACCGGCACTGTTGTTTGAACGCTACTGCGATATTTAGACCTTGTGTTGGCAAACAAAAGGTCGATCAACTGAATCCGTACCATTATGCTGCCCTCGCTCGCTTGAGAGTATCCTCTGCGAAATTGGGCAGTTTGCTGTTGAAACTCGATCTGAAGTTGGAACCATACGAGGCATCATGAATAACTTACTTGTTGGCACTGGAGCATTAGTTATCGGTGCAATCCTCTTCGTCTTCACCGCCGCTCATTCTTGCGCAGTAACCCTCACCGGACACCTTACAAATGATAACACTGAGATTCGCCTCGTCGCGCGAGATGGATCAATCTGCGTTTCTATGTTGCGAGCAGTAGGGGACGCGCGATCTTGGGCCGACGATTCTCCAGGACCCCTTCGGCTTGTGCCGTTTGCCAATGTTGACGGTAAAGATACACAACTGCAATGGAAACCATCTTTACTTCGACAGTCGCACGACTCAATAATCTTTACTTTTACAAGTAATTTACCAGGACTTACAGCGACTTCGGAGTGGCGTGCCAGGCGCAAATTTGGCCCAATCGAACACTCGCTTACTATTAACAACCATGGAGGACGTACAGTACTGCTTCCGCTGCAACGCAGCATGGTCTGGGAGTCAGCACGTCCAGTCTCATCGGATATCGAGTTGTTATGGGTTGAAAAAGCAGCTGGTCGACCAAGCCTCACTGGCTCGCATAATGAGGTGATAACGGATGGATTTCATCGCACCGTACTATCTCTCCCTTACACCGATGACAAAAATGCTTATTCGGAAGATTGGCGTGACCGTGACTCCATACCATGGACCACGATGTGGGATAGGAGAGCTGATTGCGGTTGGTACGCAGGAATCGAGTTTTCGGGACGAGTGTCCATAGACGTAGCCACCAACCGCGGTCAGATTTGCACGTCGATGGGCCTCGCCGAAGAGCCAGCAGGATCGCCAGCGTTCAGAGCTAAAGTCACTGCAGGAGAGAGCTACTCCCTGCCCACTGTTTTCATTGGGTGCTACGTTGGCGAAGTGGAGAAAGGCTGCAACGAGATGAAGAGGTGGCTCTCGGATGCCATTCGACCGCCTGTTCACAATCCGAACTATCCGCTGCTGACACTCAACAGCTGGGGCAGCGGAATGGCCGTAGACCAGAAGTTGGCCAATTCCATGATGTCTGACGCAGCAAGTCTCGGATTTGAGATGTTTCACATTGATGCAGGCTGGTTTCGCGCGGTCGGTGATTGGCGCCCAGAGTTCTCTAAGTTCCCCAATGGCCTGGCAGAAGTGTCAGACCATGCGCATGCGCTTGGACTGAAATTCGGGCTTTGGGTCGGCTGGACTCAGGGAGGTATCGGAGCAGAGGCACAGGATCCCCTTCGTGTGGTGAATGTGCATTCTGAGAGTCGGCACACCTGGTTTACTCACGATTATGCGGCAGATTGGAAGCCGGCAGACTTCGTCGGGGCAGATCTTTGTCTCTCCGATTTGGACGCACAGCGATGGTGCGAAACAATGCTTGGCCATGCTGTTGACGAGTACAAACTCGACATGCTTGAGCATGACCAGCGGATGATCGTATCAGACTGTGATCGCACCGATCACGGCCATACCAATAGTCACGGCGACATCGCGTTTCGTGCGGCGTTAGGATATTACCGAGTATATGATGCACTGCGCCAGCGAAACCCGACCCTGCTTTTCGAGGATTGCGTAAATGGAGGCCGGACAATCGATTATGGTATCTTGAAGCGAGTGCACTACATCAGCATCGTCGATTCCTATGACCCGCTATCAAACCGTCGCGCTTTTTATGACACCTCGTTCGCTATTCCGCCATCTATGTGCGAGTGTTATGTGATGGAGATGCCTGTCAAGACGTTGCCCCAGTTCCGAAATATGCTTCGCAGTGGCATGATGGGTTGGTTCACTTTAATGCAGGACCCTTCAAAGTGGACAGCCGAACAGAAACTGACGGCGAAGCGGGAGATGGAGCTTTACAAATCTGAGCTAAGGCCACTGATCCGAACGGGGAATCAGTTTCATGTCTCCGAACGGCCAGATGGCATCCGATGGGATGGCATGCAAATGGTATCTTCGGATAGGCGCAAGTGCGCGCTCTATTGCTTCCGCGGCAGAAACACCGATGAGCGGCACACGTTTCGGTTGCATGGGCTTAAATCGAACCGACACTATAGACTTCACTTTGTGGATGCGAGCCAGCCAGACTTGACAGTCAGCGGAGTTGAGCTGATGCGAAAGGGCGTCGAGGTGTCTCTAAGCGATACTGAAACATCACAGATAGTGCTCCTTTCCGATCAGTAGTAATGCCCCACAACGCTCTTGTGGACCTCGGCAGGGTACAATTCGCGCGGCGATATTCCGCACGACCAGATTGACAATAAGGAATCAGAGGTCCACATGAGTGCTGAGGACGATAAGAGTTTAGGGAGAGCAGGCAAATGGCTTGAAGAGTTCAAACGCCTGCAGATGATTATCGAACCGTTCCACATGCTGCAGGATGTAAAGTGGGGATGGCCGTGCTATACGGATGGCGGCAAGAACATAATATTGATTCATGGATTTAAAGAGTATTTTGCCGTTCTGTTCTTCAAAGGCACTCTCCTCACGGACCCAGAAAAGTTGCTCAAAAACATCGGGCAGAATACGCAGTCGGGACGACAGATGAGATTCACCTGTCTAGATGATGTGGAGCGACTCAATTCCACGCTGCAATCCTACATTACCGAGGCTATAGAGATTGAAAAGGCTGGGCTTCATGTCGAGTACAAGCCAACAAGTGAGTTCCCTGTTCCGTCCGAATTTCAAGCACAGCTCGACGAGAGTCCGGAGTTCAAGGCAGCCTTCGAAAGCCTTACGCCCGGAAGACAGCGTGCGTACCTGCTTCATTTCGCCCAACCAAAGCTGTCTAAAACAAGGGAAGCTCGGGTTGAAAAATACCGAAATCAGATCCTCGATCGCAAGGGGTTGAACGACTAAGTCTCTCGAATGGCTTACCTCTCCTTGAGAGCTATTTTATAAATTCTACCTCACCGGATGTGAGGTTATAAACGGCTCCAAAGATACTGAGCCGACCTGCTGCTGCTTCTGTTTTAAGTGCAGGCGAATCTAACACTATCTCGCGCATAGACTGTCGAACGTTTTCGTAAACAGCGTTTGTTTCAAGATCTCCCCTATCCTTGCGAGCAAGCGCTACTGCCGGATGAATCGATTCGATCAGCACATCGATGTGGTTCTGCTGACGCTCGCCTGCGATAGCGGCCTTTACGGCTCCGCAATGAGTGTGCCCCATAACGACAATAGCCTTGGTCTTCAAATGCAGCACGGCATACTCCAGGCTGCCGAGGACGACGTCCTTAACCACGTTACCTGCAATCCTTACGGTGAAAAGGTCGCCAAGTCCCTGATCAAACACAATCTCTGGCGGGACACGAGAATCCGAGCAGGAGAGAATTGCAGCAAACGGGCGCTGAGCGTTCTCAAGTCCTTCGCGATCCGCGGAATCTATTCTGGGATGCAGCATTTTTTGGTGAATAAACCTCTCGTTCCCTTCCTTTAATCGCTCAATCGCAGAACTATCAGCATACGCTCCGGCAATCGTCGCAGCGAGCAAACTCCCGATCAGAACACTGCGCACAACGCAGGTCCTCCAGGTCAACAGGCGCGCTCTACTCATGGTTTCAACTCCCTTACCTCCGAGCTACTTCGGCCTTTCCACTTTAGCCAGGCAACCCATTCGTCTCAGCCTCTCCCTTAGGCATTATGGTAAAGGGGAACACATTTGTCAATCAAGGCCGTTTTCTTACTTAGTGCGTCAAATTCAGATTGCCTCTACGCTCTGGATAATTGTAAGCGCGTACACTATTTTTGCATTCAACCATACAACAAACTGGCAGCATGGATTATTTTAGTGGTATATTGGTAATGAGATATATGTAAGCGGTTACACTGGAGGTGCGTTTGCGAAATAGGTCGTCGATAACAATCAAGGAACTCTCCACACGGCTGGGTCTCTCAACGGCAACCGTATCCCGGGCGTTTACGCCTGGCGCTCGCATTAACGATGCGACACGCTCTCGCATACTTGCCGAAGCTGAAGCGCTCGGGTTTTCTCCAAACTCCAATGCCCGGCGCCTCGCCCAGCAGCGCAGTGGCCTAATCGGTCTCGACTGTCCGGGGAACTTCAACATCCTCGATAACCTTTTCCTCGTCGAGCTTGCACGAGGCATTCAGGCCGCCGCAAGCAGCTCTGGTTACGGTCTTTTGCTAAACACTCTGCCCAGAGATGGCGGCGACGTCACACTACTGCGCGAGTGGGTTCATGGACGCGTTGTGGATGGCGTTGTGCTCGTTCTGCCGCCGGGGTTTCCAATGGAAACACTGAAAATACTGGCCGGTCGTGATGTCCCGTGTGTAGTAATTGCTCAGAACGATGAAAGGGCAACCCCACTACGCCGCGTAACGCTAGACCTGGAACACGGCGCGCTTGCTGCATTACGACACTTACGCTTGCTCGGTCACAGACGAATCGGTTTCCTCTCCTCCAACCCGCCCGATTCCGTTCACAGGGCCTATACCGAGTTTATGAAGGCCGATAACCTTTTTGATAGTTCTCTAATCGCATATACAGATGCAAGCGTCGCATCGGCACGCAATGCAATGCATCAACTCCTTGCCGTCTCCGATCGGCCAACGGCCGTGTTTGCTCGCAACGACGTGATTGCACTCGGCGCGCTTCGTGCTGCACGAGAAATGGGTTTGGGCGTCCCCGGTGACATCTCAGTGATCGGACACGACGACATCGTACTCGCTGGCCTTACCGATCCAGCGCTAACTACGGTTCGTGTCGATACGGAACGACTGGGCCGCATCGCAACGGAGATGCTTCTCGAGGCGATGCAGCCGAATGCGGCAAACGCCGAAGCAGACCAAGAGCTTAAGGTACATACAGAACTCATCGTTCGTGACTCCACGGCGCCAATCGCGCGTGCCGTCGTCACAATTCACGCTGGCGAGAACGTTCTCGCCTGACCGCTGCAACGTCGCTTATTTACCGTACAGTCAAAACGCATTGCGATACAATTCGCAATTTGGGACAGGGGGATCGTTCATGATGAAGCTATTTCGTTCAAACCAATCCGTGCGCAGCAATCGAGGGTTCACCCTCATCGAACTTCTCGTAGTTATAGCAATTATTGCTATTCTAGCAGCGATACTTTTCCCTGTTTTTGCACAGGCGCGTGAAAAGGCAAGAGCGACCTCCTGCCTATCCAATGTTAAGCAGCTAGGGCTTTCATTCACAATGTACAGTCAGGATTACGACGAGCAGAACCCGAACGGAATCAACTGGTACTATCCTGGTGGAAATGGCTGGGCCGGCCAGACCTACCCTTATATCAAGAACGCCCAGATCTTCCTGTGCGCAGATGATCCCCTGAAGCAGACTGCGTTCACGTCCTACGCATATAACAGCAACAACACCACTCCAACTGGCGCTTCAGTTACCGGCTTTAGCATTGCAGCTTACTCGGCTCCTGCGAGTACAGTACTGCTTTTCGAAGTACAGGGCAATACCTATCCAAATAATAACGGCTGGACGGTCGTCAACGAAACCAACGACACCTCCGGCAGCGGCGGCTACTCAGCTGCTGGCTGGGGAATCAGCAACAACAATGGCGGCGGTTATGGCACCTGGGTTGTCAATGGCGCCGGCGCATGGACCTCGCCAACGAACCTGCTGATGGCAACTGGTTATTTGCGTGGAGTCGGCTCCAACGACAAGGCTCGGTTTGCGAACGCAGTTGGACGACACTCTGGCGGAGCGAACTACCTTCTGGCTGACGATCATGCCAAGTTCCTTCATCCGGCGGCAGTATCCCCAGGAACGTCAAATACAAATGGCGACTGCGGCGGTACTCCTGATGTAAATGGCATTCCGGCCGCCGCCAGCACCACTTGCTCTCAGATTGCGGCGACATTTAGCTTGCAGTAAGCGCGAATGAGGAACCGCAGAAGGCGACGGTAGTCACCTAAACGGAATTGAATGCTGAAAAGAACAGGTGCACTGAGCTTGATATCGGCTTAGTGCGCCTGATTCTTTGAAAGGGTATTACAGAACGAGAAAGAGCTTCGGAAACCAGTGATCAGCCAGTTAGCTTCCTATCGCAAAATTCGATTCACTCTTCCAGGCAGAGAATCAACTGGGCAACGGGCTCCTTAAAGTGCCCAAAGTTAAAGTCATCAACCATTGAGCTAAGCCTTGATACCATGGCGCGAGCTTCATTCCCTTCGCCGAGATCTGCAAGAATGGTTGCATGCATTAGCTGAGTATGCATCCTCGATTCCGGATCGTAGGTATCACTGTACATAATCTGATCGAGCGCTTCCGCGGGGCGGCCCGAATACTGCAATACTGCAGCGAAATCACAGTTCCTGACATTTTGAGTGAATTCACTGTCGGAGCGTTTTGCGAACTGAACGGAGCGCCGAGCATCGTCGATCTCGGCATCCGAATTTCCCTCAAGGCAGTGGAGCCTTGCGAGCAATCCATGCAGCCATGAATCGAGTTTTGGGTCTGTAGGCATATCGCGGATCGACTGAAGCAGATAGATTGCACGCGACGACGAGGGACTGGGTATTCTAGGTGCTGACCTAACCTGGTGACGGTGCAACCAATCAGCACCATTCGTGATGTTCCGAGCAAAAGTTATCTGCGCATACAGCCAGTCTCGCCGTAACCCGAGCTCGTTTTACGTGAGTTCTACAATACGCTCCGCAACTCGGCCCGCCGCTAGATGCATCTCAGCTAGACTTAGGTGGCGCAGGTGCCCGGTCATAATTCGGCACAGTAATGGGCGTACTGAGGGATGTTTCCTTAACAGTTTGTATGCGTCGACGGTGAGCATGTGGCAGCGAAGGTTATACAGACTGTAACCGCTGGGATGAAGACAAGAACTTTCCGTATCGATCCAGGCTTGGTGTAACGCTGTAACGGCCGATACTGAAGAATTTCGCGAGTAGCTGCTTCCGCCGCCATACAGATATCCGTCGATGATAGCTGCGGTTTCGGGATCAGTGAATGACGGAATTGCCCTTCAGTTAACCGGCAGTTTCGCGACGTTGTCTTTCACATCCTATGAGAGTGGAACAAATCCCGATGTATGTGGCTTCTCGGCGGGTGTACCACCTTCTGCGCCACCGCCGCCAGCCTCCACTCCAGAACCGGGCTCAGCAGCTCTCTTGATCGGCATGGGTATCAGCGGAGCAGGTTTGGCTGCTCGCCGACGACGCAAAGCCTGATTCAAAGGTTCGGGTTCACATTTCGCTTGAACTCGGGTTCGCCGAGCTGAAGTAAAGCTCGGCGCACCTGTTTTTGTCACTTCATCTAATGTCGCCACCGTAAAGTGAAGCCCCTCGTAACTTTTGCACTTCAGGCAGGAACAGAGCGCTCCATTAACCAATAACCGGTTAACTCCAACTTACCTAGGAAAACACAAATGTTGTTCAACCTTCTGAGCCTTGCGCTAGTGCTAGCCGGTCCGCCGGCCGGACATTGCCATAAAGTAGCAATTGAAGCTTACTCCTGCAAAGACACCGATCAGGTTAAGGATATCGAGCCGGACTATTGGAAAGCCGACCCACAATCGGTTGAATGGTTCCGTAATGCACGGTTCGGCATGTTCGTCCACTGGGGCGTCTACAGCCTCATTGGCCATGGCGAATGGGTAATGAACAACGAACGGATTCCGATCAGCGAATATGAAAAGCTTCCTCCGCAGTTCAATCCGACAAAGTTTAATGCCCACGACTGGGTAAAGATGGTGAAAGATTCGGGAATGAAGTACATCACCATCACCAGCAAGCATCACGATGGGTTCTGCATGTTTGACAGTAAGCTCACAAGCTACAATATCGTAAAGGCAACTCCTTTTAAGCGCGACCCCCTAAAGGAGCTCGCATCAGAATGCCATAGGCAGGGCATAAAGCTCTTTTTCTACTACTCTCAGCTCGACTGGCATAATCCAGACTATTATCCGCGTGGCGGCACGGGCAAAACAGCAGGCAGACCGGACGCCGGCGATTGGGAAAAGTACAAGGACTACTATATTGGCCAGGTACGCGAACTCTGCACAAACTATGGTGAGATCGGCGGCGTCTGGTTTGATGGATGGTGGGATAAGCCTACTGCAGACTGGGGCCATGACGTGCTCTACCCAATGATCCATCAGCTACAGCCAAAGGCGCTCATTGGCAACAACCATCATGTGACCCCGTTTAAGGGCGAAGACTTTCAGATGTTCGAGCAGGACTTGCCGGGACAGAACACAGCCGGCTTCAACACGACGCACCAGAGCGACCTGCCTTTCGAGACCTGCCGCACCATTAACAATAGCTGGGGCCTCAATACCGCCGACCACAACCACAAGCCAATCCCTGAGCTTATCCGCTACCTGGTACAGGCGGCGGGAAGGGACGCTAATCTCCTACTCAATACCGGCCCGCAGCAGACGGGTGAAATCCTGCCCGATCACCGGGAGCGATACCTCGCCATCGGGCAATGGCTTCTTACACACGGCAAGACAATCTATGGCACGCGAGGCGGCCCTATCAAACCCTCTCCATGGGGCGTTACAACAAGCCATGGCAAACAGATCTACGTGCACGTTTTGGAATGGCCGACTGATGGCATCCTCAAACTCCCGCCATTCCCGGTGAAGATTCATAGGGCATCGGCCTTTGTTGGAGGCGCATCGATTCCCTTTGAGCAGACGACCTCGGGGGTAAAACTCACATTGCCAACGGCCTCGAAAGATCCGGTCGATGCCATTTTTGTGGTTGAGACGGAGAAGGGGTTTTAGTTTAAAACCAGCCACCATGTTCTTGCGTAATGGGTGTGGCACGCAACAATATCTCGTGCCGCCCAACTTCAGGAGAATGCAATGATTTCAGTTTATTCACGCGCTACTGCAGCTATCGTTCTAGGCGCATGTTCCACGTTGCCAGCGGCTGCGCAAACTTCGCCAACAGGCACATATTTAATTCAGCGCGTGTTCAAGGCTGGCGATATTGACCGGTATAAAATGAAGATGGATATCACGATAAAAAGCCCCCAGGCAGGTGGCGCTGACCAGGTCATCAAAATGAATATGCTGATGAAAGAGACCGTGAAATCGGTTTCCGACGCTGGGCTAGTCACAGTTATTGATGAGTATCCAAAGGCAGAAGTTGGCTTTAATGGCCAAACCATGGATATCGCCGAACAGGTTCCGAAAATCACGATAACCAAAGACGCGAGTGGACATATCACTGCAAAAGCAGATGGCAGCAATGAGAATGCCAACAAACAGTTCGAACAGATCGCAAAGTCAATGTTCGTTCAGCAGGCCAACAGCATGCCAAAGAAGCCTGTGAAGGTTGGCGATAGCTGGACGCCGGACACAACAGCAGCATCTGAGACGGTGGGCCAGAAGATAACTGCCACACTGAAACTAGACGCGCTTGAGATGATAGGACAGATCAAAGTTCTGAAGCTGGTAGGCATTACCGATACATCAGCCACCGCTGCAGGCACCCCCGAAACGAAGGTGCACGGCGAATCGACCACTTATCTGGATGCAAAAACGTTCAAATTGGTTAAATTGACTATGAAGGGCAGTGGTATAGCAGCCGGAAACAACATGCAAACTGCAATGACAGTGGAGCCAGCAACTGCTGATGACGAAAAAGGTGCGGCACCACAATCCGGACCTAAATGATTGCTTAAATCGAGTACAATATCACTGAACCATTTATAATGCGATTCGTCACAATTGATGGATCATCAAAACCGATAGCCGCATCTCTTAACAACGGCTGTTAGACGCATTGCCATCCTTTTCCTCTGATTTATAGTGAGGACATAGGCGGCGTATGGAGATGCTACTTAGATTGAGGAGACTAGAATGAAAGAACTGAATCGGATTGCAATCGTTGGCGGCCTGTTCTTGGCGCTGGGCGTATCAAGTTTTGCACAGCAGGCGCCACCTGCCGCTGGCGCGCCTGGCGCTGGACGACAGGGCGGTGGCAGAGCACCCGTGTCGTTAGCCACGGCTCCTATTAAAGTAATCGACTCTTTTCTCAAGCTAACAGATGATGAGAAGACCAAGATCACTAAGATCCAGGAAGACTACAAGACCGAGGCAACAGCTGCGGCCGGGGATCGAACGGCAATTACCGCGGCCAGAACCAAAGCTACCGAGGGTATTGATGCTATCCTGACGGCGGATCAGAAGACGAAATGGACGGAGATCGCTCCTTCCGTTACACTTCTTGTTCAGTCGCGCACTGTGACGATTGGTACGCTCGTCGATCTTAAGCTGACGGCGGATCAATGGACAAAGATCAAGGCCGCTGCAAAAGATACCGGCGAAAAGATCAAAGCGCTGCCTGATGCAGATCGCAGAACTGGCCGCGCTCCCTTGATTGCCGAATTCAAGACCGCCGCCGAAGCCGTTCTAACTGTGGACCAGAAGGCGATTATTGAGAAAGCAAAGGCTGCGGCGGCCGCAAAAGCGCCTGCTGCACCGTAGGACGACCGCGTGTGCAAGCTTGTTTGCACTCGGTTTCAATTGCAATCACCCGCTCGCCCGCGTTTCTGGCCGAGCGGGTGATTTCTTGTTACTGGCATCGAAGGATGAGAGATTGCGGAGTTCGACCCGTCGATAGAGCCGGGTAAAATGGTGCCGGACCCAAAGTGGACTTTATCGTAACGGAGCGATCATCTTTATGAGCCTACCCACGATTGAACTGGATATCGAAGACCCGGATGCCTTGATAGCCTACCTAAGAGCGCAATCATACATCGAAGACGAAGAAGTGCCTTTCATCCACGTTCTTGCGGGAGGCGTATCTAACAAGACGGTACTCGTAAAGCGGTCTTCCGGTGACGCATGGGTCGTAAAGCAGGCGCTTCCAAAGCTTCGCGTTGCCGCCGACTGGTTCTGCAGCCCGGATAGGATAATCCGCGAAGCGGAAGGTATGCGGAGTCTGTATGATCTTGCCCCTCCCGGAACGATCACTCAAATGATCGCGTTGGATCCAGCCAACTTCTTGCTGTTGATGGAAGCCGTACCCGAGCCGCACGCAAACTGGAAATCGATGCTGCTTAATGGTGAGATTGTCGACGACCACTTCAAACAGTTCGGAGAACTGCTTGCCGCAATCCACTCCCGCTCGCGCTTAGATTTATCGCTAGCAACGGCTTTTGATGATCGAGGATATTTCGAGTCCCTGCGTCTTGAGCCCTATTATTCGTATGCTCTGTCGAATGTGTGCGAAGCCCATTTCCTGGCTGATCTAATTGAGCAGACGAGATTGCGTCGTTTCACCCTTGTTCATGGCGACTACAGCCCTAAGAACGTACTTGATCACAATGGCAAACTCGTACTGCTCGATCACGAAGTTATCCATTTCGGCGACCCTGCCTTCGACATCGGCTTCTCTCTTACGCATATCCTGAGCAAGGCTCATCATCTTCCAAATCATCGTGATGCATTCCTCTCGATGGCCAGACGCTACTGGCAGACTTATACTCACAGCATCGGCGATACGAGTTGGGATCCGGATCTAGAGCGTTTTGCAGTCCTGCACACACTTGGCTGCCTCATGGCGCGAGTTGCGGGGCGCTCGCCGCTCGAATACCTCTCGCAAGATGAACGGAACCGTCAGAAAAGGATCGTGCTCAAACTGGCGGACAAGGTTCCTTCCTCGATTCCTGAACTAATATCCCAATTTACTCAAGAGTTGAAACATGACTACGATTAAGCGGTTGGATGCACTCGAGATTCTGGACAGTCGTGGCCGTCCGACAATCTCGGCAAGATGCGAGCTACAATCTGGAGCAACCGCCTCCTGCTCTGTGCCTTCTGGCGCATCTACCGGTTCGGGAGAGGCTCTGGAGTTGCGTGATGGCGATTCGCGACGTTACGGAGGGCTGGGTTGCCGCAAAGCAGTTGAGCATGTCAATGTTGAAATCAACAGCATCCTCGCCGGGAGTGCTTTCGCCTCACAGTCGGAACTGGATCGGGCCCTGATCGATCTAGACGGTACTACAAACAAATCCAGACTTGGAGCCAATGCAATCCTCGCAGTATCACTTGCTTTCGCAAGAGCGCGCTCAATGGAGTCTCAACAGCCTCTATACCGAAATTTTGCCAATATGATCGGTTCTCAGCTGCCCCTTTTGCCGCGTCTTACGGTCAATCTTTTCAGTGGTGGCAAGCACGCGGGGAATCAGGTGCCAATCCAGGATGTACTGGTCTGCCCGATTTCGACGTCTTCCGTTTCGGCGAGCCTCGAGATGGTCTACGCGATCTACCAAACCGCTGCAAAGGAGATCCTCAGTAGATACGGAATGCGCCTGCTTCGCGCGGATGAAGGCGGATTGGCGCCGCCATGCGCCACAATCGATGAGCTTCTAAGTCTCGCAGTTGAATGCATTGAACAGGCCGGATATTGCCCGGGGAAGGACGTGGCGCTAGCTGTCGATGTCGCCTCGTCGCATTTTTTTGATCAGGGCACGTACAATTTGGGCGATGAGCAACTGACAAGTGAAGGTATGGTGGACCGGCTGGTAACCTGGATCGACACCTACCCGATTGTTAGTCTCGAAGACGGACTTGCCGAAGATGACTGGGATAACTGGCCCGATCTGTTCGCACGCATTGGCGACCGCTGTCTCGTATTGGGGGATGATCTGCTTTGTACCAACCCCAAAAGAATTCAGCGTGCTGGAGCTTCGCATGCCGCAAATGCCCTTTTGTTGAAGGTGAACCAGATCGGAACTTTGACGGAAGCGGCAGAGGCCTATCGCCTTGCGCGCTCCTTTGGCTGGAAGATCACCGTAAGCGCCCGCAGTGGAGAGACCGAAGATAACTGGCTGGCCGACCTCGCATTTGGTTGGAGCGCGGACCAGATCAAGATCGGCTCTATTACGCAGTCCGAGCGGCTCGCGAAGTACAACCGTCTGCTTGAGATCGAGACAGAAATTGGTGCGGCGTAGCCCCTACTTCCATCTCACGATATAGTCTCCTGATTTATCCATCATCTCAAACGGCCCTGGCGCTGGATTTGCTTTACGAGCATAGCCGAAGTAATCTGTGCCCAGATCAACGGGTCTGCCATCCGCATTCTCAAACGGCAGTTGCGGCACAGCGGCGAGTCCCAACCGAGCCGTCGTGACACGGGTTCGAGTGGCTGTATTTAACCAGGCCGGATCGATATGGATGGTTAGCAAAAAGCTTCTAGCGGAACCCTCAAGGCGTAGTTTCGGATCGCAGTCTGGCAAAACGTTCGCGTCAATTTCATGAACGCAGGCCTTGGCGCCAATCAGGAAGAGATTGCCCGACATCGATACGGGAAGCTTAGTATCGTCGTATTGGCTCAAATCTGCCGACCGAACAAAGATATTGTTGTAGTAGTGATCGTCCCCGCGAGGGTTATCGTGAAAGCCAGCAAGCTCTGTGGAATGTGCTTTGTGAAACGGCGTCTGGCGACCGTCATAGGGAAACACATTGATGGAGCCCGCGAACAGATTGTGGGCGAAGGCGCCTCCACGCGAACAGCTCTGGTAGGAGTAAGGTGAAAGAAACAGATTATCATCCACCAGCAGCGGACCGTGGTCGACTTCTGTAAACAGGTCCAATGCATTATCGTGAAAACAGTTTGATGAGACGTGTGTGCCCTGTGCCATCCAGTCTAGCCAGAGACCGAGACAGGTCCTGTAGATATGGTTGCCATTGATCACCGTGTCGATTGCGCCATGAAACTTGATGCCGGCCATCTCGGCTCCAGTGAATAGCCTGCGCATGTGAATGTCGTGGATAGTGTTACCTGTGATAGTACAAAACGCTGCGCCGAGGCTGCCAACGATCCCGGCCTGTTCGCAATACGATATCTCGTTATTTCGCACCAGGTGATGACCGATCTCGTCGCGGTTCCAACCGTTTTTCAGAGCACGATGTATCGTCTCAACGTAGCCTTCCGCAGAGTTTGCGGACTGGTTGTCCCATGCATCTCCGTATTTGCCCAGGGATATCCCGCAGCATATCGAGTGACTGATCACGTTGTTCTCGATGATCCAGCCCTTGCTCCAATGCGTGCCAATAAGTCCAATCTGTTCCGCCGTTGGCGGCGCCCACGGGGTCGCCGCATGCTTCATCGTAAAACCGCGAACTGTAATGTAGTCGCAGTGAAGTTTTTCCGGATAGAAGACGGCCTGCCTCACATTAATCTCAGCAAGATCGTGATTTGGGTCTGCGCCCGGGAACTGCGCCCAGATTATCGTACTATCTGCCTTTACCTCAGCAAACCAGAGGCCCGCTTTTAAGGCCCCCGTTGTTCCTGCTCGAAATACGAGGCAGAGGTCCGTCTTTCCGGAAACGGATTTTAGCCTTACATGGTATGTTGACCAGGTCTGCCATCCTCCGGTATTTGGAACCGAGCAGACACCAAGAATTTTTCCGGTTGCGGCCCCTCGATGAACCTCAATGATCCCACCCTGCGACGCAGAAGCGGCTCGGATCTCGAGATCTGAAGCCTGTTGACCGAAACCTACTCCTGCGTAGCGAACCCAGTCTCCACGACGGATAAACCCAACGCACTCTCCACCTTCGGAACAGGGTGCGTTCTGAGTTCCATGCTTATCTGCCATCGTTGCGGCGGGAACCTTGGCGCCTCCTGCACGCAGCCAGGCGATATTGACAAGATACTCGTCACCACCCTGTCCCAACCATGTCGGTACCTGACCAGGCGGCGCCATTACCTCATCAATTTTGGTGGCTTCAACAAGCCAGTTCCCGTTTAGGTAGACTGCACCAGTATGATGTTCGCGACCTTGCGGTTCAAACCAATCCCCGTGGATAAGATCACGGTAAGGGTTGAACTCTCCGAACAGGGTCTTCGGCACGGTTGCTTTCCACACGTCGCCCTTCACTCTTATCCAGTTTCGAACGACTTCCGATCCCCTTATCTCCACCTTCTCGCCGCGCGCTGCCCGGTATACGATCCGCTTCGAGTCCGATGTTCCGCCTCGC
Organism: uncultured Chthonomonas sp.; assembly: GCA_903919615.1. Taxonomy (GTDB): domain Bacteria; phylum Armatimonadota; class Chthonomonadetes; order Chthonomonadales; family Chthonomonadaceae; genus CAIXIX01. The sequence goes on from CAIXIX010000087.1 coordinate 25,448, forward strand.
GGAGGGGTAACACGTTCGCGATATACTCCAGCGTGAACGGTGATTACATCGCCTGGCTGCGCCAGATCTGCGGCGCGCTGTATCGTGAGGAACGGGTGCGATCGATCGCCGGAATGTGAGTTGTCGCCGTTAATGCTTACGTGGTACTCATTGGCTTCAACCGGTATCCCGGTTGTGGTGAGGCTCAACACAAACAGAAAAATCGCCGTCTTTGCATTTAACATATCAACCTGCTCTCTTCAGTTGTAACCCGTAATGACATTCAAAGCACATAAGACGTTGTTTCACCGCGTGAACAGAGCATTGAGTGTGTTGCGCTGGAGATGCTCTTCTCAAATGCCGTTGTTGACAAGCGGTGTCAAAAAGGTGCATTATTAAGCGTTATGAGTTTCAGGCAGTGGTTGATGCTTTAAGTTTTAATTTAGCGCTGCCGAAATAGCTTCGTTCTGTCCGCGCTTCAGGCCGCTACGCACCTCCGGCGGCTTTCGCTTATCGTTACAACTACAGATTCACCAGGCTTTATCGGCTCTAGTCCGTATGCGCGGAATGCGCTTCGCGGAAAGGAAAGTGCCATGATTGGTTGTTCGCAAAGAGGACGCCTGTCGATCGCCGCCATTAGCGCTTTGATTTCAGTTGCCACAAGCGGCTTTGGTCAAGGCTTGCATCCATTTACACCTAAGAAGTCGCTACAGCTCCTGTCACCTAATCCGGCTTCGCTAATCGATATGTCACTGGAGGAGGTTAAACTTCTTCCAGCGGCTGTATCAGATGGCCGCCGTACTCTAAACGGCTCAGCACGGCTTATCCTCCACGTCCTGCCTCCTTACGCCAAGTCACACACCGGAACAGCTGCGGATGGATGCGCCGTATTGGATGTTCCTGTCGCACTCGCAAACCTCGAAATGACCCCGTCTGCAGCGAAATTCAAGGAATTAGTAATCCAGAATAACGCCGTTCTCCGCAACATCTCGAAGACTGGGGTTGACCTTGCGATCGGCAAGAATGCGGCTATCACCGAGAATCCAGACGGAAAATGGATTGTGGCAGGGGTACTAGCCGTGGCGGCACCTTATGTGAGCCAGACAGGCCGAAGATTAACTCTTCCGCTCGCAACCGTGGCCATTGACTCCAAATCAGGGATGGTGAGTAACGCCAACAACGTGCTCACTGACAAGGGACCCGCTCCAGAAGACAATGTGTATCCTCTCAATGGATGTGCCCTCGTTACCAATTCACTCAGCGTGTTTATGTTCATGGGTGTAAATGCTCCCGGACTTCAGCTCACAGGGGGAGAGGATGGACAGACATTTGTTAAGTTGCCGATTCCGTGCGTGGCAACAGAGGATGCCTACCCCGTAGCTGCAAATGTCGGAACTAGCTTCAGCGTAAGCGTTGATGCGGCGCCGACGTTCAAAGTGCAGACTGGATTTCACCCCAATGCCGGCGCTGGCATCTACACTGGTACAGAGTGGATCGACTCGTCGCAGCTCGTGCACCTAGTAAAACCACTGGGACACTGCATCGCGGTCTTCGAAGTCGACGCCTCCATGACCTCTGGCTCATTCGACAAGTATTTGATCAATGGCCAGTATGTACTTCCCGCAGTCGATAGTAGTGGCGATTACGCAACGGCAAATATAGCGCTGAACGCGCTGACCGGGAAGAGCGATGCAGGCACACTGATCACCAGCAACCTGAAAGCTTTTACTGGCGGTGAGACCATTAATGCACAGAGTTGTATTATCGATCTGTCCGAAAATGACGCTCCCATCCCCGCAGGTATTACCGATCCGGGCGTAGTAAAGACGGTGCAGGACCCTCGATGGCAAGGAGTGCTAATTCTTCCAAATGCAGGCACAAATTTGCAGATTGATGGCCTGGGCAACCTTGCTGTGAATGGTTTCACGATCGATTCACACGGTATCAATGGATCTGCCTTCCTGACTACCGACATAACGGTTGACAATTACGCGATCAAGCTGAATCAGGGAGCTTCCGCATACCGAATCGTGGACGGTATGCCAGGTTCCATGCTCATCAAAGGCACATTGACGCTCCCGATGCCCTGGGACGGCTCATTTCCAGTTGACGTGACCATCTCAAGCGGAACGGCGAGCGTTAATATCAGTTCCGGGACGACGGCGATGCTCTCGCGAGCCGATCTGGGTGGATTGAAGATCGCTGCGTCGCATCTCGCCATGACGGAAGAGAGAGATGCGAAAGGCAACCTGTCACCCGTATTAACCGTGGGCGGCGATGCGACTCTGACAAAGATCCCCGATGCGGTGCTCGCTATTCAGGACATGTCTATTGCGGCGTCCGGCGGAATCATCGTAGCGCACGACGCACTCCTTCACCCTGTTAACGTTATCTCCGGCACTGCCACAGTAACAATAAATAGCCTCGCCTATTCGGAAGACAACTCTGGAGCGCATCTCACTTTTCATGGGCCAATTACGGTGGCCGACAACCTCCCGCAAGTAGCAGAGGCAAAGTGGCCTGGAATCATCGTTACATCAAAGGCAAAAGTCGG
>CAIXIX010000088.1 GCA_903919615.1 uncultured Chthonomonas sp.
GTTCCATAGATGAATCGCACAGAGTTCGGACTAAATAAGCTGAAGATCATCCCGATGCGGCCTTCCGACATCCGCGCTGTAATGGCCATCGATGCCCGGAGCTTCGCCTGCGCGTGGACATCACATGCATTCCAAACAGAGCTTAACAATAGAGCAGCGACCTATATTGTCGCAAAACTAGACGACTGCGTCTTAGGCTATGCGGGATTATGGATTGTGTCCGAAGACGCGCACATCACAACCCTGGCGGTGATGCCAGAATATCGCAGCCGCCACATCGGCGAGCGCTTGCTAATTGCGTGCATCGATGTGGCGAAGCGCCGTAATGCGAAATGTGTGAGCCTGGAGGTCAGGGTCAGCAACATAATAGCTCGGCAGCTTTACGACAAATTTGGTTTTGAAGTAACGGGTGAGCGCGAGCATTACTACACTGATAACGGCGAAAATGCACTGGTTATGTCGCTCTACATTTCGGGAGAGTAGGTCGCCCACATCGTCTTGCTCGCAACCTCAATATACGAACTGGACCGGGGCCACTACTCACGACTCTGGTACAATAGCTCTCATGAATGTTCTAGGTTTGGAAACAAGCTGTGACGAGACATCTGCGGCAATCGTATCGGATGGCACAGTAGTCCGATCTAATATTATTGCCAGTCAGGCAGACTTGCACGCAAAATATGGGGGCGTCGTACCAGAAGTAGCTTCGCGAAAGCACGTCGAGCGAATGCTTCCAACAATTCAGGAAGCGCTCGATGCCGCAAACCTGACATATCCGGATATCGACTCGATTGCGGTCGCCAACCGTCCCGGACTTCTCGGAGCTCTGCTCGTCGGCGTCTCGTGCGCAAAGTCGCTTGCATACGTCTTAAAACTGCCAGTAGCGACTGTTCATCATCTCGAAGGCCATATTTATTCGGCTCTCATTCAGGAGCCGGAGCTAACCAATCGCTTTCCATTACTCATCCTGGTCGTGTCCGGCGGACACACTCAGATCGTCAGGATGGATGGCCACGGCAAATACACAATTCTTGGAAAAACGCGTGATGACGCGGCGGGTGAAGCGTTTGACAAGGGAGCGCGCTTGCTTGGTCTCCCCTACCCTGGCGGACCAAATGTCGCTCGCTTAGCAGATTCGGGCGATCCGAGCGCGATACGATTCCCGAGAGCGGTGCTAGGCAACAACCTTGACTTCAGTTTCAGCGGAGTTAAGACCGCCCTCCGTACGTTTGTACAGAAAGATGCGGGTAAATCGAAATCTGCAGATGTGGCAGCAGGCTATCAGACCGCAATTGTCGACTCACTTGTAGCTCGATTGAAGAAAGCCGCTCACGAAACCGGAATTCGAACCGTGGCAGTTGTTGGCGGCGTAGCCGCTAACTCACATCTCAAAGCGGAGATGCAAAAAATGGCGGATACTCAGCAACTTCATCTGGTGGTACCATCGCCTATACTCTGTACCGACAATGCGGCAATGATTGCGAGCGCGGGCTACTTCCGATTAATTAGCGGATCGAACGATCCGCTGGCTTTCGACACGTACGCAACCGAAACACTTGGAGCCGGGAGCTAGATTCGCCAGGAAGTACCACTTCGCCGAGGGAAATATTCTGCCCATTCGAGCAGAGCTACGGCAGTGTTGCGATTTCAAGTTGCAGCTAGTCCAATGCAACAATGGTCCGGTCGGAATTAAGGGGCACCGAAGCCAATGATCGTGGCAAACAGATCCAACATTCAATCTCGTACCTTCCCTGCGCGACGCACTTCAACCAACGTTGTTGGCGGGCTTTCTCCCGTGCAGGCAGGTGGTTTCAGCATGGGCCACGTTGTCTTAGAAGGAAATGGGGGCCAGGTACCCTGGCACAATCATGAACAGGAAGAGGTGTACTATATCCTGTCCGGACAGGGTGAAATGTGCGTCGACGCAGAGGCGACGAGAGTTTCAGCAGGTGATGTTGTCTTAATCCAGTCGAACGCATTTCACCAACTCACTAACATCGCCGAAACGGAACTTGAGTTTATATACTGTTATGCTCCGGTTGGCAATGTATTACACTGGCAGCAGGAGCTGGACGGAACATTACCGCAAGCTGGGTTTGGCGCGCCACCACTTCCGAAGGAAGCATGTCCTCAGTTTACAGATCGCAATGAAGCGAGGCCAGAAGACTGATGGTTGACCGCTCGGTTCGAATTGTGATGAATGGTGTCACGGGACGCATGGGGCTAAACCAGCACCTCGTTAGATCAATTAACGCAATACGAGATGATGGTGGGATCGACATTGACGATAAGACAAGGATCGTCCCGGAACCGGTGTTGGTTGGAAGAGATGAGTCCAAGCTGCGCCATATTTCAGAATCGTTCGGTGGCTTTCCCTGGACAACCGACCTTGACCAAGCGCTTTCAGATCCGGAAGCTGCAATCTATTTTGATGCCCAGACCACGGACCGCAGAGTTGAAAGCGTCTTAAAGGCGATCAATCAGGGCAAACACGTCTACTGCGAGAAGCCAACCGCGACAAACGTTGACGAGGCATTGCTGCTTTACAAAGCGGCAGAACACGCAGGCATTGTCCACGGTGTCGTGCAGGATAAGCTGTGGCTGCCGGGCATCGTTAAGCTCAAGGGCCTCCTGGATACCGGCTTTTTCGGCCGTGTTTTATCGGTTCGTGGCGAATTTGGTTACTGGGTCTTCGTCGGCGGGACCGCCGAAGAAGGTGGCGATGGACAGCTGCCACAACGTCCTTCCTGGAACTATCGCAGGGAGGATGGTGGAGGCATTATCTTCGATATGCTCTGCCACTGGCGGTATCTCCTGGACCGCCTCTTTGGAGGCGTGAGGAGCGTCTCTTGCCTGGGGGCAACACATCAGTCGGATCGATGGAACGAAGCGGGTAATCGCTACGTCGCAACTGCGGATGATGCCGCTTATGCGACCTTTGAGCTCGAAGGCGGCGTGATCGCACAGTTTAATTCCTCCTGGTGTGTTCGCGTTCGCCGTGATGACCTGCTGACGCTCCATGTGGACGGCACCGATGGATCGGCTATTGCCGGTCTTCGTGAATGTTGGGCTCAACCGGCGGGATCCACTCCTCGCCCGGTGTGGAATCCTGACGTGCCTGGAAATATCGACTTCTTCGACGGATGGGACCCTGTTCCAGGCGACCCCAATCCCAAGAATGCTTTCCGGGCACAGTGGGAGCTCTTTTTAAAACATGCTTTCCTGGGAACACGGTTTCCATGGAATCTGGGCGAAGCCGCAAAGGGCGTACAACTGGCAGAGTGTGGCATGGCATCGTGGAAACGAAGGCAGTGGGTCGATATTCCGACAATTGATGCTGTGGTTTGATGACACAAGGATTACAGGTTACCTATGTTTGTAGATGAAGTTGAGATTGAAGTAAATGCGGGCCGCGGTGGCAATGGGATGGCCACATTCCGCAAAGAAAAACACGTTGCGCGTGGTGGACCGAATGGCGGCGATGGCGGCCGAGGTGGCAGCATCATACTCAGGGTCGACACGAACCTTACGACGCTCTTAGATTTTCGATACAACCATCGGTACAAGGCCACAAATGGCGGCGATGGCGCTGCCAAGGATATGATCGGAAAGAACGCTGAGGACCTCGTCTTGCGCGTTCCCCTAGGAACCATGGTCACAGATATCGAAACAGGTGCGCTCGTTGCAGATCTTAGCCGCTCGGATTCTCGCGCCGTTATTGCACGCGGGGGAATTGGCGGGCGAGGCAACGCACATTTTGTTACCTCCATTCACCAGGCGCCGAAATTTGCCGAACTTGGAGAGCCCGGTGAAGATCGGCGGCTGAAGCTGGAGCTAAAGCTCCTTGCCGATGTCGGCCTGCTCGGGTTCCCTAATGTTGGCAAATCTACGCTTGTTGCCGCAGTCTCCGCAGCGCGTCCCAAGATCGCGAACTACCCTTTTACGACCCTTGTGCCAAACCTCGGCGTTGTCTATGTAGAGGCTAATCGCAGCTTCGTTATGGCCGATATCCCAGGAATTATTGAGGGCGCAAGCGAGGGAGTGGGGCTTGGACACCAGTTCTTGAGACATGTCTCGAGATCCAGGCTGCTAATACATATTCTCGACATCAGCGGGCTGACGGATCGCGATCCCCTGAACGATTTTGAGGTATTGAATCGTGAGCTAGCGCTTTACGATGAGCGCCTGGCTAAGCTGCCGCAAATTGTGGCGCTAAACAAAACAGATGTCGCGCCAGATATCGAAGCCATAGACGTACTGGAAGCCGAACTAAAGAGCCGAGGATGTACGGTATTTAGAATCTCCGCAGCAACCCACACTGGACTTCGTCCCCTCATCTATTTTGTGATGGACGAACTCGAAAAAGTACGGGCTCAAGCGAAACTTGCGGAAGAGAAACTGGAAGCTGAGACAGTACACATTGTAGCGAGTATCAAAGAAGACGAACGGCACTGGGAAGCGCGCGAGGTTGAACCCACACTCTTCGAAGTAGTTGGCAAGGGTATCGAGCGCATGGTAGCTATGACAGACCTTGGCAACGAGTATGCCGTTCGCCGCCTCCAAAAATCTCTGGACAAGATTGGAATCACTCGACGCCTCAAAGTGATTGGCGCCCGACACGGCGACACAGTTCGAATTCGCGACATTGAATTCGAATATGAGGACGAAGACAGGTTCGATGAGGAGAGTGAGGGAGAAGCAGCTGGCGCGGCACGTCAGTCGAACCCAACAGAATAGCGGTACGGTCGCCTGAAGGACTCTCTTTACCGTTCGATCCTGCTTGCGATGTTACATATACCAATGCCCGGCCAGACTTTCTCGGTACATTCGAAAGTCCGCTTGCCGGGCATTCTTGTCACCGTTTATTTGAATGGGTGTTGGTGCCTTTGCTTAGCGGTGGATAGTTACGGTATCAATCCGAATTGGCTTTTATAAACTCAAAAAGTTCATCCACCTGAGTGTGTACCAGCCCCGTTACGGTATCCGCACATCCATAGTAGATCGTTATACGGCCTGATGGAGCATCCGCCAGCGCTGCGCACGGGAAGCAGACGTTTGGCACGTCGCCAACACACTCGTACTTCTCCCTGGGATTGATCAGGTAGGGTTTACACCGGTACCGTGTGATCCAGGGCTTTTCGAGGTCGAGTATCACCGCGCCAAAGCTATAGACGAAGCCATTACAGCTCGTGAGCACGCCATGATGGAATAGCAGCCATCCTTCAGATGTTTCAATCGGAACCGGGCCAGCGCCAATTTTCGTCGATTCCCATGGCTGCCGCGGCCCCATCACATACCTATGCCGGCCCCAGTAGACGAGGTCTTCACTCTGCGATATGTAGATGTCTCCGAAGGGAGTGTGCCCGGTATCGCTGGGCCGGCTGAACATCAGGTATCGGCCATTAACCTTCCTCGGGAAAAGGACTCCGTTTCGATTGTATGGTAGAAGTAGGTTCTCAACCATGTGGAAGGTGTTAAAGTCAAATGTATAGCCCAGTCCAATTGTTGGACCATGGAACCCGTTGCACCACGTAACGTAGAATCTGTCTTCAATCCAGCAGACCCGAGGATCATAGGCGTATGTTGGTGGCTCAACCTCGTGGTCGTCCAGAACCCACTTGATGGTCTCAGGATTGATGTCCCAATCCACGCCGTTGTCGCTCTTGCCTGCGTGAAGCACCATGTTTCTGCAAATGTCGTCACATCGGAATACTCCGGCAAACTTACCTTTAAATGGAACCGCAGCGCTGTTAAAGATACTGTTGCTCGTCGGAATGAGATCTCGTGGAATAATCGGATTGCGTGGATCTCGCCATACAGGCGTTTGTGATGGCGCGGTGCGAAGCTGCCATGGGATGTTTGGCAATGCATCGCCAATGATGCGGATGGAACTACTCATAAGTGCAATCTCCTACTTAAGGGATACGGCACCACATCGTGCCGATGATTTAACGCTTAGTCAAGATTAGGGACAATTCCTGCCGTCGTTTGAAATGCCTAAATTGGTGGCCTCGATAATTACCAGCACCTCATCAGGAACTCTTGCTCTCACAGCGAGCGCAGAAATCGTTCGTTAATCCTATCTTTACAATTACCCGCCAGCCGGTTATAATAAGGGCTACCCTTCGCAGTAAACGCCCGATCCTAAGCTGGCCCATAAAGTTACTGTCCAGATCGCAATGTTGCGCACTCTGAATAGTCGTTAACCATCGACGGTTACGGCTGCAGTTTCGTCCCTAGACCACCGACGGGGCGTCTTCAGGAGGTGCGCGGAAAACATGTCTCTGTTTGAATCCTACGCAACCGACGGCTTTTACGACGAAATGTTCGAGCCGAGCGGACTGCCCCGCCCCCACTATCGCAAACTCTACCAACGCCTTGTATCCATGTCCAAGGAAGATTTCCGAAGACGGTGCCAGCTGGCAGACCTGACGCTGGTTAATCAGGGCATTACGTTTGCGGTCTACGGAAATGATGCCGGCGTTGAGAAACCGTTTCCATTCGACCTGATCCCACGCATAATCCCGTCAGCCGAGTGGGATCTCATCGAACGCGGGCTAAAACAACGTCTAACCGCTCTTAATCTCTTTCTGCATGATGTGTATCACGATCAAAAGATATTGAATGATCGTGTGATTCCCCGAGATCTCGTAGTTGATGCCGTCAACTACAGACGCGAGTTTATCGGCGCAAACCCGCCGCACGGGATTTACGTCCATATTTGTGGAAGTGACCTCATCCGAAATGCGGATGGTCAACTTCTGGTCCTTGAAGACAATCTTCGAACGCCGTCCGGTGTCTCCTACGTGCTCGAAAACCGGATTATTCTGACGCGGGTGTTGCCGCAGCTGTTTCGCGACCTCGCCGTTCGCCCTGTTGAGCACTACTCAACTCAGTTGTTGCGCAACCTCATGGATCTTGCGCCAGAACACTGTAACGGCGAGCCGAACGTAGTGCTCCTAACCCCGGGCGTCTATAACAGCGCCTACTTTGAGCACTCGTTCCTTGCTCAACAACTCGGAATTCAGCTCGTTGAGGGACGTGATCTTTTCGTCGACGAAAACTTCGTATACATGAAGACAACCAGCGGCCCACAGCGAGTCGATGTCATATACCGCCGAGTCGACGACGACTTTCTCGATCCACTGGTATTTCGGGCAGACTCGGCGCTCGGGGTGCCTGGATTAATCAATGTTTACCGCGCAGGTAATGTGTCGCTAGCTAACTCCATTGGAACGGGTGTTGCCGACGACAAAGTGATCTACGCCTATGTGCCCCGAATCATCGAATACTATCTTGGCGAAAAGCCCATTCTTTCCAACGTCGAAACCTACCTCGCCTGGCAGCCCAAAGACCTGTCCTATATCCTCGACAATCTTGACAAACTTGTAGTCAAGGCAGCAAATGAATCGGGTGGATATGGAATGCTGATCGGCCCACAGGCAACCGCAGCCGAGAGGGCGGATTTTGCAAATCGAATTAAGTCCAATCCGCGAAACTATATCGCTCAGCCTCTAATCTCCCTCAGCCGGTCTCCTGCGCTCGTTGAAGATCGCTTCGAAGGTCGCCACATCGACCTGCGCCCGTACGTGCTTTATGGCAAGGATGACATAACGATCGTCCCCGGCGGATTAACACGCGTTGCGCTTCGCAAGGGATCGTACGTGGTCAATTCATCTCAAGGCGGTGGAAGCAAGGACACATGGGTTCTCGCTGGAGAAACGCCCGAAGCTCTTGGCGGAGAAATGAGACAAACTCAACGTTCGCACACAGAGACAGCGCCTCAAGACGCCGAAAATCTCCCAGACAACGGAGGAGCACATTGATGCTGTGTCGAGACGCAGATTCGTGTTACTGGATTGGTCGCTACGTGGAACGCGCTGAAGCGACAGCAAGAATGGTAGACGTTCACTATCATGCAGCCCTTGAGTCGCCGCTCCCACCCGGACAGGGAAGTATCGGCGAGGAAGAGTTTCAGCCGATTCGCTGGCAGTCTCTGCTGGCAATATCTGGTAACGCGGATAACTACTATGAACGATACACCAGCGAGACCGATCACGATGTACTAAATTTTTTCTCGTTCGACCTGGACAACCCCAACTCGATTCTCTCAACCTGGAAGTCTGCCCGAGACAATGCGCGCTCCATAAGAGAACAGATCGCGTCGGAAATGTGGGAGGCGCTAAATATCTCCTACATTAATCTAAAATCTCTCGATGCCGAAAGGGTTCTGGCTGGCTCGCCTCATGAGTTCTTTCAGACAGTCAAAAACGCGTCGCACCTGTTTCAAGGCATTCTTAACCGCACAATGTTGATGGGAGAAGCGAGGGACTGGCTCGACACAGGACGATTTCTGGAGAGATCGTGCCAGACCGCCAGAATACTCGATGTGAAATACCACGATCTGTTACCCATTGAGGCAGACTCGGATCCACTGTCCGAGCGCGTAGGCGCTTCGGTCTATGGCGTCGGCGGAGCGGTAGACACTCACGGTTGGATTGCAGTGCTTAAATCCGTCAGCGCACTGGAAATGTATCGCAAAACGCACCGTGACGGAATCTATCCGGCCAATGTCGTAGACTTTTTGGTACTGTGCCAGGAGTTTCCTGCGTCAGTAAGTCATGGCATTTCTCGCGTTGAAGGATGCCTTAAGCGCATCAGATCGAAAGCGGGCATTCAGGCGAAAAATGAGCCTGAGCGCCTCATTGGCAGACTGCTCGCAGACCTGACCTACTCGCGACCAGGCGAGATTATCAGCGATGGATTGCACGAGTTTCTTGAGGATGTTCAAGCGCGTTGCGCCATTGTTGGGAGCGCCATATGGGAAACCTATCTGGGATACTAGCTTATCCGAGGCATCATAACAGTGCGCCTTCGCATAACTCATAACACAATCTACCGCTATCCATCGACTGCCATAGAGAGCCATAACGAAGCCCGGCTAATACCCATTACGGATGAACATCAGACATGTCTAGATCACCGTATAACCGTTAACCCAACATGCGGAGTTTACTCCTACGCTCTGCCAACAGGTGGAGTCAGCTATTTCAATGTGCGAGAACCGCACTATTATCTGAATATCCTCTCGGAGTCCCTCGTTATAACGTACCGATCTAATCCGTTCGAGGGGTTTCAGTTCATCGAACCTGATGAGGAATTCTATGCGGACGATAGTGTGAGGCAGCATTTTTGCGAGTATTTAGCCGAAACTAAGCTAGTTCCATTCCATAGCGATATCGACAGAATAGCAGCAGTTGCAGATCGAAACCGTACTGGTCCGGGCGCTGCTGCATTCTTAATTTCGCTTACCAGGACACTCCATCGAGCCTTTGAATTTCGCCCCGGTGTAACGAGCGTTCACTCCACGATCTCCCATGTGCTTGAACAGGGATCTGGTGTTTGCCAGGATTTTTCTCACCTGATGCTTGCTATTTGCAGACGTCGGGGAATCCCGGCGCGGTACATCAGTGGCTATCTTTATAACTCAGTGGATCACTCCGTATCGCCTTCAGTCCCGAGTTTTCGCACGCCACCGGAAGGTGAGGCGATTGCGGGTAACGAAGATCGGTTTGACGGCGAAGCAGGTGCAGCACTGCTCGGTGCAGATGTGATGCATGCATGGGTTGAGTGTTTACTTCCAGATGGATCCTGGCGCGGGTTCGACCCAACGAACAACCTTGTTGCAAATCACCATTTTGTTAAAGTGCATATTGGTCGAGACTACTCCGACGTAGTGCCGCTAAGAGGCGTTTACAAAGGCCCTACGGCAGAGAGTATGCAGATTAACGTAAAAGTCATTGAAGAGCTATAGCCGATTATTAATTTTCGATAATGCCTTCCTATATGAACACAATTCAGTGGCAGCAAACGTCTAATCAGTATATGAGAAAGATCGAAGCAATTATCCGACCGGCGCTTCTGGATGAAGTAAAAGTAGCATTAGGGGAGATTGGCGTAACTGGGCTATCAGTGACGGATGTACGCGGGCTGGGTTCCTCTAAATCCAGTTACGGTCGCCCCTATCGCCAGTTCACTATTGCAGAGATGCCAATTCGCTGCAAAATTGAGATTGTTGTCATCGATGAAGACGTCGATGAAATCGTAAATACGATCCTGAAACACGCGAGGACGGGCGAACCCGGTGACGGCAAGATTTTCGTGCTTTCAATGGATGACGCAATCCGAATTCGTACGGAAGAGCGCGGTGACATGGTGCTCTGAATCTGGCTCCAATCCGCCAACGACTAACCTGCCGCAGATTGCCTAGTTCACCGAAAACCAATACTTATGAACCAGTTCCGTGAAGCGCTCGAGAACCTGATTGCGCGGATGAAACTTCGGATCGGGGTGGCTCCAGCAAGGTCGGAGGATCTCACGTACGATCCGCGCGATGCAGACATTGAGTTCACGCCAATTAACTCTGTGGATTCGCCCGACGCAGCGCTTGTATCCGTCAGCCTGATACCGCACGGTTATCTACTGCGCAACGTTGACTCGCTGGCATTTGACAGCGCGAAGAAATTGGTGATTCACGGTCTTGTTCACATCTCGTCGGTGAGCGGAACACGCGCGTCGGGTACATGTTCTGGCGCAAGTGAAGCAGCAATGAGTGTCGAGATTTCTAATGGAATCCTCGTCTCCAATTGCGATTGCCAAAGTGCGAGTAATAGTTCGCCGACCATTATTGCGCACGCAATACCGTGTGAACACGTCGCCGCACTCCTGCTGCAATTGTCGTCCACAACAGCCGCTGCCAGTGAATCACTGCTCACCATGCCGTTACTGTGCCCGGTCACTCGTGAGCAGATACGCGGCGAAGTATATATCTGCACGAAGTGCCAGATGTGTTACAGCGCCGCAGGTTGGGAGTTCCTCCATAAAATGGACCGTGGACGCTGTTGCGGGTGTCACAACAGGAACACGATCGTGCGCGGAAAAGGCGGCACGCCTCCAGCCTGAAATTCATATTGAATGCCAGAACCTCTGGATCTCGAAATATGAGGATGCGTATTGACTTCAGCAGCCAGTAACTCTTTTGACAACCGCTATTCCAGACACAGCCAGATTAGAGGCTGGAACCAGAACCGTGTCGCTTCTACCAGGATACTGGTGGCCGGGGCTGGAGCAATTGGCAATGAGGTCATCAAACTCCTTGCGCTCATCGGGGTTCAAAGGCTTACGATCGTTGACTTTGACGTAATTGAGACCTCAAATCTAACCAGGAGCATCCTCTTCAGGGATAGCGATGCTGGTCTCCCTAAAGCAAGAGTTGCGGCAGCGCGAGCGAGAGAGATTAACCCGGATTGTCGCGCCGTTGCAATCGATGGCGACCTTGAATTTGACGTTGGACTGGGTGTGTACCGAAACCAGGACATCGTCATTGGATGCCTTGACAGTATCAATGCGCGACTGGCTCTAAATCGTTGCTGCTTAATGACCGGTGTTCCATGGCTTAACGGAGGCATTGAATCCGAGTTTGGCGAGGTGACGCTTATTGCAGGCGCCGGAGCATGTTTTGAGTGTTCCATGACGGAGCAGATGTGGGAGCGGCGCAATCTGCGCTATTCATGTACAGGACAGATAAAGGACTTTTCGGCCGATGCGGCGCCAACAGTAGCCACGATTGCCTCCGTTGTCGCCGGAATACTTGTAAATGAAGCGCTCGCTCAAGTTGCAACGGATCCGGAAATAGCAGAATCAAGGCTTAGTCCTGGAGATAAACTGTTCATCTCGATACGTCCATACCATTTGCATGTTGCGCGTGTCGATATTAATCCGGAATGCACGGCTCATGCGACGTGTATTAACATCGAGCTCATAGATGGCAGTGTCAATGAAATTACTCCGGCCGACTTGATTAGATTGCATGGTGGTGAGGGTGCATCTGTTGAGCTTGGCTTCGATCTACTTGTATCGATGGTTTGCGTTAACTGCGGAGAATCAGAGGAGATTCTGGTTCCGATTGAGAAAACGCACGCAACCCTTACTCTCTGCACGGCATGCAGCTCCAACACGCGCCGCGCCGAAACTGTAGCCTGGATCGACGAGAGATCGGACCTGTCATCACGAACTCTTAGCGCTCTCGGCATACCTGCCGCACACATTCTTGCCGTTGCACACGATGGGTTTCGACGATGGTATCAAATAGGCGGTAACACGGTCGGGAACAACTGGTAGAAAGGAGCTTACAAGAATGAGCGATGAAAGAGTTTCGATAGTACTAATTACCCTCGATAGAACTCGAAGAGCATCGGTTACAGTTCCGAGATCGATGTACGTTTCAGACGTAATTCGCGCGAGCACGAAGCGATGGTTCCTTTCCTTTGGCACAGATTACCAGGTTTGCAATACAAGCTCCGGCAGAGTCCTGTTGCCCAGTGATTCTCTCAACATTCATAATGTCAAAGATGGCGACATACTGATGTTGCAGCCATTTGCTGCGCATGGCGCAAATACAGGAACGAACGTCATTTGAATGCCAGGGACCTGAGACTTCGCAACGATTGCGCCAGCTTGATTCGGCTTTGCGAACGCAGCGAAGGCGCCATTGAGATAGAGTCTAAACGAGGCAATCCACCTGATGAGTATGTACTCTTCTACAATTGCCGCAGCATTGAACGTCTCAATGGAGATAGGCCGGTTTATGCTAACGGGCATCGGTTAAGAGTGCGCCTTCCAGCTCGCTACCCGTTACCGTCTGCTCCACCCAGGTTAGAGCTTTTGACGCCTCTATATAACCCGCATATCTATCCGAACCTTCAGGTATGCATTGGTAACTGGCAAACATCGGAATATCTCGATGAGCTCGTGGCTCGTGTTGGAGCTTTAATTCAATTTGACAGGCGTATCCTAAACCTGCGAGATCCGGCAAATCCTGAAGCCATGGAATGGGTTAGACGGAACCTTAGGCTGCTTCCCACAGATAATCGACTTTTTGGTGAGGCTCCAGAGCCCTCCAGGGAAACGCTGCCGGATGCCCTGCCTGACCTAAGCGAGGTTGCTCGACAACAGCATTTAGTAACCGACGATATCGTTTGGATTGACGAGGAGGTCTGACAGAGAATGACATGGCCAGTCATCGTTGCAATCGCGGCAGTGCTGCCAGTTGTCGGTCTCGTGTTGTGGCTGATTATGCGACCGTTGGCCGCCAGGCCAACTCAGGCTCCCCATGAGAATGAGCTGCACAACTCTACAGACATTCTAGCGGAATTAGAAGAACAGGAAATCGAGGTCAGCGTCGCTGCAGCGAGAAAACGAGCGGACTTGCGCGCTTCAGTTCCAGCAACGACAGAGGTGGCGAATGGCATCGAATGGGAAGATGAGGGGCAACCGTTCCGTCCACCGTCGGTACAATCCGCTCCGCTGCATAACGCTCTTGGATTGAACCTGAACGTCACTGTAGAAAAGCGAAAACATCTGGTCTGTATAAGAAATGAGGCGCTTACAGCAACTCAGCGGCATCTGGAGTCGAACACCAAA
>CAIXIX010000089.1 GCA_903919615.1 uncultured Chthonomonas sp.
ATTTAGGGAGATGCGCATTGCGCGGCTGACGAACGGAGTCTCAACCGAAAACGTGCCGACGAACCGGCTCTGTCAAACGTTGGGGTTTCGCCAGGTAAGGAACTTGCGTCCTGATGAAGGCGGAAACTTGTGGATCCTGGACAACGCGTTGCTCTAACAGGTGCGACAGTCGACGCTCGGTCATTTCGCGCCATGCTGCAGCAGCAGTTGGATCTCCCGATCGAACGACTGATGAAATGGCCCACCTTGCGCTGAGAGCTGTCTTGCAAAAGCGAGGGCGGTGCGTCCTCCCTTGTCGCGATCGTTGACCTTCGCGCCGTGCGTAAGCAGCCACGGAACAACTCTGTCATCGCTGTTCCTGAGCGACTTCATCAACGGCGTGATCTTGTTGTTGTCCCGATCATTTAACGATCCGCCACGTTTGTAGACTTCCATCACGGTTTTCAAAGAGGCACTTGCGCACGCCAGTAGGAATGGACTGCTTCCTCCCTTGTCGCGGATGTCGACCCTGGCGCCATGCTCTATCAAAGCCATCGCTGTCGCGTCAACCTGGCGGCCGCGGAATCGGAGAGCACACAGAAGCGGCGTCCTGCCCGATGCATCTACAGCATTGATGTTGGCTCCATGTGACATGAGCACTTCTGTTTGGGGCGAAGCTGCCATCATTAGCGCCGTCTCTCCGGCTGGACCCGTCTCGTTCACCTCTGCGCTATGCGCTAACAGCAGCGCGAGATCGGTTAGATCGGCTGTTCCGAGCAGGTACCACTGATCTCTAATAGGTCCACGCATTCTCTCCAATAGCCTCTTAACGATCTTGTGATGGTGAAATATAACGGCCGAGTCGAGGAGAGACAATCCTCGATCTGATTCGCCGACTAGAGGTGAATGAGCGTCCACAAGAGCATCTACAAGACGATTAAAACCGACTGGGGCCGAATAGTAACTTCCGTTAGCCTCAATGGGAGCTGTTTGCTCGGTTACGTCATAGAGCAGCATCAGTGCGAACGGGTTATAGTTGCCAACTTCGCTTGCCTGTGGCTTAGAATCCAGATGTTTGAGAAGTTCATCGAGCGCGCGTAGAAGACCGGTGTTTTGAGTGTCGTTCTTTCGTGCCGAACCGTCCGCGCCCTGGTGGATAAGGTCGAGCCCCTCGCTGTAATCCTTTTCTATAATTGCTGTGATCAGGTCGCGGTTAAGTGCTGCTGTACGCAGTTCACGGTAGGTGAGCCATATAGGAACACATATAAGTATCGAAAACAGCCACACAACAGATTTTGTACGCTTTTTGCGACTGTTGGTACTCATGTTTGATATCCTGGTACCTTTGGCTCCTGTCGAAATGACGAGAGCTGGGAGGCGGTATTGTGAATCAGTGGCGGCGTGCGTCTACAAGGGGCCGCGGCTCAGCGTGCACCATTTTCGAGGTTGGGTTCAGTCGCCGCAGCGCGCCTACAGATGCATGCGCCTGCCGGTAGACCAGTTTAATCTCGTGCAACAGGCGCAGCGAGCAGACCCTACGGTATCTTGAGCGCCAGCAACCCTTCATGCCAGGACGCGGCATACATGATGTTGTTCTTTGCATCGTATGCCATTTCGAACGGAACCGCAGTGAATTTTTGGATTTTGCCATTATGCTCGCAGGGCTTCCAGGTGAGGCCGTCCACTTCTGGAGAGAAGAAGTAGGGCTCTGGCCCGTTCGAAGTGCCAGTGTAGATGTTTTTGCCGTCTCCAAAGATGCCAATGTACCAGCTATAGACCAGGCCGGTTTTGATCTGCTGCCATGATGCGCCATTATCCGTGCTGCGTACGGGATACTGGTACCCGCCAGCATAGAGCGCTCCTGTTGTAGCGCGGTATATCTGGCAGCCGCCGTGTGTCATTTGCTTGTCGTAGACCTTCTGCCAGCTTGCACCTGAATCGGAGGTTCGAAAGAAACCGGAGCTTTGCGTGGTGAATAGCCATGTGCTGCTGTCGCCGACGCGATGTGCAGGATCGCTTAAAAAGAACACGGCCATGCCGTATCCACGCGCGGCATCGGCCGGTGGGTTGTGCGCTACCCAGCTTTCGCCACCATCGATCGTTTCGAGCACTCCGCAGTTCAGCTGCAATGAACTCCACGGAGAATGGTAAGAAACCAGAAGGTGCTTGAAATTGGCGGGATCGGCTGCAATTGAGTAGAGGTCTCGTGTGCCGACCGGTTTTTCCGAGGCCTGCTGATATCCTGCAGGTTGCGTCCATGTTTCACCACTGTCTTGCGAAACCCAGAAGCCCAGCGTATTACCACGGACTCCATCGACGCAACAGAGATGTTTCGAATTGTGTGGATCGATAACCAGATGGATTGGCTCGTCTAGATGACCGATTTTGCGCCACGTTGCCCCAGCGTCTACGGTCTTGTAAAGTCCACCGAAGGCGACATCATAGGCGCAGATGCACAGGTAGATCGTGGATGGATGGATGGGATCGATCGCCATACCCTGACAGAAAACGTGATTCTGTTCGGTCATCACCACCGATGGTGGACTAATTCTGGTCCAGACACCTGGCTCAAGCCTGGGCTGAGTTGACGCGTGAGGCGCTGCCGTTAGAAAGAGCCCGATGGAAATCGCAGATGAGATCCACGTAACAAGCCAATTAAGGCGCATTGAGCTGTATACCGTTGTGGCGCCATTACCCATCGTTGGCATCGCTATTACTCCTGTTCCCAATGAATTCAATCCGAAACGTGTACATTGTGCGCGCATACACAGATTATTCAAGCACAGAGTACGATAACATCGAATAAATTGGGTTTTTTATGAAGTAATCTCAATAGGAATTGGTATATCCAGGCTGTTAGTGGTTAGGTTAACAATCGCGCCGGAGGCGTACCTTGCGGAAATCGTGGCACGTAGTGGGCTATTGTGTTACCGTCGCAATTAC
>CAIXIX010000090.1 GCA_903919615.1 uncultured Chthonomonas sp.
GATTGTCGACTACGCACGTACAGACCGTAATGGTGAATATGCGCTCGCTCTTCCAAAACGAGCTCTTCATCTCGACAAGCACACGCAGGGTTTTTTTGCAAATGTCATGAGCACTGCCACTCGGTTTGGTGGCGACACTGTCGGCTTTGTAACGAATCCTGTTCGACAGGGAGTTCAGGCTATTACTAGCGCCGAAGCGGCTACGGTAACTGACCCAATTACTAAAGGTGAGTTTGCTGCTGGCGGCGCAATTGCTGGTAAGGTTCTAGGTATGATCACGCCGCCGCGACATTCTGCATCAAAGATCAAGAATGAACGAACGTTACCTGGCGCACTTATGCTCAAGGTAGTAGCGCCACAGACAAATGACCTTGTCGATGTTAACAGAATATACTGGATGCAATCTGAAGAACTGCATGTCGCCGGAAAGACCAGACACACAATTGCTGCCTGGCTGGACCCAGTTATGCTTGCGCTGGGCGGGGCCGATGAGAAATCTAAGGTGGAATCGGCGTACCTTAAATTTACACATGTGCGTCTGGAGCCCAGCCTCGCGGAACCTGGACAGAAAATTCACCTTAGCGCTAAGTTGATCATTCCACCCGACCCTCACGTCGATGTGGTAGTAGTCGCGCGACACACAAAAACGGGTGCAACTTGGGAGATGCATTCAGGCGGCGGGGACACCTATGAAACTGACATCGTTGTCGATAAGCGCTTTGTTTTGAACGATCAAACTATTTGCGTGCTCGCATATGCCGAACTCCATGAAAAACCGGGTCGACGAAAGGACGTAGAGAAGGCGATTGAGAGTGCGGGAATGTGGGACCCTACAAAAACATTTGTGTATGATCCCCTGCTTGTTGTGAGCCGAAATCGAGCAGAGACAACACTCACGGTACTTCAGCCGGAAAAGCATAAACACTAAGTACTTAAAGCTAACATTAACAGCCCTCGGCCTGCGCAATAGCGCAGGCCGAAACTACAATCGTCTGGTTGGCTGCTACAATGTTGACTCGGATAGATAACTTGACAAGCGAACAGACACTACAAACCATAATTGTTGGCACTCGCGGATCGTTGCTGGCAACTACTCAGACGGCCCAGACAGTGCGAGCGATTCAAAACTCGAATACCGATGTCCATATCGAGACTAAAATAATCCAGACAACTGGCGATTTGAGGCGCGATGTTCCATTTGCATCGGTAGGCACCAAAGGGATGTTCGTTAAGGAGATTGAGCAGGCTCTGCTAGATGGGGCCATCGATATCGGAATCCATAGCATGAAGGATATGCCGGGTGAACTCCCTTCTGGCCTACAAATCGCCTGCATTCCAGAGCGCGAGAACCCTTTCGACGCATTTATCAGCAATGGATTTAGCGACCTTGATTCGCTCCCGATAGGAGCAACAGTTGGCACCAGCAGCGCGCGAAGAAGGGCTCAAATATCCAGGTACCGCCCCGACTTAAAACTGATCGAACTTCGCGGCAACCTGGACACACGATTGCGAAAACTAGATGATGGCGCATACGATGCGATTGTAGTGGCGTGCGCTGGACTAAAGCGATTGGGACTTGAAACGAGGATTACTTCCTGTATTCCACCAGAAGTATGCCTTCCTGCAGTTGGACAAGGTGCACTCGCAATCGAAACGCGCGAGATGGATTTAACTACCATAGAATGCGTCCGCAAGGTCCATTCAGAACAAACTGCAAGGTGTGTGCTCGCGGAAAGGCTGGTCCTTACTGCCCTAGGAGGCGGATGCAGCGTACCGATAGCCGCTTTTGCAACTGAATCCAACTCTCGACTAACACTAACAGCGCTTGTTGCGTCATTGGACGGATCAACACTGGTTTCAACCGTTGAAACTGGAGCCTCGGTGGATTTTGCATCCATAGGTGTAAGAGCAGCCAGTTCACTTCTCGATAGCGGCGCCAGCGACCTCCTGGCGCACAGCTAGTTACGGTAATTCCGTGCTGCCGATATTGGCAACATCGGTTCGTTTGAAAGGCGTCAACGACGCATGAGCATAGAAGTAGATTATCTTGTCATTGGCAGCGGCCTCGCAGGGTTGACGTTCGCTCTAACTGCCGCTCCTCACGGTAGTGTAGCCGTCTTAACGAAGCGGACGCGATCGGATGCCAACAGCAGTCTTGCACAGGGCGGCATTGCTGGAGTGCTCTCAGAGGACGACTCATTCGAGCTGCACAAACAAGATACGCTTGTTGCTGGCGCGGGAATCTGCCATGAAGACGCTGTCGATATTCTCGTCCATGAAGGTCCAGAACGGATCAAAGACCTGATGGGTCTGGGCGCGAACTTCAATACCGTTACTGCCAATGATGGCGCAACGGTTCTGGCGCTTGGGCGAGAGGGGGGCCATTCCCGAAACCGCATCGTGCATACCGCTGACTACACCGGCTGGGAGTGTGAACGAACACTCTTGGAAGCAGTAAAGGCCGATAAAGCGATTCAGGTTTATGAGCATTACTTTGTTCTGCAATTGCTCACATTTGAGCATAATGGCAGACGTTATTGCGCAGGCGCCCTTGCCCTAAACACGGAAAGCGGTCAGGTTGAAACGGTAAAGGCGCGTTATACATTGCTGGCGACCGGCGGATGTGGACAAGTATACGAACACACAACAAACCCGGTCGTTGCGACTGGTGACGGAGTTGCTCTCGCATGGAATGCCGGAGTGCCAGTTGCGAATATGGAGTTCATTCAGTTTCATCCTACAACGCTTTACCACCCTAATGATAGAGCGTTCCTCATAACTGAGGCATTGAGGGGTGAGGGTGGCATTCTGCGGACTGCGGATGGTGATGCTTTCATGTCGCGCTATCATCACTTGAAAGAGCTGGCGCCGAGGGATATCGTGGCGAGAGCAATTGAGAGCGAAATGAAGCGCACTGAACAGCCCTGCGTCTACCTTGATGCCACGCATATCTCTAATGAGATCCTACACGATCACTTCCCTACTGTCATGGTAAGGTGTGCGGCCGTCGGAATTGACATCACTCGCGATCCAATACCGATCGCCCCGGCGCAGCACTATCAATGCGGTGGAGTAAACACTGACCTCGATGGCGCAACGTGTATTGGTGGGCTATTTGCTGCTGGCGAAGTTGCCTGTACCGGCGTTCATGGCGCCAATAGATTAGCGTCTAACTCGTTACTCGAGGCCATGGTATTTGGGTACAGAGCGGCACGCAAATCGACTGAACTTCATAACTCGCTGCCCCTTGGCAATCCTGATAAATCTACAGCAATTGGGAGCGTTGACGCTTCCCTGGCATCTCGATTGGGCTCGATTCGCACCGTTATACGTGAGGAGATGCAGCGAAGCGTCGGCATTGTCAGAACCACAAGTGAACTAGAACGAGTCGCATCTTGTCTCAGGATGTGGCGACACGAGATATCTAACGACGCCATGCTCTCCGCCGACGCGATGGAAACGAAAAATATTGCACTTCTAGCATCCCTAATCGTTAGCTCAGCGTTGCGACGTCACGAAAGCCGCGGGCTGCACTACACGCTAGACTACCCGACTAAACTAGATGCATGGAAGCATGATACGATGCTTATTCCATCTGCAGAATCTGGTCTTTAGAGTATGGGACTGATGCCGCCTCCGCCGTGGAACCAGTTGTTGCGAAACGCAATTGATTGCGATTCGTTTCGCAGCCTAGAAAGCTTCCTTGACTTGGATCGGCAAACTTCCAATGTGTTTCCGTCTGAAGACTCGATATGGGCTGCATTGGAAGACCTCGGACCCTCAGATATCCGCGCCGTCATCCTGGGCCAAGACCCTTATCATGGCCCGGGGCAGGCACATGGGCTTAGCTTTTCGGTACCGCCAGGTGTAAAATTCCCCCCGTCACTTCGTAATATATTTAGAGAGTATTCATCTGACCTGGGATTGCTTGCGCCAACATCTGGATGCCTGTTGAAATGGAAAAGGGAGGGTGTGCTCATGCTTAATAGCTGCCTGACAGTTAGAGCTGGAGCGCCCGGTTCCCATGCGGGACGCGGTTGGGAACCGATCACTGATGCGATTATGTCAGTAGTTAATGACGTAGCAGATCCGGCGGTGTTCATTCTGTGGGGTGTGCCTGCTCAATCGAAGGCACGCCTGATTAATTCTCCTCGTCACACAGTATTGACCGCGCCCCACCCTTCTCCGCTTTCGGCCCACAGAGGGTACTTTGGAAGCAAACCTTTTTCTAAATGCAATGGAGCTCTCGTTGCCGCTGGGCGTAATCCCGTGGATTGGGAACTCACAAACAATGAGGTGACCTTTGGTAAGTGACAATGCTATCGTTCCTGGAACCGTGTACCTGATTGGCGCCGGGCCAGGCGATCCAGGTTTGATAACCGTTCGTGGGCTGCAACTGCTCCAGACTGCAGATGTGATCGTCTACGACCGACTGGCTCATCCGTCGCTCTTACAACATGCCCGAGCGGGAGCCGATAAGATCTACGTCGGTAAGGCTAGCTCTCAACACGCGATGCGCCAGCCAGACATAAATGAACTATTGGTACAGCAAGCGCACTTAGGCAAGATGGTTGCACGCCTTAAGGGCGGTGATCCGTACGTGTTTGGCCGTGGCGGAGAAGAGGCGGCAAGATGCCGGGAAGCTGGTATCAAGTTTGAAGTTGTTCCAGGGGTCACCAGCGCTATTGCCGCTGGCGCCTATGCAGGTATACCAGTGACCCATCGCGATGCCGCATCTTCCTTCGCAGTCATTACAGGCCACGAACGGGACGATCAGGCGCAAGCGGGAAAAGCTGAAGGCAGGCGCAACTGGAAGAACATTGCAAACGCGGCAGACACGCTTGTTTTTCTGATGGGAATAGAAAATCTGGCAGAGATATCATGCAAACTCATAGATAACGGTCGCTCATCGGACACTCCTGCTGCGCTCGTGCAATGGGGAACGTGGCCCACGCAGCGCGTCGTTACTGGAGTGCTCGAGAATATTGTAGAAGTAGCGGCAAACGCACAAATCACTAGCCCTGCCGTGTGCATCGTTGGAGATGTTGTTTCCCTTCGAGAACAGCTTCGATGGTTCGATGATACACAGACGCGACCACTATTTGGGAAAAGGATACTTGTAACGCGAGCCAGAGAGCAGGCAAGTGTTCTCTCAGACAAATTACGTCTGCTCGGCGCAGATCCGATTGAATTCCCGACGATAAAGATAGTCGCCAGAGAAAATAACGCGGAACTAGACTCGGCAATTGAAAGTCTAAGCACGTACGAATGGTTGGTGTTCACCAGCCCCAACGGTGTGGATGTATTTGCTGATGAGATGTTGAGGTGTGGACGCGACGCTCGCCAGCTTGCTGGCTGTCGCATCGCTGCGCTGGGTCCTGCTACCGCGAGTCAACTAAGACTCCGATTGGGCGTTGTCGCCGATTACGTTCCTGGTGAAGCCGTTGCAGAAGCTGTACTCGCTGAGTGGCCAGACAAGAACATCGCCGGCAAGAGCATCCTGCTGCCGCGAGCGGCCGAAGCTCGGGACGTGCTGCCAGATGGGCTCCGCGCCATGGGAGCAACGGTGGATGTAATCCCAGTGTACGATACAGTGCTGGATACTAGCAGTGTTGAGCAGCTGAAAGACGAAATCGCATCTGGATCTCTGCAAGCGCTAACGTTCACATCGAGCTCAACGGTAACCAACTTGATCCAGGCGATTGGCACACCTTCGCGCGAAGAACTGCAAAAGTTACTGAAACCCTCCGTTATTTTTGCGATCGGTCCGGTTACGGCTAGGACGCTTAGCGAAAACGGCGTAGAGGCTGTTGTTGTATCTGCGGATCACACCATCCCTGGGCTGCTGGAAACGATATTGAACCACTACAGCTCGTTTTGATTTGCTTGCGCAACACTGAGAATGCCCAGTGGTAACAGCAGCAGCATATTTTGCGAGTGCTCTTTTTCAAAGTGATGATATAGAGAGATCAGACAATGGTCAATTTAGTTCAGCGGCCGAGGCGCTTACGGACTACAGATTCAATACGCCGACTCGTGCGAGAGACGCATGTCACCGTCGATGACCTGTTGTATCCGATGTTCGTGACAACGGATGACGCGGTGACGGAAATTGCTTCGATGCCCGGGATATACAGATATCCAGTCGACGCCCTGCTACATGCGGTAGAGAAAGCTGTTAACGCAGGCATCCATGCAATTATGCTGTTTGGGCTGCCAGCGTCAAAAGATGAGCTTGGATCCGAGGGTTACGCGCTTGATGGAATCGTACCAACTGCCATCGAAGCGCTGAGGCGCAACTTCGATCGATCTCTCACGATCGTTCCGGACGTATGTCTTTGTGAATATACAAGCCATGGTCACTGTGGCATTATTAATCATTCTGGCGCGGAAACCGATGTTGACAATGACGCGACTTTAAAGCTTTTAGCGAGGGCCGCAATTACGTATGCACAGGCCGGCGCAGACATGATTGCGCCTTCAGATATGATGGATGGTAGGGTTGGAGCTATTCGAGCCGCATTGGATTCATCTGGCTTTAAATCGATGCCCATCATGGCATATAGCGCAAAGTACGCAAGCGCTTATTATGGTCCGTTTCGGGAAGCAGCAGATAGCGCTCCACAGTTTGGGGATCGGCGTTCATACCAGATGGACCCTCCAAATCGGAGAGAGGCGATCAGAGAGATAGCCTTAGACATTGAGGAGGGAGCAGATATCGTGATGGTTAAGCCTGGACTTGCCTATCTCGATATTCTGCGCGAAGCTCGCGACAACTTTGATGTTCCTATGGCAGTCTACAATGTATCCGGAGAATACAGCATGGTGAAAGCTGCCGCTGCCAATGGCTGGATCGACGAAGACCGCGTCATCAACGAAACCCTCACAGCCTTCAAACGGGCAGGAGCCGATATTATTCTAACGTATCATGCCGTCGAATATGCATTGCGGTTACAGTGAACCTAACATGAATTACGACACTCCATCATTCCCGAACCAGCAAGATCATCTTGAGACGCTGCTAAAGCTCGGACAACTGCTCAATTCTAGCCTCGACCTCAAAGTTGTGCTGGATACAGCAATGTCACAGGTGGTCCACTTTGTCGGCGCCGAACGAGGTTTCATCTTGCTGGTTGAAATTGAAACTGGCCGGGTTTGGGGTGAAGCAGTTCACGAGATCGACCGTATAGCTCTGGAGCGAACGCTGAGCCAGCACGATTCGCTCAATGGAGCGGAGATAAGCCGAACCATTGTCGAGTATGTTCTGGATCATAGACGTCCCGTGCTTACACACAATGCTATGGAAGATGCTCGATTCAAAATGCAGAAAAGCGTTAAACTGGCTAATCTTCGCTCAGTATTGTGCGTTCCACTCACTGTTCAACAGCGACTGCTCGGCATCATCTATGTCGACAATCGAGTTGCTAGCGGTCTGTTTCTCGATGCTCACCTTGCGATGCTCACCGCATTCGCAAATCAGGCTGCCGTCGCAATTGAAAATGCCAGACTTTATCAAAACCTCCGGCGATCGCTAGACGATACGCTAAAGCTGCAGGACAGGCTGCAGTCTGAAGAAACTAAGCGCCTCGCTCTGGAAGAGGCTATACGGCTCAAGTCAGATTTTGTCGGATACGTTGCTCACGAATTGCGCAATCCACTAACTGCGATACGGGGCTACGTTCAGACCTTGCTTTCCGACGACGAAGAGGCTCTCTCCCGCGATATCCAGATAGAGTTTTATGAGGCCATTGAGGCTGACTCGGATCGCCTGTTAGACTTGATAAATGAACTTTTGGACGTGTCCAAACTAGAGTCCGGTAAGCCACTCACCGCAATATTCAAAGAGATTAACTTGCAGCAAATGGCAGAAAAGCTGGTGCGACGTCATCGATTCTACCGATATTACACTGAGCGCCACAATCTACGCCTTGAATACGACGATGATGCCCCCAAATTGCTTGTTGCCGATGAGGACAAGCTAAACCAAATGCTCTCCAATCTCCTGAGCAACGCAATTAAGTACTCACCAGAAGGTGGCGAGGTGCTCCTAAAGGTGTACACCGAGGTCGATGTTTCAAACTTTATTGTCATCGAAGTCACAGACCACGGAGTTGGGCTTGAAGCTCCGGAGATTGATCGTCTATTTACTCAATATGAGCGTGTCGAACGAGAGGACATCCGTATGATTCCAGGTACTGGCCTGGGACTTTATTTGGTACGCTGCCTTGCAGAATTGCATGGGGGGCACGTTTCTTGCACGTCAGAAAAAGGAAAAAAGACGTCGTTTGCACTTAAACTGCCGCTTCTACAAGCACCAGGTTTGCTTTCAAACACCGCCGCCGTACTGCGGGGGGCATAGAATTGCGCACAATTCGCGTTGCCGTCTGTCGCCTGGACGAGGTACCTTTGGGTAGGGCAAAGGTCGTACTGTTCGGCAATGATACCGGTGAATGCGCCGTCATGTACGTGCATCACAATGGCGAACAACGCCTTGCTGCCTGTGGGAGTGTGTGTCCGCATCAGAACGCCAGTCTCGATGGTGCAGTTGTGATAGGGTCCGAAATCGTTTGTGCAAGACATGGCTTTCGATTTGATGCCATTTCAGGAGATTGCTGCACTCTGGGCGGGTATGGAGTACCTATCTTCTCCGTATACGCGGACGGAGATCTGGTATACGTATCCTTTATGGATTTCGATGAGTAGCGGCAATATTGCCTGGCTGCCGTGCTCCCAGGGTTGACTTTGTTATCCTCACTTGGTTACAATACCATCGGCGACCTCCCCAAGTCGCCTGAGAAGTTAGAGCCTCGATGCGTACCGACGATTTCGACTACGAGTTGCCGCCAGACTTGATCGCACAGACACCGCACGAACGCGGCGCTTCGCGTTTGTTAGTTCTTCACAAGACGTCTGGCACGATAGAACACCGGCAATTTAACGACATACAAGACTACATCCATTCCGACGACCTCCTGGTCATGAACAATACACGGGTTTCGGCGCGGCGTCTGACTGCTATACGGGATAACGGCGCTCCGGCCGAAGTCCTGCTGATCGCACCGCAAGGGACAAGATCATGGAGGGCGCTTGTTCGACCTGGCAGGTCGTTTAAGCCCGGCAGGGACTTCACTCTGGTTGACTGTTTCTCTGGTGCCCATGCAAAAGCTGTTGTGTCTGGCTTAACTCCAGATGGCGGCAGAATCCTAGATTTTGAAAATACATCTATCCGCGATTCTGTTGCAGATTGGGGCGAGACGCCACTGCCACCATACATCAAACAGAAGTTGCCAAGGAATGACGAAGAGCGATACCAGACGATATATGGCAGTGAACCCGGGTCTGCGGCAGCTCCTACTGCGGGCCTGCACTTTACAAGCCAATTATTAGACAAAATTCTACAAACAGGCGCACGCACCTGTAACGTGACATTAGAAGTTGGAGTTGCGACGTTTCGCCCGGTGAAGTCCGACGACGTAAATGATCACGAGATGCACTTTGAGCGCATTTACGTACCTGCAAGCACTGCGCATGCCGTAAATTGTTGCCGCGGGAAGGTTGTTGCTGTGGGCACCACTACGGTCAGAGCCCTTGAATCGTCCATTCAACACGGCATCAACGTTGCAGCCGGTGCATCTGATAGGGCGTCTGAGTTTGAGGGTGAAACGAACCTGTTTATTACTCCAGGTTACCAATTTCGAGCCATTGATGCGCTTGTTACGAACTTTCATCAGCCCCGTTCGACGCTGCTGATGATGATATCAGCACTTGCAGGCCGCGAGCTAATATTACATGCTTACAATGAAGCTATTTGTATGAAGTACCGTTTCTTCAGTTTCGGCGATGCAATGCTTATAATTTGAGTTGCCGGGCCAGACCGAGCAGATGCGAAACGTGCGATATCCGTGATGAAAAGCACATAGCGCTGGCTTGCAGATTGTACGCACCTGTCTCGCAGGTCACTGACACTCTGCAATAGACTTATCGCTAATACCAATGAACGGCACCTGGTTCCACGGAAACAGGGCTGGCTTGCTCCGCAATAGCAGCCTATCCCAAGTCGTGCACATCAAGCGTGTGGTGTGTTGACGCCTGGTTGATTTTTTAAAGCGACAACATACGTTGTAGTTCATTGCTGGTAGAGGGAATCTTCGAGGCAAATGGATAATCAGACAGATATTCCACATCACGTTTACACCTTGCTGGCACTAGAGCACGAATCGAGTCAAAGGGAGGTTGCACAATCTTCATACAAGCGCCCTTTTGAGGAGTCGAGACGAGAGCTAATCGCAAGATTGCTCGATCCAGTTCTCTCACTTGAAGAGACGGCCAGAATATTAAATGTGTGTCCTGCTACCGTCAGACGCTATACAAACAAGGGCATGTTAAAGTACTATCGTAAAGACGTTGAACATTCCGTAACTGGCGGAGCAAATCGTGAAACCAGACAGCGTAGGTTCAGGCTTTCCGATGTGCTAGGCTTTCTCGAAGAACGCGCCTCTCAAACTGGCGAAGCCATATTTACCGAACAGACAAGCAGTTCCGCCTGAGTCGCGGCCATATACACAAATAGTTCACGCGACGACGCAACGTTACCGCGGTGAAAGAGTTCCAGTTGCTTTCTGACTTGAGAACCAAACGTTCACATTCCCGACCAATAACGCTTCCGCCTGAGGAGCCCCTGCCCAACTCACTTAGAATTGGGCTGTTTACTGAAAGCTTCTCACCAGTAAGAAATGGAGTGGCAACAAGCCTTTCAACGCTTATTACTGGCCTCCGAAATACCGGGCATCGTGTGTGGGTATGCGCTCCCGCACATGAGCAACAGGACAGTCATGAAACCAATGTGTTGAGATTTCCATCGTTTGTCACGGCCTGCAATAAAGAGTATCCGGTTGCGTACCCATTCTACCCACGATTGGCGCTTTCAACTCATTTCAACCGTTTGAAACTCGATGTCGTTCACACTCACACTCCGTTCATTCTTGGTCTAACTGGTGCACGGCTTGCAGTAACGCGCGGCACTCCATTAATTTCGACATATCACACTTTCTACACACAATATACTCACTATCTTCCAATCGTTCCGGAAAGTATGTCGTGTGGTCTGTTGGATGTCTATCTTCCATGGTATTACAACAGGTGTAGCACGGTGATCTGTCCGTCGAACGCCGCCGCCGCCAGCCTCACGAAGATGGGCGTTGAAGCCCCCATTGAGGTAATCCCTACTGGGATCCCGTTACCAGAACCATTCAGCATCAGTCAGGAATCTCGTGCAAAAACACGAGACTTCTATGGATGGAAGCAAAACCAAAAGGTTCTCATGTACGCTGGCAGACTTGCAGAAGAGAAAAATGTTGCATGGCTGTTTAATGTGCTCGCACGCGTCATGCAAAAATTTCCGGATACGCTGCTCGTACTCGCTGGTGATGGGCCCGATAAAGATCTGCTTGAATCCGCAGCGAGAGAGGCGGGCTTAAGTGAAGCGGTCCGGTTTCTTGGTTTTGTTCCGAGGAACGAGATTGCTCCAATCTTCTCTGCCACCGATGTTTTTTGCTTCCCGTCGATATCCGAAACGCAGGGATTAGTAGTTGGGGAAGCTCGAGCCGCAGGATTGCCGGTGGTGATTGTTGAGTCTGGTGGCGCCCCCGAAATGGTGAGTGATGGCGAGGATGGCTACAGGGTACCCGTCAATGACCTGGACCTATTCGTTGCCCGTATCGATCTGATACTATCATCGAGCGAGCACCGTGCAAAATTGAGTGCAGCTGCACTCAGGCGCGCTCGGTTATTTACACCGGAAATAATGCTAGAAAAGACAATATCCGTATATGGCGAAGCCCGCAACAGGCCACCAGAGGTTACTAGCCTTGTGCCGCCATCGGATGGAAAGGCCTCGTATTGGAACATCTTCTCTCCGCGCTGAGCCACTGGATAGAGAGTGTCATCGGAGCGAGCGGCTATGTCGGAATCCTTCTTTTGATGGCAATTGAAAGTGCCTGTATTCCGCTCCCAAGTGAAGTCATTATGCCCTTTAGTGGAGCGCTAACGCTCGCTGCATTCGCAGCATCAGTAAATCGGGCTCCGCTCAGTTTGCCGATGGTTGCACTTTCAGGTGCACTCGGATGCGCACTGGGATCTTCCATTGCGTACATCGTTGGCTACTATGGCGGCAGGGAATTCATTTTCAAATACGGTAAGTTCATTCTGCT
The DNA here is from genome assembly GCA_903919615.1 of uncultured Chthonomonas sp. Lineage (GTDB taxonomy): Bacteria > Armatimonadota > Chthonomonadetes > Chthonomonadales > Chthonomonadaceae > CAIXIX01. Next base: position 12,210 of record CAIXIX010000090.1, read on the forward strand.
CAAACGGTCAGATGTTGAGAAATCTGAAACATGGTTTGAAAAACGAGGTTCATCTGCTGTCTTCATTGCCAGGCTTTTGCCTGTCGTGCGCACATTTATTTCGCTTCCCGCAGGCATTGCCAGAATGCGATTTTTGCCGTTTATTATCCTGTCATTCGTTGGTTCATTGCCCTGGTGCTATGCACTCGCCTACGTTGGAGTTCAATTTGCCACTCACCTCGAAGACTTGAAGCGATATTTTCATGGCGCTGATGCGGTGATTGTGCTTGTTCTGGCTATTCCGTTTGCTGCCTGGCTGCGGCACCACCTCAAACCAGAAAAGCGCTAGAGTAACTATTGGCTTTCCTAGCGGAACGACTGCCATACCTGAATAGAGTGTGTCCCAAATAGGTGAATCAATCTGCAGCAATCGATACAAAGACAAAATCCCGGTAAGAGTTCGAAACTCTTACCGGGATTTGTTCTAAAGGGTAGTGAGAGCACTGGGACTCGAACCCAGGGCCCACGCCTTAAAAGGGCGTTGCTCTACCGACTGAGCTATGCTCTCGCCTCGTAAACGAGACGCTGTATGGTACCCTAACCGCTTCTCGATGTCAATCGAAATGACGCCCCGATCGGTATGATCTAGGCGCTTAGACCCACTGACGCCTTGTCTGTACCTTCTGCATCACTTCCGCATCTAGAATTGTCTGTTCACGTCCAGGCCCCACGGAAATCGCCGCGATCGGCACGCCACACAGTGCCTGCACCCGCGCAACATAAGCCCTAGCATTTGCCGGCAACTCTTCCGCCGTACGGGCATTCGAGACGTCTTCGTGCCAGCCTGGCAGCGTCTCGTATACAGGTGTGTAACCTGCATTCGTAACAAGGTCCGACGGCAGATCATTAATGAGTTCGCCTTCGGCATTTCGATATGCAACACATATCTGGACTTCATTCATGCCAGTCAGCACATCAAGGTGACCAAGGGATAGCGCTGTCATCCCGTTCACCTTAACGGCAAACCTGAGAATGACCGTGTCGAGCCAGCCGCAGCGTCGGGGACGCCCTGTTGTTGTGCCATATTCATGACCCCGTTCACGGATGTAATCGCCGCGCTCGTCCAGTAGCTCCGTTGGGAATACGCCAGATCCAACGCGAGTTGTATATCCTTTGGCAACACCTACTACAGAATCGATCAGTGTGGGACCGATTCCAGTGCCGAGGCAGGCGCCGCCAGCAATTGGATGCGACGATGTCACATATGGGTAGGTACCAAGGTCAATATCCAGAAGCGTGCCCTGCGCGCCTTCAAATATTACGCCTTTACCATGAGAGGCTGCATCGTACACAAGCGGAGCTATTTCTGAGCAGAAAGGCTTAAGAGCTTCGGCATACGGCGTGTATTCAGCAATTATCTGGTCTGCATCTAGGGGCGCCTCACCATAGACCTTCTCGATGATAAGGTTTTTCTCCGCGACAACAGCTCGTACTCGCGCCGCGAAGACCTCCGGGCACACAAACTCACTGAGACGGATGCCATAACGGTTAGATTTGTCCGCATATGCCGGCCCAATTCCCCGTCCGGTCGTACCTATCTTTGAAGCGCCTCTTCCTCGCTCCTCGAGTTCATCAAGCAGCCGATGATAAGGAAGGATAACATGTGCGGCGGAAGACAACTTCAGGTTTGCAACCGATACGCCTCGGTTGACGAGCCCTTCGATCTCTTTAACCAGAACACCAGGATCTATGACTACACCCGAACCTACGATACAGAGAATATCGGGATTGAGGATACCTGCGGGGATAAGGTGGAACTTGTACTCAATACCATTTGCTGTGACCGTGTGACCAGCGTTGTTTCCGCCGCCATATCGCACCACCATAGACGCATTGCACGCAAGAAAATCGACTAGCTTACCTTTTGCTTCGTCGCCCCATTGCGCACCTACAATTACTACGTTTGCACTATTAGCCATCTCATTTGGCCTCCGTGCGCCGACGGTGAGGCCCGTCGCGCATTCGCGAGCGAACCTCCCTTTTCCCTCTGCCAGGTATTGTGAGAGGGGATTCGGAGGCGAAACGAAAGACTCATGCCTACTGTGCACTGCGACCTATACGACCAAGTCAATGACCGTACTATGTTGCAAGACCAATTACAGCCGATATGAGATTGCCTGGCTAAACACTTTATAGATTATATGGCGGTTGGCTCAAGTTGTCAAGAATCGAGCGGTCTGTAATTGAAATATCCCAGCCTGATGCCAATGGCGGCAGACATATCTTGCCTAAAACGGCTCTACTGGCGCCGCCGGTGGCGCTCGAAACGTTCGAAGGACGACCATGGAGCGTTTCATACGCCAGCAGAGCGAATGCGATTGCCTCTTTCGAACAATTATCTATTCCAATTTGGGAATGTGTCAGAACGACGGCGGGTGATAACCGTTGGCGCAATCTTTCCAGCAAAACCGGGTTGTCGGCGCCCCCACCACCAACAACAACATGGCTTATTGCGCCGCGAGGCATCAGGAATCTGTTGTATGAATCTTCAATAACGCTCACGGTAATCTCTAGAGCCGTAGCAACAACATCATTGAATGTCAACCCGAATTCCATGCACTCATAGATCAACCTATCTGCCTCAGTTTCACCAAAGAGGTCACGCCCGGTCGACTTCGGAGGAGGCTGGCTAAAATATGGGAGCGCCAGCCACCTGTTCACAATCCCGGAATGAGCTTTCCCTGATTGAGCATATTCGCCACCGAGATCCATCTGTTCACGGCCACCGGTCAGTCGGGAAACGATCGCATCCATGAGCATGTTTCCCGGGCCATTATCAAATGCGACGACATCGTCGATACCGGCGCCTCGAGGGATATAGGTCACATTGCCAATACCGCCGATATTCTGAATAGCTACGCCCTGTTGTTTCGCGAAACGGTTACGAAAAAGCATGTAGTCGGCGTAGGGAACTAGTGGCGCTCCCTGCCCTCCTACGGCTATATCACCCTGCCTGAAATCAGCAACGACCGGTCGGCCCGTACGTGCGGCAATCACAGCCGGCTCGCCTATCTGAACAGTATACGCAGTATGCTCAGAACCAGGACTCGGTGGTTTGTGAAGGACGGTTTGCCCGTGAGACGCAATTGCGTCAAATTGATCAAGCGGCAAACCTGATGTATTAGCAAGGCAATGAACTGCAAGCGCAAACTGCTCGCCGGCAAGCATATTTAGTTCGGCAGCCTCAGACAAGAAGGCACCGGGTCGAGCCATTAGCAACAGCCGATTGCGCAACAATTCTGGCCAGGGGTAACTTACATGGAATGCTGGTAGAATGTCGAGGGCGCCGTATGCGCCTTCAATTTTAACGCATACAGCATCTATTGAGTCGACTGAAGTCCCCGACATTAACGCTGCGATAATCAAACTCTTATCTCGATCGTCGACGCTCTTCTTCTAACATTGCTAACACAATCTCAAGGCGTTTACGCAGATATACAGCGTACATTACGGGCGCCGTCCAGCCGGTAAGAATTAGAATCCAGAATATTTTCATAAGGTTTCATTGCCTCAATAGCAGTCGCGAGGTGACGCGCGATGTCACAGAGGCGTATAATAGAGTGTCGGCATCAAGCTTAACTGCCTGGCCGCATATTACTTGTTCAAAACGCGCAGCCGGATCTTCATTCCGATCACCACGCAGCCACCATGGCTGCGTGGTGCGCGTATAGAGGTGTAGCCCTTGCCAACTTACGGATATCAGTGTACCCAATGCAGTTACGAGTTCTCCGCATTTCAGAACATGAAGGATGATCCAATACGCATCTGTCCAGAGTGCTCCGGCAGCGTGAAGCGCCTATTGTATCCGGTCGGTATCGTATTCAAAGGCTCAGGTTGGTACGTCAACGATTCTCGCAAGCCCGATACATCTGATGCAGCCGAAAAAGCTGCGGCAAAAACAGATAGTGCTGATACTGCCAGTTCGTCGACTAGCAGCGCCGAGTCTAGCCCAGCTCCGGCTGCAGCGGCCACAACTGCTAAGCCATAGGCAAACAAGCCGAAATTGGAGAGTTACAGCCAAAGTAATTAAGCCCCCAACGGAATTATCTTCCGCCGGGGGCCTAGTAATTTTCGCCTTTACGCTGAACTTACCGCTTGCTAGTAATGCTCATGTAATGCCTTCGCGCATCGTAAGCGACGCTAACACTCATGGCATCCTGAACAAAACTAGTCGGCACGATGGCTCGGCCGTTCTCAACGTATGGCGCATGAGCAAGCTTGACCAGGCGATTATTCACTCTGGCTGTCGCCTCACCAATCTTAAACTCAATAATTCGGTTCGCGCTGACGGCACGGACGGTTTGAGATTTTCCATACCATTTCACGCTTCCTCCAGAACTCTCTACGATAGCCCGGAAAGGCGCAAGAGTAAGGCCATTCTCTACGCGTGGTTGAACGTCAAAAGCGATCCGCATGTTGTTGAATGCTACATCAAAGGTCTTCAGACCGTTAACGCGATGAGCGCGCACATAGGCAACCGGCGGCGCAAGATATGGCGTGATAACCATCGGGTGAACCGTTAACCTCGCCGCTCTTAGGCTCGAAACATGCTGGACCGGAACGACAGACGCAGGAGCGAGATTATCGACACTGGCGACTGGAGCGAGGCTAGCTGCTGGCTTGGTTGCAATATTGCCACTGTGCAGGGGTTTAACCGTAATTCTGGAAATACGCGAAGCAGAGGTCTCCTGCGTAACGGTCGCCAGGACAGGTTCTGCAACCATCTCAGCGATGTTCATCATCAATGGTGCGCCCGTGATCCTCTGCGGATTACGCGGCATCGCGCTAGTAGCAATTCCAGATGGAGAAGTTGGCTCTAACGCGTACTCAGGAGATGCTGGTTTAACCGGAATGATTGAAGCAGGACGCGTCTCTGCGGGCGCGAAGACGCTCATAGAATGAGGCTCCGTACCACGGACAGAGGAACTCACTACCGAAATCCCCGCATTGTGAGTAATCGTACCGGGTTCAATTGCAGAGAATGTCGGAACGGCAAGCGCTTCCCCAATAACGGCTCGAATGCCCGTAGTTGCCGCCTGCGCAGTCTTCGAATTTACTGCAATGCGCGGCTGCAGCTTAGTAAACCCACCTACGTTTTTCACTACGACCCGCACACTCATTCTCTTTAATAAATCTTGAGTGACAGAATCATAAACTTCGATCGTGATGGTATGTGGACCGTCGGAAACCTTGCTCGAATCCCAATTGTATACGTACGGCGCGTAATTTCTGACACCTACAAAATCGTTATCCAGTAGATACGCGACATAGGGAGTGCGTATGCCTGGATCCAGCTTTAGCTCGATTGGTACGACATTCTGAACCACTGCATCTGCACGAGGGTATGCGACCTGAGCAATTCCGTCTACCTGAGGGCCAGAGACATGTACCTTAATACTGCTAGTTGCCGTACTGCCGTCTGGTTCCGTCGCAACAACCATAACGTCGTGATCGCCCTCTGGCAGAAGCGAGTTGTCGATCTGAAGATTAAAGTTGCCGTGAGAATCGAGGATCGAAACGGTCTTCTTAAATACTCGAGAGCTATCCACGTAGAGCTCGACGGACCTAATTGTCCCGCCGCGGAAATTCACATCGATATTGGACGGCGCATCGCTCGTTATAAGCCCAGGAGAAACGATCGTAAGCTGTAGGCCAGTTGGAGCAGTTGCGGGCGTTGGATCGGTTGCAGCCGCGTTCGCGGAGCCGCCCAGCACCATGCCAGTACCTGTTGCGAACGCAATGGCACACGCCATCCTCTTCATAAATACCCTCCATGATTTCGACTTGCCGCACGTTTAGCGATAGCCGAATCAATGATGTTGGCAGTTAGTTTGTCTACTCCACACCCCGAACGCGATGATCAAGAAACGCCCAAATTATCAGGCAACCACCAGACCTTGAAAAGCATCGGGAGTCTCAGAAAGAACACGGACTGCCACACAGACGCGCGATTCTAACATTCGGAACACACTTTGTCAAGCGATTCTTTGGGGGTAAACAAAAAAAGGGACTGAAACGTACTCCTACGTCGCAGCCCCTCCTTGTTCGCAAAAGCAAAGGTAAAACGCTCGCTATTTCGGCGACGAGCTGGGCGCAGGCCCTGCAGATGAAGCGCCTGGAACGGGACCGTTAAGACCACGCGCAGCCATCTCTTTCTGTACTTGATCATCGATTTGCTGTCGTCGCTTCGCTTCCTGATCGGCTGCCTTTAGTCCTTGCATTCCCATCTCGTGATGATGAAAGTAGTCGCTTGAAATAGGGTCTTCTGGTGGAAGAGGCTTGCCCCCATTGGCTTTTACCTCAAGCTCATGCTTAATAGCCTGCCGTTGCGCCATCTGCATTTCGCTCTGCATCTTCTCCTTCATCTGCGTTTCGGACATTGTTCCCTTCTTGGGCTCGCCTCGTCCTGGTGGAGGCGTTACGGCTGCAGACTGTTTCTGTTCGGCCTTGGGCTCTATTGGAGCAGGCGTGACAACATGTCCAACACCATAAAGTACTCCGAAGAGCACCACAGTAATTATCCCAGTTACGGGGGTGAACCGCTTACGTTTCATTTTGATATCCTCTCTCACATTTCTGGAGAATCATTAGCAGAAGATGAAAAGTACAGTTTATTATGCTGAGCTGATATTGGTTTGTCAACGCAGCGATTCTGTACACCGTGAAGACGCCGTCATCAAAGCCGTGATGCAGCAAAAGCGCGTTGAACCCTTCGCCTAATATCGGCCGCCTGTAAATCGCGTGCTCCTTTAACGTACAGTCCCATGTGCAACATCTCGTTTGAAGCGCTGAGTTTCGCGCTTTGAACGTCAAATCCAAGGGCGCTAACAGATGCGCACACTCGGTATAGTAAATCGAGCGTAGACGGTCCCTTAAATTCGATCAGGCTCATGCCATCTTCGATGTCATGAGTTACGGCGGGAATTGAAATACTGCTCTCAGCCAAATCATTCTGTCCTACTCGCCGTATTAGGCTTGATCGGTGACGTTTGAGCACCTCTTCGACAGGAACACCGAGTTCCAGCACTCGTTTGAGGTTATCGGCCAGTTCTTGCCTCTTACCGGAAGTGAGGTATCTCCCCTTGTAATCTACTAGAAGAGAGTCCATGGCAATTGCATCCGTACTGCTCTTGCGGGTTATAACTCTCGCACTGTGTACATTGAGCCCCGAAGCAAGCATAGCCGCTGCGATTTTTGTCAGTAACCCAGGTTTTGGGTCATCGCGAACGCAAAGCGTCACTTCAGTCCATGGCGCGGAACTGTCTTCGTGAAATTCAATCACTGTTTCATTAGCGCGAACGCGACGCACATAGCTGAGATGCGATGCAATCTCCTTTGGCAGGGTGTTCAGCAAATAGTACGGCGGCATTGCCTCGATGTGTTCCGCAATTTCGCTCGATTCAAAATTTTCTAGAGTCAGGTCCTTCGCGATACGACGCTTTGCATACGCAAACTGAGCTTCCTGCTTTTCTCCGAGGTCATCATCCGCCAGGGCGGCTGTAGCGCGGTGCCACAACTCTCGCAGAAATCGGCCTCGGATCGGTGACCATATTCCCTGCCCTACTGCACACGTATCCGCGTAGGTAAGCAGGTAAAGCATATTGAGCCGCGATGGATCATCGACCACATTCACAAAATCCCGGACCGTCTGCTCCATTGCCAAATCCTTCAATCGTGCCGTGTCACTCATTAGGAGGTGGTGAAGAACAAGAAATTCAACATTCGATGTCGCTTCTTCAGACCATGATAGTCGGCAGCACACAGTTCTCACTATATCCACGCCTTCAACTGCATGTGGGCGACCGGGGTGAGCCTTGCCGCTATCGTGCAGAAGCGCAGCAAGCATTAGCTGTTCTGGATGTGGAAGCTCCTGAAAAATACGCCGCATCTCTGCCCGCTCTTCAAATCCCTTTTCTCCTTCAACTCCAGGCAACGAAACCAGCTCTTCCAGATGTTTAATCACAAGCAGAGTGTGTTGACCTACAGTGAAATCATGTGCGGCATCGTAAGGGATCAGATTCAACAGACAATCAAACTCTGGTAAAAACCAACCAAATGCCTCAATATCAGCCATCATTTGCAGCGTTTTGTAGATTCTTCCCGGTCTGCAGATAATCTGGCAAAAAGCATCGGCCATTTCATCGGGCTGTTTGGTAACAGCGCCTTCGCGCTTAAGTCTCTCGGCGGCTGCAATAATCTCGTCACTGACATCAAGATTGTATCGATGGGCAATCTCTGTTGCCGATACAATCCAAACCGGATCGGAGGCATGGTATCCACCTGGCCCCGGTACTACTTCCGAGCCCAGGCAGTCTATACCAAGGCCAAGCATGAGCGGTTTCCGCCTCGTATTTCGAACAACGTAATCTGCTGTTCGCTTGATGATACTCATTGCTGGGTAGAGATCAGCCATAAATCGCTCAACAGGTGGAGTGACTGACTGTTCATCTTCGTGATGGCCATCTCCATCCGCGTAACCTAATATTCTTGCAATCTGCTCTTGCCTCGTTACCACCAACTGGTCTCGCTCAGTCCCGCAAACGAGGTGTAGCGCAAACCTAACCTTAAAAATAAACCCCTTTGCCTCACGCAGCCTGTCGATAACTTCTGGCGCCAGATCGGTGACCTTTTCAAGCAATATAAATGCTTTATTGCCACGAGCACTCGCAGCCATCACATTTTCTCGGGACTGAAGCAGCCATGTGGTCATATGAAGATCTCGGAGTCCGCCGGCCCCTTCCTTGATATGGGGTTCGACGTTACGGACTAAGGATCCCCACTTTGAGAGAACGGTATTTCGCTCCGCAATCTTGGCAAATATGAATTCCGTAGAATTAAACAAATCCCAGAACGCACTTTCAAATCGAATGAAAAGGCCCTGGTTGCCTGCTATCTGGCGTGCATCGAGCAAACCGCACGCTGTTTGATGATCTAAAACACCACAGTCTTTGAATAAACGGTATGCATACCCGACTTCAATGTTGCATTTTGCAATGAACACGTCCATCACGAGCCGAAATAGCTCTCGAACCACATGGTCAATGCGTTTGTCACCGTCTCGCTCAGCAATAAAGGTTATATCTACATCAGAAAACGGCGCGAGCTCGCGCCTTCCATACCCTCCGGTTGCCACGATAGCCAATGGAAAAGTCGCGTGATTCTCTTTGCAGATTTCGCATGCGATGCGGTACATGCGTCTAATGACCGCATCGATCACTCCTGTTAACTGCAGCGAGAGCTGAATTGCGCAAAAGGGTGGCGTAAGGTCAACAGTACCTGTCTCAGTCGGCACAACAGAAAGAATTTCACTGCGCTTTGCTTTAACAAACTGAGCCAGGCCCTCTGCATCGCTAATCTGGGCGGCTTCGGCTTCCAGAGTATTTTCGAATGCGGAAGAGTTTGATTGGAGAAACGCCAATCCATTGTCCAGGTCATCCATCGGCCACTGAGAATCTGTGGCGTCGCGGTTATCTTGATCGAGATCACTATTCTTGGGCAACGTCAACTCGAATTCCAATCTGTCGGATTATTGCAGCAACTCGTTCGCATTCCTGCAATGAGCCGTGGTGTACGACAGATTTCCCGAGGTGGTCTATCTCCCATGCCTCAATGTAGGCTTCATTTACAGAGCAGGCGGTTGCAGCGCAGAGTATGCCAATCACTTCCTCATACGTGTTTTTATCGTTATCATATACAATCACGATATATCCACTGTTGTCATAGATTGTCTCTCCCTCCGATATGTACCTGACATCGGGAGTAATGACATTAACTGGATCGTTCGACTCCAGCTTGACTTTGCTGCGATCAGGCAGTCTAACGTATTTCACATGTTTTCGCAAATAAATAAAACTCCAGCTGTAAGAGCGGCGCACACATTATATCAGTTCAGTGTTCATCGATCAACTCGCGTTTGTCGTTATTGTGCTCGTTTGCAGAACCTCGCCTTGATCCTTCAATAAGAAGGAATTATTCATTTTGCTGACGGTGATGTAGGCAGGAAATGCTATCGGCCCTGCTGAAAATCAATTCCATCCCGCCTAACTGCACGATTTCCTTTCATTGCGCCGATCCAGACTCCCATGTCTTAAACTTGTACGAAGTCGGTCATGCTATTCTTGGGCAATTAAATCGGGCATTATTATAGAATCAGGTTGGATTCTATGCCGGCGCTTACAACACACCTTAAACTTAGGAGCGATTTATGGCCGAACCGCAACAGGCTGATCTTCGAGATGGAATAGTTATGCTTCAAACTGGCCGACTGGCAGAAGCGATCGCATACTTTAACGAAGTACTAAGAAGTGACAATGCAAATGGTCCTGCTGCAGGGTACCTCGGTATCGCACTGATGCGCAGCGGAGACACACCAGGTGCACTGAACGCGCTTGGCGCAGCCTCGCAACTACAGCCGCACGATGCTGGCGCGCAATACAATGCCGCGGTCGGGCTGCTCCAGGCCGGGCGGGCGTCTGAGGCAATTCCGTTTCTACAATACACGCTGCAGTTGGATCCATCTCACGCTAACGCCAAGGCTGCTCTGGAAAGCGCTCAGAACACTGCCGTCCAATACACGCAGCCGGTTCAACCATCAGCATATGCCAATCCGGCAATCGGTTCTGCGCAGGCGGTCTATCCAGCGCCTTCATCCCCTGGTCCTTCTTCGCCAGGAATGGCCTACACGCGTGCGGCAGAGACCAGAACAGTTCACATTGCCCCTGGAATGGGGCTCAGGCTGCTTCGTGGACTCGGATGGGGTGCAGCGTATGGCCAATGGTGGACGGCATGGAACTTATTCTGGACCATCGTGTGGGATTTTAAGAATGTCACAATTCTGGGTCTCGTACAACTTTCAATTGGTATGGTAGTGATATTTGCGGCTGCCGGGATCGTGGCTGGGTTGATTATCGCAGCGCTTCCACCATCCGTCAAAACGGGTGCAGCCGTCGGAATTGTTATAGGACTGATACTCGGTGGAATTGAGATGTATTTTGAGCACCAGGCATCGATGGTTGTAAACGCCTTCTTCTGGTACTTCACGGGCAGGTATGTAGGAGCAAACATCGCCGTACGTGTTCACAGGCCAATTGAACAGTGAAGTGCCCTTCCTGTACGAAAACCAACTTGCCAGGTGGAATTCGCTGCGTTTATTGCGGTTCGAGGTTTCCTGCCCATCTTGATTTCGACCTGAATTTCCCAAGGGACAATAATGGGCTATCTCAATCTGATCGAGCGCAGGAAAACCTCGAGTCTCCAAAATCTGAGCCCGTGAAGACGCGACGAGGCTTGCTGGGTGTAATTGCGTTCCTGCTCCTAAAGGCAAAGAGCCTGTTCGCACTCTTGAAATTCGGCAAGATCGCGCTAACCTTGAGCACAATGCTGCTTTCAATCTCAGTCTACTCCAGGCTGTTCGGTTGGAAGTTTGCCGCTGGATTTGTGATCTGCATCTTCGTTCACGAGATGGGCCATGTCGCGGTTAATAAGCTGAATGGGTTGCCGGCGTCGGCGCCAATGTTCATACCTTTCGTTGGCGCCATGATATTTGTTAAGAAATTCCCGGATGAGCCACGAATTCAGTCGGAGTGCGGTGCGGGTGGGCCCGCCGGGGGCCTCCTGGCAGCTATTGTCTGTTTGATTCTTGGATATGTTACAAAGTCCCCATTTTGGTTTGCTTTGACCAGTGTCGGCGCGATAATCAACATGTTCAATATGGCTCCGTTCCCGCCGCTAGATGGATCTCACATCGGCACTGTATTCTCGCCCAAAATTTGGTTTTGCACATTAATGATCCTATTGCTATTTAATCTCAAAATTGGATTCGCGGGCCCCTTCGCCCAATCCAGCGCTATGCTTATGGCGATTCTTTTAATTGCGTTTCTACTGCGCGTTGTAAGTCCGCCGGATCAGCGGTACCTGCTCGCATCACCATCAGTTCGTATCCGGATGGCAGCCATTTACGTTGGGCTGTGTCTTCTCCTTGCGACAACCAGCGGTTTGGCCAAAATTGGACTTAAGAGCGTGGCGACGACCCGGAATTCAACAGCGCTGGGGATTCGATCATTTAGTTCTGTAGAGGACGAAAAGAACGATCAGGCGGACGCTAGAGCCAGCGAAACAGACGACAACATAGTAGGCCCAGACTCAGCGGCTGAAATACCGATACTGCTTGTGGGCATTGCTCTGGCGGGCTGGACCGCGACATTTTTTCTTGTCCGGAGCAATGCGGGAACATCAAAATTTCTGTCTCAAGGGCTAGGTACCGTTGCGCTTGTGGGGATCGCTTCCGGTATCGCGCTCGCCTCAGCAAAAGCGTCTCACCCGATACTGCTAGGTGTACTCGGCGCATCGCTGGTTTCATCAGTAATTACCTCGGTCTATTCCAGCTACATGCTTATAAATCGCAAATCTCTGCCTCGGTACCCATCAACAATTCTTACGGCAAAGGTTTTTGGGCTAGGCGCAATTGGTTGGGCGGTAATGGCCTATGCAACCAATTCTTGGTTATCAGTTGTCATTTTGTTTGCGACAGCAGCATTGGTCGTGCTCTTTAATCCATGGCTGATTGTACTGTCACTTGCGAATATCTATCTCGCATTAGGAAAGACTGGAGCCGCGATAAAGTATCTTGAAGAGTTGAAGTCTGCAGACTGTCCGCACGATATTCCTGCTTATGCCCTAAGCCAGCTTTTACCTCTGCAGCTGAGGAACTCAAATGGTCAACAAGCTCTCATGGTGCTTGAAGAACTACAGGAGACCGGCAAACCACTTTCTCGCATCAATCTGCATGCTCACAGATGCTCGGCTCTTACGTTGCTCGGCAGATTCGACGAGGCCACACTTGCGGTCGAGCTGCTCGTTCAGATCGTTGACGACGACCCACTCGTTCATGCGCGGCTCATGATTGCCCATTCAAGACTTGCAGAAATAATGAGGCTCAGAGCATGGGGCGACGAGTGCGTGTCACAAGCGGATAAGGCAATATTGCGAGCGGCGCCTACCGCGAGAGAGCTGCAGGCCTCATTGCATCTGATGCGTGGGGCCGGTCTATGTATTCAGGGTGACATTGTGGGAGCGCGACAGGCAGTACTTAAAGCCCAGGAGCGGTGCCGGGAGCCTTCAATGAAGAGCAGAACCGCTGCGGTCGAATGCGCAATACTTTTGGCCGAAGAGAAACCGAACGAGGCCGCCAGGCTTGCTGGCACCACGCTTACTGAGGTTGGTGACGATCTGGAGTTGCAGTTCTGCCTGGGTAAAGCACTAGGTGAGGCCGGGAACAAACAAGCAGCTATCACTTCGCTGACAAAGCTGGAACTGCTCCATCCGGCGGACTATTGGGGACGCCGTGCAACGGAGCAGCTCAGCCTATTGGTCTAGCCATAGTCACCGCGACAACAGAGAGAGACCAATTGTTGATCTCTGTTGTCACGGTATCTCAACTCTTCCCGGTTCCCTACGGTAGGTTCCATCCAGGTCGATACGCCGGGCGAAGGAGGGCATCGGCCTCTGGATCTCCAACTGCATGCATATTTCGCGAGTCGTAATTAATTTTGCGCCCCACACGGATTGCGACGTTTCCCAGCAAGATCGCCTCGGTCATCGGTCCGGCGTAACCAAAGTTACTGCCGGTCGGCGAACCATTCTTGCACGCTTCAATCCACTCCAGGTGGTGTCCGGGAGATCGCTTCAAATATGGTGTCGGTCCCTTAAAGTCGGCGAATTTAGCGGTAGGAAGCAAAATTGGATCAGACCCATGATTGACGATTAGCGCCCCTTTGTCGCCAATAAACAGTGAACCATTGTCGATTGGCGGCACCTTTTCGCCATTCAGAAGAGCCTCGGGATACCGCTTTTTGCCATCGTACCAGGTCACTCGCACTGGCGGCAGCTTACCACGCTTAGGGAAGTCATAGTTTATGACTGCCCACGTAGGTGGACCATCCTTTGTTGCGCCCTCAGATGTTGCTTCAACAGAGGTGGGATAGGAAAGCTTCAGCGACCAGAATACTGGATCCATCAAGTGACATGCCATATCCCCAAGCGCTCCCGTGCCGAAATCCCACCAGCCTCGCCAGATAAATGGCAGGTAAGCCTTGTTATACGATCTTTCTTGCGCTGGGCCTAGCCACTGATTCCAGTCCAGAGTCGATGGAGGCGCCGTATTGCCCGTAGGCGCTGTTACTGGTTGAGGCCACCATCCAGACGGTCTGTCTGTCCACACATGTACTTGAGTGACAGAGCCGATTGCCCCAGACTCGATCAGTTCAACGAGCCGCGTGTACGATGGAAACGCGTGGCCCTGCGTACCCATCTGCGTAGCGAGTTTAGTTTTAGCTGCCAGATGAGTTATGTATCGTGCTTCTGCTACCGAATGCGTGAGCGGTTTCTGACAGTACACATGCTTACCCGCGTGGAGAGCCATTGCTGTGGCGACAGCGTGATTATGATCCGGAATACTCACCGTAACCGCGTCGATATCCTTTTGTTCAAGGAGTTTCCGGAAGTCGGTGTAGCGTTTAGCCTGGCTGTACCGTTCGAAATTTAAGCCACCTCGTTCGGCGTCAACGTCACAAAGCGCGACGATATTTTGACTGCTAACGTTGCCAACATCACTTGCGCCCTGCCCCCCAATTCCTATACAGCCGATGTTTAGTTTTTCATTTGGAGACTTTGATTGGGCGATCGAACGGCTGGACCACACTCCGCCAAGTGCGGTCAGCCCGGCCGCTAGACTTGCCTGCCCTATCAATTCGCGTCGTGTTGAGTCAGCCATAAATCTCTCCTTACATACGTTACAGAGAGAATATCAAACCGCAACGAGCCTGTCAATCAACTTCACACATAAATATCGATAGACAATAGCAGTTAAGCTCTGGAGAAATTCAGCAAATTATGCGCACAATTGCTTGCACGAGCAATTAAATTTCATTCATGTGAACGATTTCGCTCAGATTGAAGCAACACAGCTGTAACAAGCTTGTCTTACCAGATGTAACTCAGTTACCCACTGTGAGAGAGTAATCAAGATGAGCGAGAAACCAAACAAGAGAATAGTGTCCGGCGTAGTGGTGGTGTCTGCATTTATACTTTCCCAGGCAAGCATCGCCCTGGCCCTGCCACCGATTCCTGCGATTCCTGGCGTATTCGCACCTGCTCCAGCGGCACCGGCACCGGCAAAGCCCGCGGCGCCAGCTCCGACACCGGCCCCGGCCCCGGCCCCCACGCCGGCACCTGCGCCTGCACCAGCGCCAGTCGTTGCTGTGCCTGCACCCGCACCGGTCGTTGCGGCGCCTGCCCCGGCCCCTGTTCCAGCAGCCCCGGTGGTAAAGCCCGGACCTCCCCAGATGGTGGTGCGCCGAGTAGTCATGAAGGACGCCGCGGCTGCAGAAGTGATGTTGGTAAAGCTGCAAGGGTTGATGGCTGCGGGATTGTTTCGTGGATTGGTGTCCCAGGATCCTAAAGCTCCACCTGCAATTTTAATCTCTTTTCAGACGGCAGGCAGTTACATATTGGTACAGGGTGATCGAGCGCTCGTCGATTCAGCGATGGAACCCATTCGACTAATGGCATGTTTGAATGAGAGGCCGCACTCACATCTTCTGCTAAATGCACGTGTCGTTCAACTTACTGGCCCTGCTGACGCCAACGTAATCCAAATGACCGAGACAGTGCGCGCGCTTGTCGATGCACAGCGTGCCGAGGTAGTAACAGCATTTGCGGACTTACAAGCATTTCTCCTCGATCGACTCAGCAAGCGTACTGGCAAGGATCTCGCCGTATATAAAGAGATACGTACCATTATGCCGACACTGGGAGATGCTTCTCGGCCGCTTACCGTTCCTGAGATCCTGCTCCTGATGATGATCGATAGATCACTTCCTGCCTTGCCATCAGATGCATCTGCTGCGAAGGCTCGCGCGGCCGAAGTCGCAATGACCACGCTGCCACAGCATCTCGCCGCATTAATGCTGAACCCCGGTCGTGACGACACGGTGGTCATGGAAGAGATTGAGCCAGATCTGAATTCGTGGAAGCAGGCCGTCCTCACATCTCGCGATTGGTGCACCTACTACATCAAAGAGTTAGACAAGCCGAACGGAATTGGCATTGCCGGATTCAGGGCTGCACTGGACGGGAAGAAGTGCGCCATCCCCACGTGGATTGCTCTTAGAATGAAGCGTTCGATAGAATTGACTCAGCGGCTGTATCCAGACATGGTCAACAAACAGACTCGAGAGAGCCTGGTTGAGCTTGAGCGGAGATTTAATCGTGGTCTGGACCGAGTTAACGTGATCATTTCTGATCTTGCCAAGGCGCAAGCCGCTGAGAAGTCTGCGGCCGAAAAGAGACAGGCACTCGCGGCTGGCCAGGTGGACCCTAAAGCCAAAAAGGTAAAACCATCAGAACTCGAAGCGGAGCGCCGCAAAGCAGCCCTTTCACCCAACGTAGACCATGAGTTGCTTGCACTGCAGACTGCAGCAAACGAGCTAGTTTCCGCACCGCTCGCGCTCTTCAACACCGTTATGTCAGCTACTGATGGCGCCGCACCATCTACGGATCAGCTGCTTCAAATGATCCATGCATATGCAACAGAACGCAGTAAACTTACAGCATATATGGATGCGCCAGATCAGGATGGTGCTTCTCACATTAATTACGCTCGAATAGAAACGCTAGAAGCGAGTTTGAACCTTTGGCTGAGGCGAGCAAGTGAGGCAATGTCGAGTGCGCTGGAGCAGCAGTTCTATAGTGGATACGTCGAGCAGCTGCGCCTTCTGGCAACGAAAGCGCTTGGTAAGACCTCAAACCGAAACATTTTAGAAGGATCTCATATCGAAGAGATCCCAGATATCGAACGAGACCTACTGCTCTCGGATGCCGGGGTAAACGTCTTCGTATCGAACAGCATCAGCCTGCAGTTTGCCCAGGATGTAATGAACTCGGTGTCCGCAACGGTTCAGGGTAAGCTACCAGACAGCCTGAGCATTCAAGATCGCATAAACAATGCTACATCAGCTGCTGCAGGTATGGCGTCTCTTCAAAAGCAGTACGGCTTCCAGGGCGAGGACATCGTTCAATCGCTGCTAGCGGGCGGACAGGCCGTCCCTGTGTCCTCCGGTATAGACCTTTCAGCCAAGCCCAGTATCGGCTTTGATGGCAGTACAGTTAATCTCACACTCAGCATAAACGAAACGTTGGCGCCAGGAACAGACAAAGTAACAGACCGCGTAACCAATCATAACATCAATGGCGCCACCATATCTGCTCTCTCTTACGAACCAATGGTAGTGTCTACGCTTGCAAGCAACTTAACCTACTACGAGAGCGAGGGTGGGTTCCCTGTGCTGCGCCAGATTCCAGGTCTTAAGAATCTCCTAAATGACGTACCATTCTCGCCTTTCAAGGTTGGTAAACGTCAAAAGGGCGTCTATCAGAGCAGTGTGATCATACTGGAACCTGTTGTTATTCCGACAATTGAGGATCTAGTTCGGTTCCATAGCGGTTGGCAGGACGGCGACGTGAAGACCCCCTAGTCCCAGCAGCTACAAACACTGACAACTTACAGGTGCCATGAGCCAGCAACGCTCTTGGCACCGTTTTTGCGTTATAATTGCATCAGTATGCATAAAATGCGTGCACTCGCTTATATGCAATCCCAGAAACTTTATTTGTGACATTTCTGCAACAGGTCAACCTGAAGTTTGTCACATTAAGTGTAGTTCGGTTCTAAGAGAGTGTGTACGATGACTAAATTCAAATATCTTAACCTGTGTTCTATTGCAACAACTGCAGCATGCCTCACGCTGGCGTCTCATAGCGTGTGCGCCGCCCTGCCGCCCATACCATCGTTGCCGTCGATTCCTTCGACTGTTGTTCCAGCGCCAGCCGCGCCGGCTGCTGCTCCCAAACCTGCAGTGCCTGTTGCCCCAACTCCGGCTGCAGTCCCAGCTCCAGTTGCTGCGCCAGCCGCCGCGCCAAAACCGGCTGTGCCAGCGGCTGTGCCAGCACCTGCACCAGCGCCCGCTCCAACTCCAGCGCCGGTTGCGCCGGTTGCGCCAGTTGC
This sequence comes from uncultured Chthonomonas sp., assembly GCA_903919615.1. Taxonomy (GTDB): domain Bacteria; phylum Armatimonadota; class Chthonomonadetes; order Chthonomonadales; family Chthonomonadaceae; genus CAIXIX01. The sequence continues at coordinate 30,310 of CAIXIX010000090.1, forward strand.
GCCAGTTGCGCCGCCAAAACCGCCTGGGCCTCCACAGATGGTTGTACGGCGTGTCGTAATGAAGGACGCTGCGTCTGCGGACCTAATGCTGGCGAAGCTTCAGGGGTTACAGGCTGCGGGTCTATTTCGCGGTATGGTCTCGCTCGACCCTAAGGCGCCACCTGCGATTATAATTTCGTTCCAATCGGCTGGTTCATACATTCTCGTCATGGGAGATCGCGCATTGGTTGACTCTGCTATGGAGCCGGTCAGAC
>CAIXIX010000091.1 GCA_903919615.1 uncultured Chthonomonas sp.
GCGCGGCCCTACCTTCTACATTTTTGATGGCAGCCAGCTGATTGGCGAGATCAGTCAGCCGTGGGGCGGTAACCAGTTCGGTCAGACGGTGGTCAACACCTGGGGACCGACAGGGCTTGCATCAGAAAACATAACGTACGGTCCACCCGAGCCCTACCAGGCGAATATCAGTCTATGGTATGCCTATGGTCCTCAAGGCGAAACCAGACAGCTTACGAACGCTGCTGGCAGCGTGGTCGACACCTATGTCTACTCCGCGTACGGAGTTCTGGTCCGACCACCGGCAGTGACTACAACCCCTTCCGTTATGGCGGCCAATGCGGATATTACACCGATCCTGGAGGCAGCAACGGCCTCATCCTCTGCGGCGCCCGCTGGTATTGCCCGACGCTGGGAAGGTGGCTGAGCAGGGATCCCTCCGGCTACTATGGCGGCGATAACCTGAATGAGTATTGCGATAGTAATCCAATTGGAGAAATTGATCCGGACGGTTTTGCTGCCATTCGGCCGAATCTTGGCGGCGAACTAGGCGGAGGTAGCGACGATGGCCGCGATCTACTCGACCACTGTAGCGACTTTTTTGGTGGATGGGGTGATAATTTGACCTGGGGTGCCACAGGCATTATACGGCGTTGGTTGGGCGTAGATGACGCCGTCGACCACAATAGCGGGTATTACTCGGCAGGCGAATGGATCGGAACAATTCATTCCACGCTCATTGGAGGTGCGAAAGGATGGGCCAAAGCCTGGGAAATGCTTGGTTCCAAGGCAGTTCCTCATGCGGCATTTCCGCGGGGACTGATGTACGTTGAGGAGTCTCATGTGATACCGGCAAGGTTCAAATGGGTTCCTGACTTTATTCGCAATTCGAAGTTTAACATCAAACCGCCTTGGGGTATTGACCACGCGATGTCTGACGCATGGCGGTACAGGTTTCTTCGGAACGACTTCAAGCGCGAGGTTGTAAAGTGGCCTCTCTGGAAGCAGGTGCTTACGCGAACACCTAGCTATTTGAAAGGGGGCGCAGCTGGTCTACTCTACGGCAGGATGTCATCAGCATTTAACAATATGCTAAAGCATACGTCGCCGTGTGGCAAATAGCTGACGTTTTGCGAAAGTAGATTCGCATAGATTGGATGAATACAGATTCCATGTTGTCCCTATTCAAGCAGAAAACTGGTCGGTTCACGCCGCTTGAAACAGCGACATTAGTTAGTTACGAGGCCGCAATGCCGCCGGAATGGCGTGCGACGATGAAACTTCAGATTGAGAGTATAGACCGAGCCGAACGCTACCCACCTTCAACTTGGGTTGAAGTTGACTTTTTCCCGAGCCGCGAGCCTTTGTCAGGTACCTTGCGTCCATTTCCAAACAAGACGCTCAACCTAAAGCTAGCAACTCTAACATTTCAATTTGACGGTGATACGAAGGTCCGGCAGGTGTATATGCACTTGGTTCAAGGATTCTTCTTTAGTTTAGTATTTCGGCCTGCAGAAAAACTGGTTTCAAAGCGAACTGATATTGCTATTTCCTCAGTTGTTTTTCATGACGATCCTATGCGGCCATGCTCGTCGCTTAACGTCTTCTTTGGCACCTATAGGCCTGTACCGGATACCGACTGGATTGAACGCTTGAAATCTAAATACGTTCAGCCAAACGTGCTGGGGGCGAAAACCCCTGACGATGTAAACCTATTGCTTTCACGCTTTTCGATCGCCCTTCCGGATGACTATGTCGACGTCCTCCGAGTTTGCGACGGCTTTTCTGCAGGTAAGGTAACGGTGCTTGGGGCAGGCGATCTGCATAAGTCGCCTCAAGATCCAGGAGATATAGTTGTTCTGGCGACCTATCCAGGTGGCTTTATCGGGATTCGTGAGGGAGATATTTCGGGAGAACTATTCTATTGTTCGAACGATGGCAAGGCGCCAGTATCGGCAGGGGTGTCGTTTCGGAGCGCGCTTGAAAGCTGGATGCAGGTACATGCCTGACAATTCGATCGGATCTCCCGTAAAACAACTCAGAGGACTACTATATGGCAAGCAAATGGGATTCGTTACAAAAACAGCTACTCCAATCATTAGATTGCGAATTGAAAGGCTACGCTTTCAAATTAAAGATGTCGGACTGGGCGTACCGTAGACCCACGCTGTACGGTTTTGACTTAATCAGGATTTCGTTCTCTACCTATCGGGACCTCTGCACCGACGCATTGCCAAGTGTAGGACTACGACACGAAGAGATATGCCGGATCGTAAATCCCCACACCAATAACTGGGATGAGAAGCAGAAAAAGGTAAACCTCGTCGTTGGAAGCGGAATCAAATACCAAATTACCGATTCAAGCAACAGCCGATGGTCCCTGCAGTCGCAAGACGACATTGCTCCGGCGGTTGCGGGGATAATGCATCTTGTACACAATTTTGCATTTCCCTACTTCGAGCGATTTTCATCGCTGGAGGAGATCCTGGATGTTTGTGCATCGAGAGATCAATCCAAGGCGTTTAACTCCGCTTCGGAGGTGCGGCCGGCATTCGCGCTAGCGGCTGCCTATCTAATTGGAGATCGTGACCGATACAATAGCGTCCTTGCGGATCTCACGGACTATATTGAATCGGTGCCCATATTTAATGACACCGGCAATACTACCTTTTACGCTGTAGCAGCCGATCTCGAACAGCGATGGAAGGCGAAAGAATCTGGAGCTGGAAACCTTTCAACTGGGACGATCTGAACCGGATGACAGCGCAGTCTGGGCAATCTGGCGCATATTATTCAACGTATGGATACGATGGTTTCGGGCGACGCGTGTATGCTTCTGGCGTGCTCACGCGCGGCCCTACGTTCTACATCTTTGATGGCAGCCAGCTGATTGGCGAGATCAGTCAGCCGTGGGGCGGGAATCAGTTCGGTCAGACGGTGGTCAACACCTGGGGACCGACAAGGCTTGTATCAGAAAACATAACGTACGGTCCACCCGAGCCCTACCAGGCGAATATCAGTCTATGGTATGCCTATGGTCCTCAAGGCGAAACCAGACAGCTCACCAACTCTGCTGGCAGCGTGGTCGACACCTATGTCTACTCCGCGTACGGAGTTCTGGTCCGACCACCGGCAGTGACTACAACCCCTTCCGTTATGGCGGCCAGTATGGGTATTACACGGATCCCGGTGGCAGCAACGGCCTCATCCTCTGCGGCGCCCGCTGGTACAGCCCGACACTGGGAAGGTGGCTGAGCAGGGATCCAATTGATTACGCTGGTGGCGATAATCTGTATGCATATTGTGATAGTAAGGACAGTTGCACTTATAAGTGCTCCACTTTAGTAAGGCTTTTGCTTCGTGGAATTATCCTGTAATTCCACGAAGCGCAGAAGTCCGAGGTCACGATATTTAGTGCTGCCATTTGTGCCTCAGTGA
>CAIXIX010000092.1 GCA_903919615.1 uncultured Chthonomonas sp.
CTGCGGGGTGTGGCTCAGCTTGGTAGAGCACACGGTTCGGGACCGTGAGGTCGCTGGTTCGAATCCAGTCACCCCGATTGAACACATAGTGCCTTGTGCTAGCCGGGATATTCTCGACAAAACGGATGATTGGTCACAGCAAGTGGTGACACAGCGATTTGATGTTAGGTTCCAATTGCCGATTATAACCGCACACAGAATCGAAAGGGGCCGCGGGTTTCCCGCGGCCTCTTTCGTTACAGATTGAGTTTTTCAGCCTTCGAATTCAGATCCGGATCATTGTTATTCACCGAACGCATCAGTTTGAATCGAATAAAATCCTGAATTTCAGGAAGCACTTGGTCTGAGCAATTGCTTAGGTCATAAACAATTGAGCGTATCACGTCACTCCCGCCGCCATGTTCAGAGACATCGTAGCCTGCTGCTCTTAGTGCATCCGACTGGGGAACATCTAAGGCCGCCGCTATGATTTCAACCGTCTCCTTATGAGGCCGCGAAGTTGAACGTTCCAGATGATTCCATCTCTGAGGATGGATCCTGGCCCTCTTCGCACAGTATACTTGTGACCAGCCCTTACTCCTGCGTTGTGTCCTCACGAACTCCGCAAATCCATTCTCGACGGGCTTCATACCTCGCTTGCCCCTGGCCACAGTTTCCGCCACAGGTTCACCTCCTTTTTGGTACAGATCACGTCCGGATAATCATACCTCACACAGCCCACGCACGATGCAAATACAGCACTAATAAAGACAATGAATTTTGATCTAATTAATTTACCGCCTGCATGAGCGATATATTTTAAGTGATGACTACCTAACTTCTATATACGGCCTTGCAGCGATCGATAACGATCTTCTCATCAAATTCGCGGACTATCTTTTCACGGCCAGCTTGCCCCATCTGATGCCGCTTGTTCTCATCCTGAAGCATGCACAGCATCGCTTCTGAAAGAGCAGGAGCGTTCTTGATCGGCACAAGTATTCCATTGACGCCCTGGTCAACTACGTCTCGACAGCCGACATTATCCGTAGTAATAATTGGTTTGCCCATCGCAGCCGCTTCAAGAAGAGATCTTGGCGTTCCCTCGCGATAATACGAGGGCAGCACCATTACGTCGGCATTCGACAGAATATCGCGCACGTCGCTAACCTCGCCGAGGTACTCAATGACGCCATTTTCCTGCCACTTCTCCAGATCCTTTAGCGGTATGACTGCAGGGTTGTGCTCATCTCTCTTGCCCAGCAGCTGAAACCGCGCATCAGGAAACTCTTGCTTTACTCGTTCGGCGGCCTCGACATACTCGTATACACCCTTGTCCTTCAGGAGCCTCGCCATCATTAAGAACACAACGGAACCCTTGTTATCGCCTGGCGCATGTGCAATCGGTGAAAACATATGCGTATCCACGCCTGAGCCCGGCAAGATATCCGTCTTTTCCTTCTTAACAAGACCTGCATCGACAAAGAGGGATCTGTCATCCTCGTTCTGGAAGAACGTAAAATGCGCGCATGCGAGCGCGGTACGATACTGCATCTCGACGACTTTTCGCAGCCATGGACGTGCGCGATCGGAGAAGACAAAACCAAGACCAGTTACCGTGTTGACGATCCGCGGAACGCCAGCACATCTGGCGGCAATACTGCCGTAAATAACCGGTTTGATTGTAAAATGGTGGACGATCTGTGGTCGCTCTTTGCGGTAGAGAGTGTAGAATGACCAGAAAAGCCGCAAGTCTGCGAGAGGATTGATTGAGCGGTAGGGTACAGGGAGCCCGACAAACTTAATACCCATCGACTCAAAGCGATTTTCGTAACCATCTGCGGCGGCAGCGCCGATTACCTCATCGCCTCCGCTCTTCAGTGAGCGCATCTGACCGCTTCGATAGTTGATCAGAGACCACGCGCACCGAGACGATAGGAGTATTTTCGACATAAGTGTCCTACTCTGTACAGAGGGTTTCGCTGGCGTTCTGCCAGCCTTTTAATGCTGCGACCCTCCGGCAGATACTTATTCCGCATCGCATGGATAAGAATCTACATGCAGCGAACAACATATTGTACCCTAAACCCTGTAGTAGGCTCTGTACCAATCCACAAACCGCCGTATACCCACCTCAATTGGCGTATCGGGCTTAAAACCAGTTTCGCTAATCAAGTCATCGACATCAGCATAGGTAACGGGCACATCTCCGGGCTGCGCAGGCACCAGGTTCTTAATGGCGGATATACCCAACGCCTCTTCCAGAACGTTGATAAACTTCAATAGCTGAACAGGGCGATTGTTGCCAATGTTGTAGATCTTGTAGGGGGCACGGCTGGTGCCGGGATCTGGAGACTCTCCGAGCCTGGATGAATTGCTGTTAGGAGGGCGATTCATAACGCGAACGATTCCCTCGACAACATCATCGACGTAGGTGAAATCGCGCTCCATCTTGCCGGAATTGAACACATCAATTGGTCGTTCTTCCAAGATTGCCTTGGTGAACAAGAATAACGCCATATCGGGTCGGCCCCATGGTCCATACACAGTAAAGAATCTGAGCCCAGTCACCGGCAAACCATACAAATGCGCATAGGCGTGCGCCATCAATTCGTTGGACTTTTTGCTAGCAGCATAGAGACTTACGGGATGATCGACGTTGTCGTGGACAGAAAATGGCATCTTGGTGTTCGCGCCATACACTGAGCTGGACGAGGCAAACACGAGATGCTGTACACCGTGGTTCCGACAGCCCTCTAAGATATGCCCAAAGCCCACGATATTGCTCTGAATGTAGACGGATGGATTATGCAGCGAGTAGCGGACTCCCGCCTGTGCGGCGAGGTTCACCACGGTCTGCGGCTGCCACTCTTCAAAGAGCTGATTCAGCATGGCTCCGTCAGCAATATCGCACTTGTAGAAGCGAAACTTCGGACTCTTCTGCAGTTCAACCAATCTCGCTTGTTTCAGCGTAACATCGTAGTACCCATTCAGGTTATCTACTCCGATGACATCGTGCCCTTCACGCAACAGTCTGCTGGCCAGATGAAAGCCTATAAACCCCGCGGCGCCCGTAACCAGAACTGTTTGCACGTGCAAAACTCCTGACGTTCGTATAGTTTCCGTTGGCCCTTTGGCCAACAACTTCGCAGTGACATCTGCGTCACCTTGATGTGCGAGCACTAACAAATCCGTGCTCGGCTTCAATATGCCCCGCAAATCCTTTAGAGGGAACAAACGGCTTCGCAACGCCGATCTTGAGCAGGTCGCGAATGTCTTTTGCGCCGACATTTCCATGTACTGCGATCTCGTCCGGGCCATAATGAACGAGTGGCAGCGCACCTGGAATCCACGAATGCGCAAGCTGAGGGATTCTGCGGTAGTCCAACCCCATCAGCGCTGCAGCAGCCGTGTCCAGCGCGGCAGGGTTTCTCGATGCCAACAGGAGGCCCTCCGCACGTGGTGTCGGAGATAAGGGCCCTTCCTTTTCCCCCGCAACTATACCATCCAGAATGGCTAGATAGGCTCTTCCACTGTACAAATCATCACAAATCGCTCCCCTATCGGGATTGTAATAGAGGAAAGCACGGTGAATATCCAGGACCGTACGCCAAAGCGTATCGTTGCCATGCCAGCTGCCTGAACCCAGGGACCATACCGGTTTTGGCACATTAGGTTGATACCGGAGAAGCGATGCAAGAACTCGAGCCATTAATATATACACGAGTTTGAGCTTTCCCTCATCTCTATCCCAGGCAAGATGCATCAAACTCCACATCAGGTTCCAGACGAAACCTAGTTCCGGGTATTCATCTCCACCTTGAGCATGCCCACCATACCGGAAGTGGGGAAGATAGTCCTTGTGGCCGATTGTGCCAACGAAGTTCTTCAGACTACACGTGATGCCTGCCTTCATATGCGTTTTCATCTTCGGCAGGTTGATAATTGCGTCTGCGTGCAGAACAGCAGTTGGAAACAGGTAGCGGTTCGTCTCCAGGGTATGCGCAGCGCGCATTCTGTGGCGCGGATAATCGCTCACGCCAAAGGCATAGTCTGATGCCATTAACGGCATTAGGAAGCTCTTTTGTTTAAGGTCGACTTCCGTATACTGTGCAAGGTCTGATTCGTCGATAATACGCTTGACGACAGTATTTCGCCATAGAACGGCTTTGCCAAGACGAAAGTCCCTGAGCTGCAGGTTTACGCCCGGCCATTGCTGAGCGACATACTCTTCAATGCGGTCTAACCCAACCAGTTGAACGGCCTGCTGCCAGTTGGTCCCCTGTACCGGACAGTCGCACACGAGGATCTGACCTTCGCCGTTTAGTGCTAGCGCCACATAATCGATAACAACTCGGAGAACCGAACCATGTGTGACAAGGCTGTCGGTATCCGTCAATCCATACGATTTGCTTCCCAGATTTCGATGCGCAACCAAATTAGGTTTAATAACGACGGTGTTACCCCTCGAGATCATGTCGCCAAGCGGATTCCATTGTGATGTGCCGAAGTTTGCCTCATCCATACCCAATGAATGAAACAAAGATCGTACGCCCGAATACGCCGGATTGTCCTCAAGTCCGGGCTCAATGTCAGGTAGTTCCGGGTAGCCCACGGAAGGTGGAAAAGGAGCCGTCGCTGCGTAGGCAGTCGCGCCGCGGATTACCGCGACGTCGGTGTCGTCTGCGATCGATCTACTGTTGTCATTGTTAGAGCTCAATTCGCCACCATTGAAATCGTGTATCGATACTTGCCAGATTCCGACTCGGGAATCGCATCGGTGTAGACAACATCGACACGGCAGGCTTCTCCACCCATGACGATCTGAATTTTGTTGACTATTTCAGCCACATTGCAAGTCTGAGATTGTGCGACGATTCGTACCTCGACATGCTCGTAGTCTCGCTGTATCACCTGAAACTTGCGGATGACGCCCGTGTTGAGCACCACACCGATCAGATGCACGAAGTATTCGCCTGGTATAACTCGACCAGCCCTCGTCCGGAAGTTATCAGTTACCCGCCCGGCGACTCTCTTCAACACCTGCCCGGTTGGTCCACCAGGATTCACTGATCGAAGGACTCCACGGTCGCCTATCCGATACCGCAGCAAGGGCATGGCGTAGTTGCACAATGAAGTCACAAGAATGTCTCCTTCAACTCCATCGCCTGCCGCATTCCCGTGGGCATCTATCGTTTCGATGATTGCGTTCCAGGGAGCAACCCAGAGGCCACCACCCGGCTGCATAGAATGTGGTATCTCGCAGGCAACGTCGCCCACTTCGCGTGAACCGTATCGATTGTACACTTCACATCCCAGCACATTGCGAATCGTCTCTTTCATAAACGGATGCAGTGTACCAGCTGACGTCATTGCGCAGTTGGGAGGTCGAATCGATATGCCTTCGTCACGAGCAAACTGACATAGCTCAAAAAGCGCCTGAGCGTACGCCAGTACAAACCTGGGTCGCGACTCATTGATGAGCTCAATATATGCGCGCATTCGATCCGGAGTCATTCGAAATGCATTCAAGAACCTGGTATTGGTTATCAGAAACTGAAGCTGCGCCTTCCACCCCACCCCATTTTCAAACACGTCGCGTTCTGATCCCCACAACCTCACTTCAAGTTCGCCAGGCAGCTTCCCCACAAGTGCGGAGTATAGCAGTGTGTTTGCACTTGCCTGGTCTCGGTAGTCACCGTCCTGAATCATCCTCACAGGCTCTCCGGTAGACCCTCCTGAAGTGTTCGTTCTAACATCGCGCCGCGAATTTAGGTCATCGGATTTCAGGCGCGTGAACTCATCGCTCAGGATGTTCCGCGTTAAAACTGGCAACTTTAATAGCGCAGTGCGCGGTTCCGAGTCTATTTCAGCCGAGAACTTAGGATCCTCAAGATATGGCCTGTAAAACGGAACATGGGAGCAAGCGTGACGAAGCAATGATCGCAGTCTGCAGTCCGCGGTATCTTCCGGAATGGAATTTCGGAATTCCCGCATTCGTTCTTCAAAGATTTGGGGAGACTTACTGCCTGAAACAGATTTTACCGCGTAATAGACGCGGCGTCTAACTGAGCCCATCTAATTTTGGCTCCGTTGGTGTCAGCAAGACCGAAAAACCCTTCACAAGAAGGTCGGCATCTTTAAGGCTCGAGAATTCGGGCTGCATCGCTCGACGCGAAGTTGGGATCTTCTCCCAGTGAGCAGCATGAACAGCATTGATATGGAATCCAGCGCTCTTAAAAATGCGTAGCATTTCGGCAAAACGAATTCTGTTTGTATAGAACCCGCTCTGCGACATTCGAGGGCTCTCCCACTTTTCGCGTGTATAACGTAGGTTATTCAGTGCGCCACCCAGGTGATCTCGAAGGTCGACCTGATGGGATACAACCCCGGTGGGCTTTAATATCCGGCGTGTCTCTCGTATCGTCTCTTCAAACTGATCCAGGCGAACATGTTCCAACACGGCATTCGACCACAAAAAATCGATGGATGCGTCCGGAATGCTTCTAAGCGATTCAAGACCTTCCGTAAGGTAGCTGGCCCTGCAGAGGCTCAGCATTGTGTTTAGCGACTTGACCTGCCGAATATCGGGAGCTTGCATTCCTTTATTTGCGATGTAGTAGAGCATTTCGCGATACGGAGGCAGGTCTTCCCGCGCAAACCTGTCCACATCGACTAAATAGATTTTAGATGCGCCATACGCATTTGCGATGAGAGCCGAAAAGAGCGAATCTCCAGGGCCCAGCTCTAGCGCGGTAAATCCAGAAGGTCCAAAACGAACGCTTGCAGATTCAAAGTGTGTTTGAAACACCTTGAATGCATACTCAGGCTCCTCCATATACCCGTGCTGAAATAGCGCCAGCTTTTGCCAGGACCGATAGGAAACCGGTATTCTTGACAGCAGCATCTTGATTCTGATCTTTGCCCACCAGGGCACGTTTACAATGCTCTTTATACTCACGGGTTATCTATCCATGCCTGAAACATCAATATTGGCCACAGCCGCGAATGCTCGTTGTGGCGACGCTCGAGATGCAGATTCCACATGCGCCTTATAGGCTCGGGCTTGAAGAAGCCGTTTCGGGTCAGCTTCGCTTCACTCAACAGGTCTTCGGCCCACGGTCGTAATGGACCACGCAGCCATTCGTCCAGCGGCACTGAAAATCCGGCTTTGGGCCGTTCATACAGATTCGCTGGTACGTAGCGGTTAAGAACCTGTTTAACTATCCATTTGCCCTCGCCATTTCGAAGCTTTAGCGATAACGGCAATTGCCAGGCAAATTCCAGGACACGATGATCTAGAAATGGGCTTCGCGCCTCAAGGCTTACCGCCATCGTCGCCCTGTCTACTTTCACCAGGATATCGTCCGGCAGGTACGTTGTCGTGTCCATATACATCATTCGAAGCGTTATGTCATCCAGCAGGCCATCTGGGATATCATGCCTGTACGGATCGTCGGACGCTCCGTTCACAATGAGTGATGGCCGCCTCCACTTTGAAACCAACAGCGCATACATCTCTTCCGGCGTCGTTGCGCCAAGCGTACCAGCTAGCTTCGACAGTTTTTCAACCGGGTTTCGCTGTTTAATCGCTGAAGGCAGCATTCCGACGCTGCCTTGAAATATCGTCCTCCACGCGTCAGGGCGTACTGCTCCTATCGTTTTCGAAGCCGCGATACGCGCGCCTCTGGGGATTTTCTGCATTGTTTTCCATAGGCGCCTTCCACCGAAATGGCGCACATAGCCCCCAAAGAGCTCGTCGCCGCCATCCCCAGAAAGGGTTACAGTAACGTCTCGACGTGCCATACGAGCGACGAGCAAAGTTGGTATTTGCGATGCATCCGCAAAGGGCTCATCATAAACCGATGCGATTTCGGGAACTGCAGCGAGCGCAGAGGCCGATGAGAGTGTAAACTCAGTGTGATTAGTACCGAGATGTGCTGCCACCGCACGTGCGTAGACCGCCTCATCGAAACCACTCTCTTCAAACCCGATCGTAAACGTCTTTACCGGGGTACCACTTTGCACCTGCATCAGAGCCGTAATCAGTGATGAGTCGATTCCGCCTGATAAGAATACTCCTAATGGCACATCAGCAGCCATTCGTATGGCAGTAGCATCCCGCAACAGCGTATCGAGCGATTCGATCGCGTCGTTGTTTCCACCCTTGTAAGGGCGCAACGCAGCGCTTCTTATGCAGCCTTCCATGGACCAGTACTGCTGGGGTTGATATTCATCATACAGATCATCCGGTGAGACGCTGAGCATCGATCCGGGCGCCAGCTTTGAGATACCTTCAAAGATACTAGCCGGTGAGGGCACGTAACCGTAACGAACCATCTGTGCCAACGAACTGCGATCAATACCTGCAGAAAACCCGGGAAACTGCCGAATGGCCTTAAGCTCAGAGCCGAATACGAAAGACTTGCCTACTAGACCGTAGTAGAGCGGTTTCACTCCCAAACGGTCCCGAACCAGTGTTAGCCGTCGCTCAGCACGATCCCACAGAGCGATTGCAAACATCCCAACAAATTTCTGAACTGCCGCTTTAATGCCGAAGGCTTCAATAGCAGCGAGGATAACCTCGGTATCGGAACCACCTCGAAATCGTATGCCGTGATGCCTGCTTTCAAGCTCGGATCGTAAATCCGGGTGGTTATACACTTCACCATTAAATACAATAACGTACCGACCTGATGCAGAAGTCATTGGCTGCCGGCCAGTCGGGCTCAAGTCCAGAATTGCCAGACGTCGAAAACCCAAAGCGATGCCACACGCCTCGTCTGCCCATTCGGCTGAGTCATCTGGTCCGCGGTACGAGATGGACTCGGCCATCCTGCGAACGGTTGCTTCTAGCTCCGGCGTGGAGAGAGTGGCTGCTGGGCTGAGAAAGCCTGTTATGCCGCACATGAGATCTGCCCCCTGCCATGTGCCGCCAGATGCTCGAACAAGCTAGCGCCGGCCATCTAGCAACTCCGTGTAAACCGTTTCGTATTGTCGCGCTACGGCGCCAATCTCGAACATACTGTCGATTCTCTCCCGAGTGCATTGGCCGAGCACACTCAACTCCTCGCCGCCGCGATTCACCAAATTGAGCCAGGCACGCGATAAAGCTGCCGTGTCGCCGGGAGGCACGCAAAGGCCTGTATTACCGACGATAACCGATGATTCACCCACATCTGTTACCACACATGGAACGGAACATGCCATTGCTTCACCTACGACATTTGGAAATCCCTCTCCATATATCGAGCAAAGCGTCGCGATGTCCATCGAGCTATACACCGAAGGCATGTCCGATCGACGGCCAAGCAAACGAAACCGAGGCTCCAGGCCTGCCTCCCGAATCCATTTAGACAGATCTATATTTTCCCACGTAACGTCATCGCCACACATAACAAAATACAGATCAGGGCACTCCGCCGAAGCGATTTTGGCAGCTTTAATGAAGCCCTCGTGGTTTTTCATCGCGTGAAATCTACCAGCATGCCCAATCACCTTTGCTCCAGCTGGAATATCCAGCTGTTTGCGCATAACTGCACGTTGTTCGGGGTGCGGCTTGAACTCTGACAGCACGAATCCGTTTGGCACCACCTGCATTTTGTTTGCATTAAATCCGAGACTCAAGTGGTCCCTATGTGCAGCCTCAGAACAACACAGAATACGGTCCGGCAGTCTGCCTGAAAGCTTCGAGCAGGCTTTGCCGATCATGATTGTCGACTTTCGTATTGATACGGGATCCAACCGGGTGTGGCGGATATTCCACACAAGCCGTGGTTTCCCCGCAAATCGTGTCGCGATCCCACCGAAAAGGTCAGAGTGGTACATCCATGTCTGAACGATGTCTGGTTTTTCGGCTTGCAGCCGTCGCACGAGCTTCCGAAAAGCACCGAAATCTGGCCGATCCGTTCGCATTTCGCACGGGTAGACGGGGATGCCGAGCTCTTGAATCCGGTCTCCCACTGGCCCGCAATCTCGCAGCGAAACGACGCTTGACTCAAATCGCGACCTATCCATATTAGCCAGCAGCTTGTACAACATTGTCTGTGCGCCACCGGTACTGGTATCCGTTATAACATGCAGTATTTTAATCAAGGGTGTGCCTGCACTTAGCTAAACCCATCGGAGCCACCCTGCGTTTCAACTTGCAGCGATCTCCTCATACAGATTCTCGTATAATTGCACGACATCTCTAATTTCATAACAGGATCGAATTCGGTCTCTTGCCTTCGTTCCGAGCAATTGCCGGCTCGAAGGTTCAATTTTCAAAATGGATTGCCATGCAGCCACTAGCTCCGAGCTGTCGTCGGGCCTGATCACGACACCGGTATCACCGACCAAAGACTTAGAATCTCCGACGTCTGTAACGACGCAGGGTATTCCGCACGCCATCGCCTCGCCAACAACGCCAGGGAATCCTTCACCATCTGTCGAACACATGGTGAACATATCCATCGTATTATAGATTTCAGCCATGTCATCCCAAAGCCCGAGAAGGTGTACGCGCTTCGTAAGCCGTGCTTCACGTACTGCATGCCACAGAGTGGCGTTATCCTCATCAACGCCGTCGCCGCACAGTATCCATTCAACATTTCGGTTCGATTTTGAAAAGGTCTCGGCGGCCGCAATCAGCCCCCGATGGTTTTTCATTGGATGATAGCGCCCAACGTGACCGATGACGACGGCATCCCGCTGGATCTCAAGCTGTTCTCGTACTTTGAGTCTTGCCACCACATCAGGCTTATAAAGCTCAGTATCAAAGCCGTTCGGTATGACCCTTACAAAACGAGGATCATACCCCATCGAAATGTGCCACTGCCGTGCTTCTTCCGAGCAGCAGACGATGAATTGCGAGTTCGCATCGCACAGCTTCGAGCCAAGTTTACTTACTCTAATCGCCGGTGGTTTGACGGCTGAAGTCGTATATCGGCTTGTTAAAGCGTCCCTGGCGAATGCGCTGTTGCCATCCGCCAGGTTGGCGCTACTGCCAACCAGATCGGAGTGGTACATCCACGTTTGAACGATGTCTGGCCTCAGCTGGGAAAGCGTGTGCGCAAGGCGACCAATGGTATCTGCATCCGACAGAGCCGGCGACATCTGTATTGCCTTTACATAGGTCTTCAGATTCGTCAATCGATCTCCGGTTACACCCATATCCTTGAGTGAAATGACGGAGTGCCTAAATTGGCTCTTGTCCGAGAAGGCTACCAGTCGTAGCAGCATCGACTGGGCTCCCCCCGTTCCCAGATCCGTAATCACGTGTACCACATGAATCAACGAGATCCTCCAGCTTCGCAACCGATACCGCGGCGGGAGATGCCAGCGCCATCATGCCAACCCAGAGCCACCAGCCCTGAATTGTAAAATAAGTTCCACCGGGCAGCATGGCTATTATAAATACCCACAACAGCGGACTAACTCGGCGCTGCCGCAGCATCGCCACAAATAGCGCTGCAATACCAGCCACTCCAAGAATGCCATACGATATCAATATATCGAGCATTCCATTCGAGACTTTGTCTACAACGTCCGTATTGCCTACCCCGATTCCAAAAAGCTGTGCCGCTTCGGGCAGGCGTAAATAGGAATCGAGCGCATCTACGGTTCGTATGCGACCAGATGGATCCGCTGACGGAGCGTTCAAGCGAGTTACAACTACAGCCATTATGTCTGTATTGCTAACGCTGATTGCGACCCCAGCCAGCCCCGCGACGACCCCGAGCGCCGCCAGCGCCGCACGCCAGTCCTTAACCGCCTTAACCAAACAAAGCAGCACGAGAAAAACCACCAGCAAGATACCCGTAAGCGAAAGACTGCCGACTATGGTGGCCATTGCCAGAATATCCAGAAAGCGCAGCCTCAAGCGTGAGCTGATCAGCCTCGCAGTGAGGAAAAAATAGATGTTCGTGGCATAGATTGCCGGTTCAACATATAATCCCGAATACCTATCGAGGCGCGTTTCAACGCCCTCCACGGAGATTCCGTGTCGGGTAGGTACGCCAGTGATCGGAAGAATATAGTCGAGGAAGCTCCCTGACGCGATACTGACAGCCGCTTGAAATGCCCAGAATACAAGATGGATCACGAGCAGCCGCGTATAGAAAGTGGCTACGGTGCGGCGAAACTCCACATTGTCTTCCTGGTAGAGCATCGCCACGAGGATCATGGTCCCGAGCCCCATACCAAGCGCGCCCTTGATAGATCCGGTCTTAAATAGTGCGACTCCCCAAATGGCGCTAACCAGATAAGCGCCAAGGAGGAGAATAGCCATCGTCGTCGTATTTCGCCGCCTAATTCGAGAAACTGGATCGTTAGGACGCGGCCAGAGCAGCGAAAAACAGACAAAAACAGCGGTGCCAACCATCGTAACAATTGGCAGACCAACTCCTGGAAAGTAGAAGTCTGAGAGCGTCGTCATCAGCATACCGACGAAGCCAATCTCGCGAAATATTCGCTTCATGTTTTGCTGGCGAATATCCGGGTCTGCAGCCTGTAAGGCGTTTTGTTGTCTTGTCACTTGCATCAAAATCTAGTTAGAAGCAGCAGGTCACCGTGCCGACCGGTTCCGGTCCAACGCGATAGCGCACACCGTCTGTTTAGCATACCCTTCCATTCAATATCGCAATTTCAGTTTGCACGTAACCTGAGACCCATTAGCTGCTTTCTGGGTAGAGGGGTTGCCATCACACACGTTAGAGCCGTAATTGCCCAAACGGCGGCGACCTCGACTCCTGATCGTAACCGCAGGTGCGGGCCCCTCGCGAAATTCATCAGTGTGAAATGAGCCACCGCCGCAACAAGAACGCTAATTGCCAACGGAATCGCCACGTCGTCTACTGACCATCTCGACCTTTCTTTCGGCAGAAATTCGCGAAAAACCCACGGACTTAGCCACAGCAGGTAGGCCACGTTAACCCCAATCCAGACCAGGACGGCCGCGGCCGCGCCAGCGCGGGAGACGGCAACTATCATTATTGGTAACGCACAGACTACCGACACCAGATTGTGCCGTAGGACGATTTTAGTCTTCCCGGCTGCTAGAAGTGTCGCAAGAGGTATATGCATAAGCCCAAAAAGCCCAAAACCTATCGCCATCAGCGTTAGATACCTGGAGCTATGAGATGTCATTGTTGCACTGGCGGTCCAGGCATAGAGAAGATTCTTAGAATCGATTGCGAATACTGCAGCCACAGGTAGCGACAAAACTGCCAGCATCTGACAGGCTTGGTGGAATAGGCACGAAAGTGCATCTCGATCAAACTTCCCACCGTTCACGTCTTCATGCGGCACCGCGTGTACAAATCTCGGGAAATATGCGGAATATATCGGCGCAATTACAAAATAGACCCCGCCGGCGCCCCCCCATGCAAGCGTGTAGTATGCGTACTCTCGCAGTGTTAGCAAGCGGCTAAGCATCACCTTGTCCATCTGTGTGAGGACGAAACCTAGCGCCACAATGCCTGTCATACCGGACGCAAAATTCAGAATTGATCGCAACTCCGCGTGGTCAAAACTTGGCTTGCTATTTGATGGTGGTAAGCATGACCAGAGCGCCACCGTAACACTGAGCGTTTGCAGAAGAAACGTCGCAATCTGCCACACAAAGAAGGCTTCGATGGTATGGAAGCGCAGGATAACCACCACTGCGCCAAATCCTCTCAAGGTGGCAAAGAAGGCCAAGAGGCCATTCAAGAGAACCTGCTTTTGAAGCCCGGTTAGCCCACCTTCGTATAGCGTGTACGGCCATTGAACGGCTATCGAAATGCCCATTAACAGCACGCTATGCCAGATCGAATTTACTGGCATCCCCTCAACTGCGCGCAGCCAGTGATGTGCAATTGGCCTTGCAAATAGCGCGATGCTGCCCGCTATAACTAACGCGATCGGCCAGTAAACGATCTCGAGTGTGCGCACAAGGCTCCGCAAGTTTGTCGCACGCACCAAATCTTCTTCACGTGATGAGGCGCCAGATGGAGAAGTGAGACGCGCGGTCTCGCGCGATATCGTCGGGCTAAACCCCATGTCGAGGAGGTTGAAAGTTTGGTTAAGAAGTGCATTAAACCCAATAAGGCCAAGCGCTTCGACACCCAGCATTCGTCCGTAGAGGGGAACCAAAGCCAGGTTTAACAGTGAAGACCAGCCTCGGCCAACAAAATTTGCGATGACGTTGCGCCTGAGACTGTTCACTGATCTGTCCGTGGGGAGAGTTTCGAGTCGAGTTTAATTTGAGGGTGACTGCTTGCGTAAGGCAGCGACGTCCGCTGCTTTTAGAAGCAGGTTGTATTCTGCCGCCATCCAAATCCCGACGACAGCCAGCGCCAATAGGAAACTAATCGATATCAATATGCCTTTTCCGGGATGGCTCTTATCTTCCGGGCGTGCTTCGTCCACCACATTCATCCGGTTTCGAGCAGCGACAGTCGACATCTTAAGCGTCTCTGATGCCGTCTTCGCCGTCTCAAGCACCTTAAGGGATAGCGCAACTTCGCTCGTTAGTCGCCCAAGATCCGTCGTTAGTTCTCTGCTCAACTGAAAGTTCTTCTCGGCGTCTTCCACCTGACGGGCCACCGTTACGTACGTGGTCTTCAAAGATGCCAGATTAAGTTGTTCCGTCGTATTGCCGTTCAACACCGCAGAAATCTGAGCCCGAAGCTTCCCTTCCGCCAGTCTGGCATTCGTCCGAGCGCTAATTAACCTCGGGTTATCGGGGCCAAGCTGCGATTTTAGAGTGTCATAGGCCCGAATCGCCTCGTTGTAATTACGTCTGGCATCAAAGAGGAGCGGATCTTCTCCTGGAATTGAAGCGACCTCTTCGAGCGGATAATTTAAAAGCGTCTGTAATCGGCTGTGCATCGCATTTGCCGCAGCAAGCTGGGCTTCCAACTGTGCTTTCTTTGCAAACAACCCGAGAAATTGACTGGCAGACGATGTGGCATCCTGCCCTCCGGTACTGTTCATTCCAGTTGCCATTTCAGCAGTGGAAGGCATCGTTGGCAGCGCATTCGGCTTAATCTTGCGAGATCTCACAAACCTTGCCAGGCGGTTCATGGATATGTCGTAGTCGAGCCGCGCCTGTTTAACTTCGGCATCGGCCATTCTAAGAAGCACAAGCTCCTTATCAGTATCCACATTCACAAGGTAGTTGAGAAGAGCCTTATGATAGGCATTGCCAATGACTGCGGTTGTCTGCCGAACCTTCTCTCGCCGCTCCTGTTGACCCGGCAACCAGAGAGGCGGCCCATCCAGGCTAACTACAATATAGATCAATCCATCATTCGCGTTGTCGTCGAACTTAACGCATCGGGTGTACTTCTCGTAAAGGTCGGCGTTACGCTTGATTTCGTACAATTCCCGAACGTGCGCCTGTTCCTCAACGATATCTACAAAATTGCGGCTCTTCAGCACTCCAACGTACTTCTTATTTAATGACCCCATAGACAGCAGGCCAGCTAGAGAACTATTCGCTGGAGACGACTGCTGCATCGCAAGCGAAACTGTTGAGGCGTAGTATTGCGGAAATCCAAAAAAGGCGACGATTAGGGAGATGACTAGCAGTGCAATAAAGAGGCGTATCCATGACCGCTTGCGTCGTTTGACTAGCTGGCTCCAGATATCGATTTGCGAATTCACACCAGCGTCTGCAATGTTACTTGTCATGATAATGATATAGGGGACCGGCTTACACCGCACCGTCCTGCAATTTGAACCTGTTTCGCATCTCTAGGAATATGCACAAGGGCCACTCAGTCTCGATGTTTCAAGCAGTTCCTGGGGGCGGTTTGAGTACCATCTCGAGCGTTTCAGTATAGCCGACCAGACAGGCCAGTGTCAAGGCAAATGGGATGCGCGCAAGGCTATCTGAACTGGTGGTTCGTGCGGGATTAAGACCATTAAACGAGAGCCTCGTATGGTATACTGAGATCAAACAGCTCCACTGCGATGCCCAAAATCCGCAGTTAAGGTTGCGATTTGTAATGTGTTCAGGAGGCACAAATGGCAGGCGAAGACATCCAGCAATGGGTGCACTTGAACGGCAAGCTGGTTCCTAAGGCGCAGGCTTCGCTTTCCATTTATGATCACGGATTTCTGTACGGGGATGGCGCCTTCGAGGGCATTCGCGTCTACTCAAGGAACATATTCCGCCTCAGACAGCATGTAATCAGGCTATTTGCTTCTTCGAAAGCGCTTGGTTTTTCGCTTGGGCAGGACATTGCGTCCATTGAACAGGCAATCGCCGATACGGTCAGAGCGAATGGCGTCGACAACGGTTATATCCGGGTTAGTGTTTCACGCGGCGTTGGCCTCGGACTTGACCCAGCGCACCTTAAAGGCAATGCTACGGTAGTCATTTCGACCGAACAACTGCGCCTGTATTCTGCTGAGATGTATGAAGAGGGCTTAACAGTCATCACGGCATCTACACGGGTTCCTCCCGCGATGTGTATCGATCCACAAGTGAAGTCACTAGGTAAATACATCAATAACATTGCCGCCAAGCAGGAAGCAAACCGTGTTGGAGCGGGTGAAGCGTTGATGCTCAACCTCCAGGGTAACGTTGCCGAGGCGACCGGTGACAATCTATTTCTTGTTCGAGGAGGTAAGGTAACGACACCTCCTACTTCCGAAGGCGCACTACCCGGAATAACTCGCGGCGCGGTAATTGACATCTGCGCTGAGCTGAAAATACCGTGTTCAGAGGCCGTTACTACTCTGTACGATGTTTATAATTCGGATGAAGCTTTCCTCACAGGCACGGCGGCTGAGGTTATTCCGATGGTCCGCTGCGACGGTCGCGAAATCGGCCCAGGTACCCCTGGACCGGTGACTGCGCGCATCATCGGAGCTTTCCGCGAGTTAACACCCGTGGATGGCTATAAAGTTTAAGGCTGAATAGCGTTCATTTCCAGCCGAAGTACCGTACCCAGATCTACATGGGTACTCGGAAAGGTTCTGGCGATGTGGCAGCGGTTTACTGAGCGAGCCCGAAGAGTAGTTTTCAATGCGCAGGAAGAGGCAGTTGACCGCCGTGAAAACTATGTCTCGACAGAGCATCTATTGTTAGGCCTTGCTCGTGAGAACGATTGTGTTGCGGCGAGAATCCTAGATTACATGGGAGTCTCCCTCGAAAAAATTAGAAGTGAACTAAATAGTAACCTGGGTCGTGGTAATGGTCGCCCAGCACAGGACACGCAGCTTACGCCTGGTGCCAAGCGCTGCATTGATTTCGCCTATGACGAAGCGCGACGATTAAGCAATAATTACATCGGCACCGAACACCTGCTGCTGGGCCTCGTTCGTGAGGCGCTGTCGACGGGAGGACTCGCCAGTCAGGTACTCTCGAACCTCTCGATAGACCTGGAGAAAACTAGAAAAGAAGTGATAAAGCTTCAGGATAACGATCTCGGTTTAGCGATGGAGAAAGCTGCAAACAGTGTGCAACTGCAGTATGTCCACTTGAACGGCCGATTAGTTCCTAAGTCACAGGCTATGGTGTCCATTTACGACCATGGTTTCCTGTATGGCGATGGTGCATTCGAAGGTATCCGCGTCTACTCAGGCAATATCTTCCGCCTCAAGCAGCACGTTGCACGATTATTTGCATCTGCAAGGGCTCTTGGGATTTCTCTGGGGAAGAGCGCTGCCTTTATACAGGCTGCAATTGTCGAAACCGTTATAGCGAATGGCGTTGAGAGCGGGTATATCAGAGTTAGTGTTTCCCGGGGAGTTGGCCTCGCTCTGGACCCTGCACACCTGCGAAGCGACGCAACCATTGTGATCTCCACAGAAGAGCTTCGCCTGTACTCGGATCAGATGTACAAAGATGGATTAACCGTCATCACTGCATCGACCAGAGTCCCACCGGCCGATTGCATCGACCCACAGGTGAAGTCGCTTGGAAAGTATCTAAACAATATCGCCGCAAAGCAAGAAGCGAACCGTGTTGGCGCAGGTGAAGCGCTTATGTTGAACATGAGCGGAAACGTAGCTGAAGCAACTGGCGACAATCTGTTTCTTGTGCGTGATGGAGCGCTGAGCACGCCCCCGACGTCTGAAGGGGCGCTTCCAGGAATTACCCGAGGCGCTGTAATCGACATATGCAGCAATCTTGGCATCTCATGCGTTGAAAGAGTGACGACACTTTACGATGTGTATAATGCGGATGAGGCATTCCTAACCGGAACAGCCGCCGAGATTATCCCGATGGTGAAATGCGACGGCAGGTTGATTGGCGACGGCCGACCCGGCCCGATAACCAATCGCATTATCTCCGCGTTTCGCGAACTAACTCCATCGGATGGAGTTAGAGCCAACTAGACAACGACACTCACCGGAACAGCCCACAGTGAAGGGATGTCAATTGAACTGAAGACGTGAAATGATTTCTGTATGGCGGGATGGTGTTGGGCTAACGGTGAACGCGTCCACCAATTAAGATATGTGTGGTAACTGTGCGTATACGGCCGTAGTGAGTTCAATTCCGGCCTAGGTGTAGTACGGTTAATCCGTGCGCTCGGGGAGGGTTTGAAATAATGTGGCAGCGATTTACCGAAAGAGCGCGCAGAGTTGTGTTTTTCGCGCAAGAAGAGGCTGGCAGGCTCGGTGAAAACTACGTTTCGACCGAGCACCTATTGTTGGGCCTGGTACGCGAAAACGACAGCGTCGCGGCCCGAATACTCGACCGCATGGGTGTTTCTCTCGGTCGAATTCGCAGCGAGATTGAACGAAATGTTCAGCGCGGCGAAGGCAGGCTCGGCCAGGACATGCAGCTTACACCACGTGCAAAACGTGTTATTGATCTTGCGTACGACGAAGCCCGCCAATTGAGCAACAACTACATCGGTACAGAGCATCTATTGCTCGGTCTCATTCGTGAAGGAGAAGGGCTCGCTGGTCGAGTCCTCGCCAAGCTCTCCGTTGATCTGGAGAAGACTCGAAAAGAGGTAATGGCTCTGCAAGATAACGAAAGCGGCATTCCTTCTAATCAGAAGCAGGGTGGCAGACGCTCCTCCACCACCCCAACGCTGGATGAGTTTGGACGAGACCTTACAGAACTCGCCCGAAATGAAAAACTGGATCCAGTCGTTGGCAGGCATGTTGAGATCGAGCGAGTTATTCAGATCCTCAGCCGCCGCACTAAGAACAATCCTGTCCTTCTTGGGGAGCCAGGCGTAGGCAAAACCGCGATAGCAGAGGGACTCGCACAGCGTATCATCACGGGAGACATCCCCGAAACGCTTAAGGACAAGCGCATCGTTTCGCTGGATCTTGCTGGCCTTGTCGCTGGCACCAAGTATCGAGGCGAGTTCGAAGAGCGCATGAAGAGAGTTATGGAAGAGGTGCGAAAAGCGGCTGGCGAAATCGTTCTGTTTGTAGACGAGTTGCATACACTTGTCGGCGCCGGAGCAGCCGAGGGGGCGATCGACGCCTCTAACATCATGAAGCCAGCTCTGGCTCGAGGCGAGCTGCAGTGTATCGGCGCGACCACACTCGATGAGTTCCGCAAATATATCGAGAGAGACGCTGCACTTCAACGCCGTTTTCAGCCCGTAAAGGTAAGCGAACCCACGCCAGAAGAAGCAGTTGAGATTCTTAAAGGATTGCGAGAGCGTTACGAACAGCACCACCATGTGCGGATCACGGATGATGCTCTCGTTGCTGCAGCCCAGCTCGCCGACCGATACATCACCGATCGTTTCCTTCCAGATAAAGCGATCGATCTGATTGACGAAGCCGCGAGCCGCGTTAGACTGCAGTATGCCCTGCCGCCAGCTGAGTTGCGTCAGGCGAAGGCGCGCCTGGTCGAAGTTCAAAAAGAAATCAACGCAATCGCACAAAATAACAAATGGGACACTGGAGAGAACGACCTGCAAGAGCAGCAGGATGCTCTGAAACAGCAGATCTCGGATCTCGAATTGGAGTGGAACAGCAAACGCGAAAGCATGGAGCGTATCGTCACCGAGGAAGAGGTTGCTCAGATCGTGCAGTCGTGGACCGGAATTCCTGTAAGCAGGCTGGTTGAGGCCGAAACCCAGAAGCTGCTGCGGATGGAAGATGAGCTGCACAAGCGGATCATTGGCCAGCACGATGCGATCGTTGCGGTAAGCAAAGCTGTTCGCCGTGCAAGAAGCGGCATGAAGGATCCGAAACGACCTGTTGGCACCTTCATCTTCCTTGGCCCAACGGGTACCGGTAAGACAGAGCTTGCCAAAGCCCTTGCCCAGTTCCTGTTCAGCTCTGAAAACAACCTCATCCGCATTGACATGAGTGAATACTCCGAAAGGTTTAACGTTAGCCGCCTTGTTGGCGCACCTCCCGGATACGTTGGTTTTGAAGAGGGTGGTCAGCTAACAGAAGCGGTGCGACGCAATCCCTACTCGGTTGTGCTGCTCGATGAGATTGAAAAGGCCCATCCGGAGGTTTTCAACATCCTGCTGCAGGTCGCTGAAGACGGCCGATTGACTGACAGTCAGGGCAGGGTCGTAGATTTCAAGAACACGGTCATTATCATGACCTCAAACATCGGCGCCAGACAGATCAATCCTGAGAAGGGAATGGGAATTCGCGGCGACCTTGAGCGCCGTGGTAACGACTCAAAAGCGTACGAGGGAATGCGGAACAAGGTTATGGAGGAGATGAAAAAGACCTTCCGACCTGAGTTCCTTAATAGGATCGATGAAACGATCGTGTTCCAGTCGCTGACTGCGGACGAGATCTTCCAAATCGTCGATCTGATGCTGGATAGAGTTAACAAGCAGGTGCAGTCGCAGGACTTCACACTCATCGTTTCGCCCGAAGTCAAAGAGCACCTTGCTCGTGAGGGCTTTGATCAGACTATGGGCGCCAGGCCGCTTCGCCGCGCCGTACAGCGGTTTATCGAGGATCCTCTGGCAGAAGAGGTGCTTAGAGGCGCATTCCATCCGGGCGATACCATCCACGCAGAAATGGAAGACGGACAGATTGTGTTCCGACGAGCAAACCTTATCGTCGATGAGGATCTCCCGGCACTGGAAGAGCCTGCAACACTCGCTTAACCCCCTAACTTCACATGCAAAAAGCCCATCCTTCCGGATGGGCTTTTTGTTTGCTAATTCGGTATTTGTCGTTACCAGCCGATCAGTCGTACTGGCTCAATCAAGCTTCTACGACTGCAGCTGTTTAAAAACAGCGACGAGGCTCGCGTATTTCTTGTCTACGGATACTCCCGATACGGACTTATCACCTTCCGGTTCGGACGCCAACAACCTTAAAAGAAATGCGAACGATTGACCAGTAAGTCGCTTACTGACGTCATCCATGACCGCCGCCACGACTTCAGCCTGAGATTGTGTAGGCGCATAGTAACCTTTGCCGCCTCGTGGCCGCCTCTCTACTGTCAGAAGCCCCTTCTCGACCATTCTGCTGAGGGTTACCGCAATTGTTGATGGAGATTGCATTTCTCGATTTTCGGCCCGTCTGGATAGATGCATGGCCTCATACACTTGTACCGACGATTGGGGCTGGCCAGCGTCCCACAAAAGCCTTAGAATATCGCCTTCAAGCACACCTAGTGATGGAACATCATCTCCACCCACACCAATGTATTTCCGTCTCTTACCGTCAGTCGTGTCCATTCTGTCTTAGTCCTTGATACAAATTCGGGCCTGTGGTCAGGCAGTACTCTTGCGGGATCTATCATCCCGTCTCCATAGCAAGCGAAAATGCCGCTGGCTCGTCAGATTGATCAATCAATTTAAGTTAGATTAAGAGCATCGCGACTCCTTTCAGTGATAACTATAGCATCATTAACGAGTTCACTTTAGTGCATATAAATAGCAACATTCCTTGATAATAGGTCTGGCTATTGCATCAATATTACGTCGACAATATCGCCCTCTACAACATCTCCAGTCGTCTCAGACACAACGATCAGACAATTTGCGCCTAGCAAGCTCTTGATTCGGCCGGATCCCTGGGTTCCCGTAGTCACCGTTTCGAACTTTCCTGCATGCCACGATGTATGTGCACGAACATACTCGCGCCGTCCAGGAACATGATCAATCTTGTCCATCAACGTTGCCTGCACGGTGGGGCGCTCGAACTTTGTGTGTCCACTGATGCATAGGAGCGTTGGACGAACAAATAGTTCAAAGGTTACCATAACAGATGCGGGGTTTCCGGGTAAACCGAACACAAGTGACGTGCCAATCTGACCGAAGGCGAGTGGCTTACCTGGTTTCATTGCTACCTTCCACAACAGCATTTCACCAAGCTTCTCGATTGCGGTACGAACAAAGTCACGGTCGCCAACGGAGACGCCACCAGCGCAAACAATCACATCAGCGCCAGATTCCTCAGCCTGCTTCAGTGCATCACAAGTCGCCTCAAAGTCATCTCTGCAGTGTATCACTAACACAACTTCAGCGTCCGCATCCTGCACCAGTTGTGTCAAGCAATATCGATTCGAATTGTATATCTGGCCAAACAACAAGGTTGAACTCTCCGCGGGATCTACAATCTCATCGCCAGTGGTAATTATCGCAACCCTTGTTTTTTGTCTAACCGCTACCTGTGACAGACCGCAAGCGGCCGCAGCAGCCATCTCTGCCGGTCCGCATCGCATCCCTGTAGGTACTACCACATCGCCGACCGCTACATCGGCCCCGCGCCGCCGGATATGTGCTCCGACTTCCAGCGATTCTCGGATCTCGATCGTCTTTGAGTCAAGAAGCGTAACGTCTTCCTGCATGATAATTGCGGTGGCGCCCTCTGGTACCGGTGCGCCGGTAAGTATCCGCGTTGCCAATCCTGGGCCAATTGCAGATGGCACTCCACTCCCCGCAACACTCGTGAATTGTACGTTGAGACGGATTGGATGCTTCTCATGAGCCGTAGTCAGGTCGTCCGCACAAACGGCATATCCATCTACAGCAGAGTTATCAAACGCCGGCACATAGGATTCAGCGACAATGTCCTGCGCAAGTGCGTGCCCTCCGATACTCCCCAGTGATTTGTGCAAAATTGGTGCCATCCTGCCCTTTGCCCGACCCAATATAACAGAATATGCTCGTTCGACGCTTAACATGCCTATCTAATCCTCGCCTCCTGTGTCAATATTAGTGATATTACACTTTTCAGGCTGTACTATCGGACGATTGGCCCAAAATGGGCTAAGGGTTTACGGATTACCGAATGACGACAGCGCCACTGCTTATCGGAAAGAAACGTTTTACAAAACTGCTGAATCGGCGTGTGGCGCTGACTATTGCGTTCCTGACGCTTCTTGTCGTCTTTGTAATTCGATGGAACGGCTTCACATTGATTACGTGGGCTTCCGAGAACCTTTCTGGAACAGTTGTCAGGCATTCTGGAGGGCGGCAGCGCCTGGTAGCGCTTACTTTTGACGATGGACCATCAGCCAAATACACACTGCGGATGCTCAGTATCCTCGACCGATATCACGCGCATGCCACGTTTTTCGAGGTCGGAAAGAACATGCGACGCTATCCAGAAATCACAAGGCAAGTGCTGCTCAGCGGCAATGAGATCGGCAATCACACTGAAACACATCCCTATATAGAACGCCTAAATAGCACGAGGGTTGCGCTCGAGATAGACGATTGCGCACGCGACATCCTCGATGTCGCGCATGTTAGCACAAGTCTGTTCAGACCTCCAAGAGGCGCATGGAACCCTATTATCTTTCGGGAGGCAACAAAGCGAAAACTGAAGATAGTTCTATGGTCAACTGCACTCGAACACGAGGCGACGCCTAACCCAGGAGCAATGGCGAAGGCAGCATTAGATTCTATCCAACCTGGAGGCATACTGCTCATGCACGACGGCGCGTATCCCTCACGAGAATCGACAGTTATTGCCCTTCCATCAGTAATTGAGACGCTGCAGAAGCGAGGATATCGCCTTGTTACAGTATCCGAGTTGCTCGACGCGCATGATTAGACATCATTGCGCAAGATCAAAATCAGTCCGGTTCAACGCGGCCTAAGGAGGCTGAAATGACGCTACAATTTGGCGCTTCCGCGGCCGACATAACGCCGCCATCGGGCCTTTGGATGAGTGGCTATGCATTTCGGAATGAGTGCGCGACCGGTGTTCATGACCCGCTCATGGCTTCGGTGCTGGTGGCAACTAATGGTGCACGCTGCGTAGCAATAATCAGTCTCGATCTAATCTCATTGCCTCAGGACACGGTAGATCGCATGCGCAGCGAGGTGTCTAAGTCGCTAGGTACGACACCCGAAGCGATTATGGTGCACTGCACGCATACTCACGGCGCGCCATACACCGGGATCTTCCGCGCTATGGGTGAGCGATCTCCGGAGTACGACGACTTTCTTTGCATGCAGGTCTGTACTATCTCCAGTAATGCCGCAGCATCGGTGAAGCCTGCCACGATGTTCTATTCCCAGGGTCCCGCTCAGATTGGTATCAATCGACGATGCTACGATGGCAACGGTGTAACTCTCGGTCAGAATCCTATCGGCCCAATGAACCCCTTGGTTCAGACGTTCGATATCAAAGAGCTCGCTGGATCACGAATCGCAGTCGGTTACTCTCATGCATGCCATCCAACAACCATGGGAGGCGACAACCTGGAATACACTGGCGATTGGATGGGAGCCGCAGCGAGAGCAATTCAGAATCGTATTTCTACTAGTCCAATGCAGCCTGTGCCCGTGCTTTCACTGCAGGGCTGCTGCGGAGATGTAAACCCGGTTCGTCGAGGAGACTGGGATGCTGTCGAGGCAAATGGACGGATCGTGGCAGACGCAGCGCTCCTGGCGCTTGACTATGCCGGGTGCAGTGACGACGAGACCCTGGATTTCGAAGAAACGTGCGTTGACCTTCCGCTGCTTCGGGAGCTGAATTACTCTGAGGCGCTGTCTCTGGCAGGAAAGTGGCGGGCAATACTTGCAGAGGATCGAGAAGCTGGTGCACCTGCTGGCAAACTGTTTTATGATCAGTGTCATCTGGACTGGGCGTTAGACCACTTAGCGCTCGCGCAGACCGGAAACGATGATGCTGTGGCAACGTTCTCTATTCAAAAGATCACGATAGGTGAAGTTACATTCCTCGGTTTTCCAGCCGAGTTATTCATAAGCTATCAACTCGATCTGCAATCGCGGTACAAGGCTCCGTTATTCGTGCTGAGCTACACGAACGGATGTCTTAACTACCTGCCAGCCGCCGCTGACTATCCGTTTGGCGGCTATGAGGTTCGAGATGCGTGCCGTTATTACGCGCGGCCGATGTTCACTGCAGAGTGTGAGCATATCGTTCGGTCAACAGCATACGGTCTGCTCGGTATCGATGCATCAACGATCTTGCCGCTCCCATCTGCAAATCACGGGCAAATCCCTCCGGCTTAGCCCGGCTGATCGGTTCTTCGTGCTCGCGGATGGGCGTTTCGGTAGACATCCTTGAGACGGTCGTTTGACACCTGAGTGTAGATCTCCGTTGTGGTGACTTTGGCATGACCAAGAAGCTCCTGAACCACACGAAGGTCTGCTCCGTTCGAAAGCAGGTGCGTTGCAAATGAGTGACGCATCACGTGTGGGCTCACTTTATCGGTAAGCCCTGCCGCTGCTGCATGTTTTATCAAAAGCAGCCGAACTTCGGCTCTGTCCATCTGCTTCCCTGTTCTCGATGGAAACAGAAGCGCGCTCGTAGACTCAAGCAGCGTCGGACCTTCAGATGAGCCTTTCTGATCGCTTTCGGAACTAGCAACGACTTTCTTACGCTGCTGGAGGTAAAGCGAAACGTACTCACAGGCGATACTGCCAACTGGCACCATGCGCTCCTTGCGGCCTTTCCCGTAGCACTTCACCGTACCGGATTCAATGTCGAGATCGATGATTCTCAGCCCAGTTACTTCGGAAACGCGCAGGCCAGTCGCATACATCAACTCAAACAGCGCACGGTCCCTCAATGCACGCGGATCGCTCGGGTCCGTCCTGTCTAAGAGCTGTTCCACCTTAGTGGCGCTAAGCGGCCTCGGCAATCGCTTTGCACGCTTTCTGCCATCGACAGTTGCCATGAAGTCATCCGCTCGAACACAGTCCATCACCAGATACTTCGCGAAGGAATGAACCGCACCCATGCGCCTTGCTATCGAGTTCTGGGAAAGGCCCCGTTCAGACATCTGAGCAACAAAGGCCAGAACATGCATCTCGAGGAGGTCCTCCGCGCTTCTTGCACCACGCTGCATTGCGACGGAGGCAAACTGAGTTAAATCGGTACGGTAAGCGACGATGGTGTGAGAAGATAGGCCGCGCTCAGAGGCAAGGTAAGCCAGGAACGCATCGATATGCTCTGCAAGTTCTGGCATCGTAAAATCAGCTCCAATGGTGAACAGCTATTTGTGTAAAGATATCTCAGGCACGGCCGTGGTTCGACGAGCGGCCGGGGATGGAGTGATACAGCCTAAGATATCCTGTGTTCCGCGTGGTAAACTCTCCTCGCATGAAACGATTGACAGGGAGACAGTAGTGCAGATCAATGGCGTGATGGCAATGGTGATGGTTCAGGA
>CAIXIX010000093.1 GCA_903919615.1 uncultured Chthonomonas sp.
AAAGAGGTGCGATGGGAGGGGCATTGTATCGAGTGCCGCATCAACGCAGAAGACCCAGATAGAAATTTCGCTCCAAGTGCAGGCAAGATCGAGCAGGCGATATTCCCAGGCGGTAACGGTGTTCGAGTAGATACACATGTTGTGCCCGGATACGTTGTACCGCCATATTACGACCCACTCCTCGCTAAAATCGTCACCTGGGACAAAACCCGTGCTGGAGCCATTGCACGCATGAACCGCTGTCTTCAAGAAACCGTCATTACGGGAATTAAGACAAATATCTCATTTCATCTGAAATGTAACAACAACGCATTTTATCGCCGCGGTGAGCTAACGACAGATTTTCTGCAGCGTCGAATCCTTGGCGCCAATGATCGAAATTCAAGCAGTTGAGATTAGACATCACGAATAGGCGAGCCCGTCCATCTGTGATGGGTTCCTGGAGGTGAGCATCGAATGAGATGGATTGCAAAGACATTATTTGCTGTCACGATACTTGGTTCGCTGACATCTGTTACGATTGCGAATGCGGCGCCTAAGCCTACGCCGTTCTACCTTAAGGCAGGCGATCGTGTTGTGTTCTATGGCGACAGCATTACAGACCAACGGCTATACACGACTTACATCGAGTCGTACTGCGTTTCGCGTTTCCCCGCAGGACACTTCACCTTTGTTCATTCGGGGTGGGGTGGAGATCGTGTCACCGGCGGCGGCGGCGGGCCCGTAGATACTCGTCTAAAGCGAGATGTGCTTGCCTATCATCCGACAGTTGTAACGATCTGTCTCGGTATGAACGACGGATCTTATCGTGGGTTTGATCAGGGGATATTCGATACTTACGTCAAAGGTTACCGGCACATACTTGATACGCTTATCAAAGAACTACCGGGTGTGCGAATCACTCTTTTGACAGCTTCAGCATTTGACGACGTAACGCGAGCTCCCGGCTTTCCGGGAGGATACAATGCCACTCTCGTTGCCTATGGCGAAGCAGTGAAATCGCTGGGCCGAGAGTACGGACTTACTGTCGCAGATACCAATGGGCCCCTTGTTGGAGCGCTTGCGCGGGCACTCTCGAAGGATCCGTCTTTCGCCAGCAAGGTTATCCCGGACCGTGTTCACCCGGGACCAGGCGGTCATCTGGTCATGGCGTCTGCCGTCCTTAAGGCGTGGAATGCACCAACAAACGTCGCGAAGATCTCCCTAACTGCATCGGGCAAAGTGACCGAAGCGTCCAATACCAAAGTTTCGCAGGTGATGGTTAAGGGAGACGGAATTGCGTTTACAGCCAATGACTTCGCACTGCCTTGGCCCCTCGATCGCAGCCTACAGCGCAATCCCGATACAGCTTTTGTACTAGGTGTCACAGACATCGAACAGACGCTTAACGCCTACACATTGAAGGTATCTGGCCTAAAGGCTGCAAAGTACAAAATACTTGTTGATGGCACTGAAGCTGCGATTGTTGATCGGGAGAGCCTGGAAGCCGGATTGGACCTGGCTGGCCTCGATAACCTAGCATCGTCGTTACAGTCGCAGAAACTTCTCAGCGCCATTCGTAAACACAATGACATACACTTCAATAGGTGGAGACAGGTTCAGATTACCCGCGGCAACGATGGACTAAATCCCGACGCAACAACCTTGGAGAAGATAAATTTACTTGATGCCGACGAAGCCAAAGCATTGAGTGATGAGTCTGCCATTGTTGCGCCAACGGCGCATCGATACGAGGTCGTTCCTGCAGGTTAAAGGCGCAGAAGCGTTTATTTCAGATTGACGTTCGGACAATTCGTGAAACGAACTGTCTCCCGATCCGTCAAGAGTTTCGGAGCGCGCTGGTTTCTTGCCGAGCTTTCAGCTCACAAAAAACCTGTGCGCTCCGTGATATCGTGTTGTGAAAGGAAAGAGTCTCATGATGCGGCAAGCCTGTCATGGCGCTGCGCTGCTTACTGCAGCTATTCTCGCAAGCTTCGGTCATCCCGCAATGGCGGATGACGTAACATTAGCTACGGCGGGAGATGGGGCCGTAAACGCCCGACAGACCAAACAAGCAAAAGGTAAACAGGTGACAAACCTGCCAGACAGTATGCTTGACGCATTGAACCCCGCCCAGCGAGCGTATGGATTACCGAAAAATCCGGGGATAACATTTCCAGTCGACCCTGACCTGAAGAAGCCGCTGTCTTTAGCGCGAGCGATAAGCCTTGGACTTGCTCTGCAGAATTCTATCGCCATCTCACAGTCGTCTGTCGATCAAGCGGCAGCGCGGCTTACTCAGTCGAAGTCTAGTTTTTTTCCACAGGTTACACCTAGCTATCACTACGATACATCGCTGACACCTACAAAGTCGTATAAACTCGATCCCATCACAGGGCTGCCTATACAGAGATTGTCGAATCAGTCCGTCGGTTCTACTAGCCAGACTGCCACAATCGCTGCCACTCAGCTTATATATGATATGGGGCAGCGTGAGGCAACCGTATCTCAGAGCAAGAGAAGCCTTTTTGCAGCCGAGTATGGCCTCGCAGATCAGCGACAATCCGTAATCCTTAATATCAGCCAGGATTATTACAATCTACTGCGATATCGGGAGTTGATCAAAGAAGACGAAAAGAGTCGGGACAGGTATAAGACGACTCTCGAAATCGTTACTACGCAGGCAACTGTGGGTACTGCAGCAAAGTCTGATGTATATCAGCCGAAGGCCGACCTGGCAAATGCTGAGGTAACGCTGCTCCAAGACAAGAGCAATTACCAGGTTGCAGAAGCCACGTTGAAGAATGCGATGGGAATCGTTAGTGGTGACCCAGTTGTCCTGCCAGAGCTTTCTCTGCCGGCTCCTGCGTCTCGCCCCGATCCCAATCCACTCAATATCTACCTCCAACTCGCATACAAGAATCGACTTGATATTAAGCAGCAGCAAGAGAATGTGTATGCGCAGGGATATGCCCTCCGTCTCGCACGAATTCAAGCTGGCATTACCTTAAATGCCACCATCACCGAAGGGTATGCCGGCGAACCGGTATCCGGTGAAGAGAGAAGCGTGAACCTCACGCTGTCGTATCCGCTTTTCGATGGCGGAAATACGCGTGCTGCAGTTCGAGCGAGCGCCGCTGCTCTCGAACAACAGAAGCGATCTCTTGATCAACTGGAACAGACCATACGCCTTGATGTCGAGCAGTCGTTCGAGGTTCGCGAGATTGCTCGTCAGCGCGTGGTTGCCGCTCAAGTTGCAGTAACTTCGGGCGACGAGAACCTGACCGTTGTTAGAGAAAAAGAGAAGAATCAACTCGCTGGTCTTCCTGATATCATTGCCGCCGAAACGCAGAGAGATGCGGCAGGCGTGTCACTCGTTCAGGCTATCTATGACTACTATGTTGCAACAGCCGCGCTACAACGAGCTGTCGGAGTCAACGACCCAACCTTCCTGCCGCGAGTTCCAAAGGCCCCGCATGCGCAGCCCGCTCCGGCTGAGGCAGCGCCATAGTTATGACAATGATGATAGATACGCGGGATATCTCAAAGGTATACAAGATGGGCACCCAGGAGGTGCGAGCGCTCCGTGGCGTATCGATTTCGATACCACGCGGTGAGTTCGTCGCTATAATGGGGCCATCGGGCAGCGGCAAATCTACCTTTATGAACCTGATCGGATGCCTTGATAAGCCCAGCCATGGCTCCTATGTGCTCGACAACGTAGAGGTTGCCAGGCTTAACGACAATCAGCTCGCCGAGATCAGAAATCAGAAGATCGGTTTCGTTTTCCAGACCTTCAATCTTCTGCCTCGAACCTCTGCGTTGAAGAATGTGGAACTCCCACTGCTCTATGGAACTCGTGCAAAGCATCGAGAAGAGGTCGCGCGAAAATGCCTAAACATAGTTGGGCTTGGGGACCGTCTCGACCACAAACCGAATGAGCTTTCGGGAGGGCAGCAGCAGCGTGTTGCCATTGCGCGAGCGCTCGTGAATGATCCGCCGATCATCTTTGGAGACGAACCAACAGGGAATCTCGACACTAGAACTGGCGAAGAGATTATGGCGATCTTCCAGCAGCTAAATCGAGATGGGAAGACGGTTGTCATCGTTACTCACGAACAGGACATTGCCGAGCACGCTCAGCGGATTATCCGGTTCAAAGACGGCAAAGTTGTCTCGGATGAACGAGTAACGAACCGACGAGACGCTTCAATCGAGCTTGAGCGTCTCAATATCGCAGCAGAACAAGATATTGATGCCGACGCAGCATGACGTTTGATTGGTCTGGAGGGGGCAAGATGCGACCCGCAAACCGGTATTCGAACGCAGCGATGAAGGTGCTGCTGGCAGCCATAATCACAATTCGACTTATCACTCTGCCAGAGCCAGACCCAGAGAGCATCATGCACTATCGTAACGCTGTCTCTGTATTGTTAGGGGTAGGGTACGCGGGCAAAGTCCTTTTTGATACCTTGTTTTATGACAGGTATAGCTAAAGTAAAAGTATCTGTCATAGGAAACGATAATAACGCCAGCTTACCTAGAGGTAAGCTGGCGTTATATCTATTTCTACTGCTGTATCGTACGGCTATCTAACCGACCGCCACACAATACAAGTAATTTATTCTCTTATTCGGACTCTTTTTCGAGCAAGTTTGGAATACCCTCAAGTCCGTCGAGCGCGTTATGGAACTCACGCATCTCATCGAGAGTGATATTGCCAAGTTGTGTGAAACGGTTTCTTTCCTGGTCGGAGATATCGGTACCACTCTCCTGAAGGAGACCGTCTTGCCACTCTTCCTGCTTGACGAAGTGTTCGCCCAACTTCTTGCAGCGTGAGCATCGATATTTTATGTAAACGTAGCTAGGCCCCAGCTGTTTTACATAGTATCCCTGTTGCATCACATCGCGCCGCAAAATCCGCTGACCGCAATGGCACTTAAGGCTGGTCTTCATTCCGCTTAAACCTCCGCGCCGACGCACGGTGCTCCGGTACTCGAAAGCGCGTGCACTTCGGACTCGCCACGGAACAAATGGGCGTTATTTGTTTGACTTGCCACCCGCATTATCCATTTCCTACAGGCTTCTCTATTATACCATAAGGCCCGATTGTTGCCTCTACGTCCGACAGCTAGACTCCAGCTCGAATGCCCCTGGGAACGAAGTGCTTTTCAAAGCAGAAGACTGCATAACGGTCTGTCATTCCCGCAATGAAGTCGCATACGCGCAGGGCTTTTTCCTCAGTGGGAAGCAGCTCAAATCCCACCGCTCCATTCATCCGCTCGGGGTGTTCCATGTAGAGCTGGAAGAGAGCCCGAATTACGTGCTGAGACTTGCGAAGGTCTTGATTTCCTGTGGCTGCATTCCAGTAGACGCGCTCAAAGAGAAACTCCTTTAGGCTGTCGGTGGCCTCCTGGATTTCAGGTGACATCTCAACTACTGGCCGGCCTTCACTGGTTTCTACAATGTCGATGACCATGCGAGCGATCCGATCGGAATGAGATCGCCCGAGCGTTTGCATCTGCTCGATCGGGAGTTCGGACGGTTTCAGTACACCTGCTCTAACGGCATCATCGATATCATGATTAAGATAGGCCACACGATCAGCGATTCGCACTGCCAGCCCTTCGAGGGTCGAAGCACGGGTCGCAGATGTATCGGCAAGGTCTTTGCGCCCCTTGCTGTGATTTGCAATTCCATCGCGAACCTCCCATGTGAGGTTCAGGCCAGGATGCGCTGAACTATAATCGTCCAGATAGGTCTCGGAGGTCGTTCGCTCCAAAAACTCTACAACTCGCAGGCTTTGGTCGTAATGACGAAATGCTGCTTCTGGAACGAATTCACGATAGACTTCGTCGAGCGCCTCTTCTCCGGCGTGTCCGAATGGTGGGTGGCCGAGGTCGTGTGCGAGAGCAATTGCTTCCGTTAGATCCTCATTAAGGCGCAGGGCTCGCGCGATAGTACGGGCGATTTGGCTCACTTCCAGCGTGTGAGTGAGACGTGTCCTAAAGTGATCTTCTTCGGGATCGATGAACACCTGAGTTTTATGCTTTAGACGGCGAAATGCTTTGGAGTGCAATACACGATCGCGATCGCGCTGAAAGGCAGTGCGTACTGGGTCCAGCGATTCTGGATATTCCCGGCCCAGGCTTCGAGATGAGAAAGAAGCCCATTCAGCGAGAAAGTTAAGTTCCCACTCTTCCTGACGTTCGCGAGGTGTGATTTTACCCAAAAGAGCTTGTCCGTTCCGAGATAATGTCTAGCGGTAGTTGGTGAACTCAGCATCGCACGACAGGTCCTCAATACTTTTGATCAGCCGCTGCACCGCTTGCAGAGCGTCCTTTTCCTTGCCCGTTATACGCAGCTGTTCGCCCTGAATCTGTGCATTTACTTTGATGCCAGCCGCTTTAATATCGCGCACGAGCCGCTTCGCATCGTCCATTGGGATGCCTTGCTTAAGGGTGATAGTCTGCCTTGCAGATCCTCGTGATCCGCTCTCCACTTTCCCATACTCAAGGGCTTTAAGCGAAACGTTGCGCTTCGATAATTTGCCTCGGAGCACATCTAACGCCATCGTGAGGTGGAATTCATCGTCTGATGTCACTTTAATAGTGTTTTCGTCCAGCTCAAATGCCGTAATTGACTGCCGGAAATCATACCTTCCGCCAATCTCCTTTTCGGCCTGATCAATTGCATTCTTTACTTCCGTGATATCGACCTTCGAGACCACGTCAAACGAATATTCTGCAGCCATCTCGTATGTAGCTCCTGATTGTTATTCACCCAGTCGATCACGACATCCGCGAATCAGCCCTTGCACTGCCATACTGAGAGACGTCAGCGAATCGAGAAGCTGGCGCAACTCGGGCAGCGGAAGATTTTCAGTCTGGACGCCTGCCAGCGATGGCAGAAAGTCTAACACCCTCTGTGCATGAGCGGACACTCTCGTGGAGGCCACAGACTCGCCGTCATCAATATTAAGGAATTCGGCAGTAGGATCGTAGGTATCCTGAAAGAAGTCCGCAAGATGATCTGAAGGGGCATGCAAAATGTTATCTGCTTGATCCGGTCGCTTCTTTAGCGCCTTAACCAGATTACCGGTGTCCTCAGTCGTAAGTTTATCCGCCCGGATTTTCTCAACGACAGCGGTTTGGAGTTCGGGAGACTCATTGAGCTGCTTCAGAAACCGAGCGTGCTTTTCTGTCAATTGACCATCTGCCGGTCTATTAGGGCTGGATATAACCGACTCACCAATTTCTTCCGGCAATGCGAGCAGGTCGAGCAGATAGCCTATAGTGCGTTCGTTTAGGCCAAGCCGACGGGCAATTTCGCGATTCGTCTGATTCAGTGTCCGTTTAACGGATTCAATCGCTTTTGCCTTATCGATCGGCTGCAAGTCTTCCCGCTGCAAGTTTTCGATTAGCTGTTCAGTTAACAGTTCGTCGGTACTCACGTGCTTGACGATGCAGGGCATTTCCTCAAGTTGTACTATACCAGCCGCAAGCCATCGCC
>CAIXIX010000094.1 GCA_903919615.1 uncultured Chthonomonas sp.
ATCGCTCCTCCTTCCCCTCGGACCTCGCAAGCTCGGGCCTCTTTCTGCTCAAGTCCCTCCCTCCTTCCGCTTGCCTCCCTCGCAAGCTCGGGCGCGGTGGAGACCACTCTTCGGGCGCAACAGACAACACGGTGGAGACCACTCTTCGCGCGGGCGCAGTGAACCCGGGGCGCTGCGGTAGACTCTGGACAGCTCGGACGACGCGTTACCTGAGCCGCGTCTCCCTTGCAGCCGCACGCCGCTGTCATCCGGCAGGCGATTCATCCCTGTAGGGGCACTGCGGTAGATTGTTTAGAGCAAACAATCGAGATTGGCTGAGCCGCGTCCCGGGTTCACTGCGCCCGCGCGAAGAATGAGCGAAAGAGGGCGTAGGGTGGAGGGTGCACGCCGAAATGAATGCTAAAATCACGAGACGACGGCTGTTACTGATCGCAATTACTGGGCCAAGTACTCTTACCTGACATGGCCAACGTTTGCGAGGTCCGGGGAGTTAATTTAGCCGGTATCTTAGGTTTGAATCATGTATTGTTTGCAGTTCGATTGGTTACTGATCCCTCATTCTTTTTACCTGATCCTGCTTCATGTTTCGGCTTTGCGTTCGCTGGGAATATGTGCCCGGCCAGTTTGATGGGTGATCAAAGATGGCAGCCACATTTGGCAGTTGACAGAGCCGACGCCGCATGTATAGGGAGGGGCTGCAGCAGCAGTCCCCTCCGTGTTCTGTTTCTTTTACGGGAGCGGCGACTTATACGCGGCCACTTCGCCTTCGGAACCACATACCTGCGCCACAGGCGAGCAACGGCCCAGCCAACGACATCGCCGAACCAATTTCCTGGGTTTTAGAGACTTCAGGTGCAGGAGAAAAGGCTAGAGCGACTGGTGCACCAAGTCCGGAAGCAAACGTGGAGCGCTGGAACACCGGCGCAAGCGAGATTTGAGCCTGGCAGATAGTTCAGGCGTGACAGGACAGATTGCCGCGCGCTTGTAACTCAAGATCGGCGCGAGTTCACCCGGCAAGGAGGTCGATATAGCGCCGACGGCAGCAGCCAGCGCATGCTAACGGGTGGAACGAAGGCCGCAGGTGTAGACGACTCGAAGCGCATTGGCTGACCGTCAGCAGGGTGCAGCTTGACACTAAGGCAATTACATAACTACAATGAGCACACGCAGGCTATTCGCGATGCCGCCCGCGTTCGTCACTAACCTATCACCCTTGAGAACATGACAATGCAGTTTGCCGGACCAAAACCGCAACACCGACTCATCTTAGGTACGCGCCCGAGCACGATCGCGGCCGCCATTATAGTTTTACTTTTTTCATTCCCAGCCTCCGCTACACCCGCTAACAAAGCGGCCTTCGTAAAGTACTTCGGCAAGTATCTCTCGGCGAAACTCGACGCCTGCACCACATGCCATCTGCCAAAAAAGTTTACATCGCCACCCAACAGCCTGGCCGAGTTCCCACACAATAGCTTCGGCCATAGGTTGGCGCTGGCGGAGGAAGAGCTGCGAAAAGCCGGAAAGAAGACGGACATCCCCAGCCGCCTGCGCCTGATTGCATCCGAAGACAGCGATGGAGACGGCGTTAATAACCTTAATGAGCTGCTGCTCGGACATGCGCCAGGCGATGCTACAGACCGGCCGAACGCGGCCGAGTACAAGCGCGTGCCTGCAATCCGGGCAGAATTCACACGCTTTCTGGCACAGTACCGATGGCAGCCATTTGAGCCCGTACAGCGGCCCAGTGTGCCGGCATTCGTCGCCGCTGCGTCTCCCCTTGCTGTTTCGGCACGTGGTCGGGGGGCAGTCAGAACAAATCCGATAGACGCCTTCGTCGCTGAGCAGCGGAAGCTTCACGGCCTTACCGCGCGGCCGCCCGCTTCGAAGGATGTGTTGTTGCGCAGGGTTTATCTCGATCTGATCGGCCTTGCTCCCAAACCAGAAGAAGTGAAGGCGTTCGAGGCTGATACGCGGCCGGATGCCTACGAAAGCGTTGTTGACAGACTGCTTGCAAGCCCGCGGTACGGCGAACGCTGGGGGCGGCACTGGATGGACGTTTGGCGTTATAGCGATTGGGCAGGTTGGGCCGACGGCAATCAGATTCGCGATAGCAAGCCGTTTATCTGGCGATGGCGGGATTGGATTGTCGAATCGCTAAATTCTGACAAAAGCTACGACCAGATGCTGCAGGAGATGTTTGCCGCCGACGAGATCGAGCCAGGCAACATGGACGCGCTACGGGCAACGGGCTACCTGGTGCGCAACTACAAGCTTCTGAGCCGTGAACAGTGGATGGATGACCTGCTCAACCATACTGGCCGCGCGGTACTGGGGCTCACCCTCGGCTGCGCAAAATGCCACAACCACATGTACGACCCCATTACTCAGGAGGAGTACTACCACGTTCGCGCCGTATTCGAGCCGCACAACGTGCGAACCGACCGTATTCCCGGCCAGCCGGACGTGGCGAAGGATGGCCTGGTGCACGCGTTCGATGCGGATCCCAAAGTGGTAACCTACCGATTCATACGCGGCGACGAGCGCAATCCGGACAAGTCGAAAAGCATTCTGCCGGGCGTACCCGGAGCGCTCGGCGGCACATTGTCGATCAGGCCCGTTACGCTGCCGCATACCGTTTCATTCCCGGACAGGCGAGACTTTGTTGTGGCCGAAACGATCGCTGCGAGTGAGCAGGCCGTTACACTGGCTCGCAACGCGCTGGATGCAGCGCCCAAAACGGCAGGCGCCGCCGAGAGAGCGACTCTGGATCTGCGAGTGCAGGCTGCCGAGGCGTCTCACACTGCCCTGCTCGCGGTGCTTGCCGTTGAGAAGATTGAAGATACCGGCGACAAATTGAGCCAGGGTTGGAAAGATGCGGCTACGGCTGCGGCAGCGAAACAGCGTATTTCGGCAGAATTCGCTGCCGAGCTTGCTGTAACGGCGGCGCGGGCCACTCTGAAGAGTGCAGTCGCCAAACCTGCCGTC
Organism: uncultured Chthonomonas sp.; assembly: GCA_903919615.1. Taxonomy (GTDB): domain Bacteria; phylum Armatimonadota; class Chthonomonadetes; order Chthonomonadales; family Chthonomonadaceae; genus CAIXIX01. The sequence goes on from CAIXIX010000094.1 coordinate 2,986, forward strand.
GGCGGGAAACCGCAGCCGGAGGTTGCCGCTGCGCAGGCCAAAGTTACGGAGGCGGAAAAGGCTCTGGCTGCTTCGAAGACCGCGCTGGCTGCACCGCCTACGACCGCCTACCAACCGCGAATAACGACCTCGTACCCGCTTGAGAGTACCGGGCGTCGAATGGCCTTCGCCAGGTGGCTCACTGACAACCAAAACCCGCTTACGGCACGGGTTGCCGTAAACCAGATGTGGATGCGCCATTTTGGCACGGGTATTGTTCCGAGCGTGGACGATTTCGGCAGGAACGGAAGGCCACCATCGAATCCTCGATTGTTGGATTGGCTTGCGGCCGAACTGATGGCGCAACACTGGAAGATGAAGCCGATCCACCGACTCATCGTCACCAGCCAGACCTACCGCATGGTATCGACATCCGACCCAAAGGATGCGAAGATCGATCCCGATGACGTCTACCTGTGGCGGATGCCTTCCCGTAGAATGGAGGCGGAGGCAGTGCGCGACAACATGCTGTATGCCTCCGGCGCACTGGATGAGACGATGGGAGGGCCGGAGGTTGATCACATGCTCGGACTCACATCCCGGCGCCGAAGCATCTACCTGCGAACGGCTGCTGAGAAGCAGACGGAGTTCCTGCAGATATTCGACGGACCCAGTGTAACGGAGTGCTACGCGCGGAAGCCAAGCGTAATGCCGCAGCAGGCGCTTGCCCTGGCAAACAGCGAATTGGCCCTGAACCAGGCCAAATCGCTCGCGGACCTGCTCTCCAAACAGGTTCTCAACGAAGATTGGCGCTTTGTAAACGAGGCGTTCCTCAGGGTGCTTTCGAGACGACCGACCACCGAGGAGCTGAAGATATGCCTCGATTTTATGGCCGGTAGGGTGAATGGCGACGCAAAAGCCACGACCGCAGTAATTGCCGTGACATCGCGCGAACCGGAGAAGCGCGATCGCAAGCGCATGAATATGATACTGGTGCTGTTTAATCACAACGATTTCGTTACGATCAGATAAGCCGTGTTCCTCTCCCTGTGTTCTCTGCTCCGCCGACCGATTAGGGAGGATGCAGGAGAAAGAGGCGGGAGAGGAACACGTACCGCAGCAAAGGGCTCTATCGCCGGACGGTTGCCTGCAGCAAGGTTGACAGGTGGAGTTACAGATTATGCAATCGGAAAACACGAATAAAAATCTAGCAGCAGAACCCTGCCGGGGCATTACCCGGCGCTCGTTTCTGGCAGATACGGGAATGGGATTTACCGGCCTTGCGCTCGGCGCGATGTTGAGCCGTGAAACGACCGCTCGGGCAGACCACGCACGCTCCACCGCAAACCCATCCGGGGCCGGCAGCGGACCGCACTTCGCGCCAAAGGCCAAATCGGTAATATGGATATTCCTATGTGGAGGCGTAAGCCACGTTGAGAGCTTCGACGTTAAGCCTGAGCTAACAAAGTATGCCGGTAAATCCATCGACCAGACCCCGTATAAGGATGTCCTTAAGGACGCGGATGCCAACATCGTAGGCGGCAATCCCGATCACGTCAACCGCAAAGTGATCATGCCGATTCAGAGCGGATTCAAGCATTACGGTAAGAGTGGGCTAATTGTAGGCGACTGGTTCAAGCACGTCGGCGAATGCGCGGATGATCTGGCCGTGGTACGCTCGCTGTGGACGCTCGATAACGATCACGGCGCGCAGCTCACCTTCCAGACGGGCAGGCATGTTCGCGAAGGCGCACATCCAACGGTCGGCTCGTGGGTCTGCTATGGTCTGGGCACGTTGAATCAAAACCTGCCCGAATATGTGGTGCTCGGACAGCCGACCGGCGACTGCTGCGGCGGCGCGTGGACCTACGGGTCTTCGTACCTCGGGCCACAGTATGGCGGCATCCGGCTCAATACCGATCCCCAACATCCCGTATCATTTCTTTCGCCGGCTGAAGGCAGGATATCATCCGAAGAGCAGGCTGCGGATTTCAGCCTTATTGGGCGCCTGAACACGCTGGCCGGCATCGACTATCCGGACGACCAGAACCTCCGGGCACGAATCAAGGCTTACGAGCTTGCATTTCAGATGCAGACGGCCGTACCCGAAACACTCCAGATGGAAAAGGAGACCGACGCGACGCGCGCGCTGTACGGAATGGATAAGCCCGAATCCAAAGCCTTTGGCGAACAGTGCCTCGCTGCGCGGCGGCTGGTTGAGCGCGGCGTGCGCTTTGTTCAGATTTTTCATGGCGGGGGAGGCGGGGGCGCGTGGGATGCTCACTCGGATCTCAAGGGAAACCATACCTCGCTTTCAGCACAGACGGATGCGCCGATTGCAGGGCTGCTGAAGGATTTGAAGCAGCGCGGGCTGCTCTCCGAGACGCTTGTGGTGTGGGGCACAGAGTTCGGCCGTTCTCCAGGAGCGCAGGACACAGGCCGGGATCACCACCCGCACGGATTTTGTGCCTGGCTGGCCGGCGGCGGCGTGAAGGGAGGCATCACGCATGGCGCTACCGATGAACTCGGGTTTAAGGCGATAGAGAACAGGCACTATGTAACCGACATCCACGCCACAGTGCTTCACCAGATGGGCCTCGACTCGCACCGGCTGGAGGTGCCCGGTCGCAAACGGCTGGCGATCGACCACGGCATGCCAATAACCGAAATCCTGGCATGATGCATCGATTTTAGACAAGATAATTCAAATTGATTGTGTTGGATTGAGCCTACAGACTAAAGGGCGACGTCCGATCCCTTGCCCCGTGATAGTGCTTTCGCAAGAGCTTTCTGGTTCTAATGTCGTTCTTTCGTCCTTTGCTGTACCCGTAGTATAGAACGCTCCAACCGTAAGAGATTCAAGGGGCGCTGCCCCTTGGACCCCGCAAAAGAGGGCTCACGCGAAACAGGTGGTACTGCCTCAGGTCGCTTCGCTCCACGTTACGAAACTGAATTGATTCCGC
>CAIXIX010000095.1 GCA_903919615.1 uncultured Chthonomonas sp.
CAGGAAATGCTACAGCAAAACGCTTCCTTACCCACGCACCGACTTCCTCGACAAAAAACTTCTCGTGTGCATAAAATCGAACCGGATCGAAGCTCGGCGAATACTCATGGAGTCGCAGCATTTCGTCATCCACGCGGTGAACGCCAACAATCATCGTTGACGGTGCGCCAGCTGACTCCAGAACTCCGCCCCATTGTGAGATTAATTGACCGTCACCGGCGAAAACAATCGCTTCGGCCGAGGTCGGAGGAATGTACACCGTCACCTGCCGGCCGCCGTCATAATCGAACGTTTCTGTGATGATTTCACCTGCGATCGGGTGGGGAAGAGGGGCTGCAGCTGATGCGTCGGCGGGATCGTTCACGTTGATTTAACCTCAGCTGCAGGATTGCCTGGAAAGAAACGAATATGGTAGTCAAGGTGAAGTGATATCATCCTGACGGTTGTTTCAGCGGTAAGCGGGCCAGCGATTGGATGGATAGCGAAGGTCTCATTAAGATCTAAAGCCGAGATCTCATCCAACGCTGAGACAAGCGTCTCACGGATTTCGTTCCAGTCCTGCAGTCGCTTGTTGAGGTCGATATCAAGGGTTGGCTCGAACTCCTTTGTAGTTCCAAATCGGATCTTCGCCCGAACCATAGAGCCGACGATGCCACCAAATATCTTGCCCTTCAGGCCGGGCTTCAGTGAGTTCCCGGCTTCTATCGCCTTGTTGTGCCCCGTCTGAAGGTATTCTTCGAACATAACCAGATGCTCGACAACCTGGGCAGCGGACCACTGATTGCCGGATGAGTGGCCGCGTTCTGATTCAGACAGAGCCAACGTCCTTGTTACAATTTCTCGTTTTTTGGCGTCAATCTCAGCAAGAGCAGCTTTTAGAATTTCCTGCATGATTCATACTCCACATCTTGCTCAAAAGAATTAGAATGACGATTCGGGATCCATCCACTGAGGCGAAGAATTTCCCTTTAGGTTATTCGACACCAGGTTGATCTTTTCTTGCAGAGAATGGCCAGTAACAACCATTGAAACGGAAAATACTCTATTAGAAACGATGAGTTTCTGCGAATCCTAGGGGTATGCTTACGACTATCTATCGGTATAAGTCTGTAGTGATGGGAACGGCTCAGCTCAAGATCGGTCTAGCGTTTTTACATGGATGGAGTTCGCGATGGAACAATCTCGAAGACGATCGAGCGGAATCTGGTTACGGGTCGCCGCTGCGTTGATGATGTTCAGCGTGTTGGCCATATCATCGACGTGGGCAAAATGGATGAGACCGACAGAGATGCCTGTCTCCCACCTTCTCAAGAATGTGCGTGAGTATGTCAAGGCACACCCCAGGGACGCAAAAAGCTACTACACATTAGGACGCATCAACAGCGCTGCCTTCGCGATGCTGGGACGCTACAGCCCCGTTCCGCTGGCCGAAGAGAAGGAGACAATCGGCGTATATGGAGGTGATCAGTTACCAAGCATATCGAATCGGCCCAGTGCTGGCTTTAATCCCGAGCCCCGCAATACAAATACTCCGCTCCCGTCGCGTACCGTGACCTATAGATGCGATCGCCAACTACAAAAAGGCGTCTGAACTCGATGCTGGCTACCCGGAGACATGGCTCGGCCTGGGTTTTCAGGTTCAAGAAGCTCTTGCTTATCCGCAGGTTTTCGCCAAAGTGTCGGCTGCATTGGGTGTCCCGGGAAAGCCGGACAAAGAGACCTTAAGACAAGAAGCGTTACGTTTCTACCGTAACGCTTATACGTTGGAGATAAAATCACGTTCAGACCACGGTATAGATTTCTTGAGCGTCGAAGCAGCCGATGACATCGTCAAGTTGCAACAGCACCACAGTCTTTCCTCAACGGAACAGAATGAACTGACGACATTGAAAAAGCAGATCGCGACCTTCGAAAGCCAACCGCGCCCGATAACGCCAATCTTGATCTCCTTTGATCGTCAGGCGAGTCTGTCCAATCTGCTGGCTCCGGACAGGCATGTTCGCTTTGATCTGGCAGGCGATGGCATCGGAAGGCAGTGGCCCTGGGTGAAGCCTACGACGGGCATTCTGGTTTGGGATCCCAACCACACAGGCAATATTACGTCCGGATTGCAACTGTTCGGGAATGTGACGTGGTGGCTCTTCTGGAACGACGGCTATGAGCCGCTTGCCGCTCTCGACAACGATCACAACGGATGGCTGGAGGGCACGGAGTTACAGGGTATTGCAGTCTGGTTCGACCGAAACGGCGACGGGGTTGCCCAACCTGGTGAGGTCGTCTCACTGGACTTGCTCGGCATCAAGCGTATTGCCGTGCAGTCCGCAGGGCTGACGGATGGAGTGCCGGCTAATCCCAACGGAGTCCAACTCCGCAACGGCTCCTTCCTCTTCACGTTCGACTGGACGCCGAGCTCTCTTACAGAATAAGCTAATTCTCTATGATTCCCCGTTGACTGCAAAGCGCCTGGTCCACGAGCACGTGATCGCTGAGCGTCACGCCATAAGGACGGTTTTCCCGAGCATTGTTGGCATCTTTATGACTTAGCTCGAATGAGCTCTTCGATGTTGAACCCGTTAATCACCAGCCCCGTAATATCAGCGTCCGAGATCGTCACGCCGGACAGGCTGACGTCGCGAAACGTGGCGCCGTGAAATGCCACATCGACAAATATAACCTCCTTCATGTTTATGTTGTTGAAGGTCGAGCCCTCTAAACTCACATTGTCGAAGTTGGCCTTGTTCAGGACGACATTGTCGACACGTGTACCGTCAATTACGAGGTCGGTCAGTTGAAATCTGCTCACAGGTTCTCCTTATTTGATCAAGGCAATCGATTGCAGTCTGTTACTTTACATGTGCGGGCCACGACGATTTGAGTGGCCACACGATAAGCTCCGAGATATGCGTTCCACCAGAAACGTTAATTAGGTTAAATGTAGCATCTGTTGGCAGGAAACAGCTGGATAACGACTCTGCGCCTCCGTTGACAAATACCTCTACCGAGGTGCGGTCGACGAGGACTTCGAGCTCTTTAACCCCGGTCGCTACGATCGCTTTTCTTCCATTTAGCTCAACCTGATCTGGTGAGAGGAGCACATCTAAGCCGAAGCAGTGAAGCTTTAACGATGCGCCAGCGTGCATCTCCAGCTTAAGATTCAGGTGATAAAGGTCGCCGCCTTTGTTGAGCGGCAACACAGTGCTTCCGGAAAGATCGTGGTTTGTTGTAATACTAGGCACCAGATGAAGTTTTGAAATCTCCGGAACCGGCAGCCTGAACAGGCGAGGTCCCGCTGGCGTAGTGACGAGTTTAAAATCCCGCGGGAATGTCATCTGCTGGTTAAAGGGCATATCAGGATAGCGTCCCTCCGCCATCCATGCGATCTGAACACGTCTGCCGGGCTGACCGGTAACATCGCCCCACGATTGCGTTGCATAGAAGTTTGGCCCGCTATCCGATGAGAGCTGCTGTGTCTCTTCTTTGAACGACTTGCCGTCGAACTCGCCGATCGAATATTTGCCGTTACCGCGAATTAAGACCCATTTGAGCTTATTGTGGTCTCCATCCAGTGGCAATTGAAACAGGTCCGGACACTCAAATGAATCTGGGACGGAGTGGGGGAGCGCTGTCCATTGAAGCAGATTGTCAGAAGTGAAGAAATGGTAGCTGCCATTGCCAGATAAAACCATAATCCAGTGGTGGTCTGGTTCGTACCAGAAGACCTTCGGATCCCTTTCAGGATGAAGCAGAACAGGGTTGTGCTCATACTTGGTCCAGGTAACGCCTCTGTCTAAACTATATGAGATACACTGACTGTTGTTGTCGTTGCCAGACCAAAAGGCGATCAGCGGTGGATGATCCGCATCCGGACCCAACCCGGAGGAGTTCTTTTCGTCAAGGACCGAGCCACCAGACTGGGTTCCGCCTTCGAACCTGTTGTCCTCCCAGAACGCTGGCTGAATTTCGGTCCAATGGACAAGGTCATTACTAATCGCATGGATCCAGCATTTATTCCATCGTTGGGCAAAGAAATTGTATTGGCCGTCCAAATAGATCAGACCATTCGGGTCATTTACCCAGCCCTCTTCACGCCGAGCAGGGTTCAGTTTGTGCACGCTCCATTGGCGGGCCGTAAAGTGGAATTGGGGTCTGTAAGTTTCATGGTACAGATCTGGTCGTGTGGGAAGCATCCGAATTTCCTTATACGAATGTGAAAGCTGTGCAATTCTGCGCGGGCCGCCATTGAGCCCGGCAATTTCTGAGGAGGTGAGGGCACGATTCCATAATGCAACATAATCTATGTTGCCTCGCCAACCCGAGTTGATATTCCCGCCGATGCGTTCGGCTCCAATTAGAGCTGGTTCTGAATTTCCGGTGCGTAATGGGCCATGTGCTGTTGCGGCGTCCATCATCACGCCGTCGACAAACATCTCGAGAGCGGTGCCGTCGTAACGGCAGATTATGGTGTGCCACGACGTTGGGCCAATCTTTGCGATTTCCACCGAAACCTGAGTCATTCCCTGATGGTCCTGAGTGCCAAGTTCGAAGCCAATTTTATCTGGAAAAGAGAACAGGTTGTAAACCAGGTTTTCGTGTCCGCCATGCTTGCTAAAGATTGGTTTGCCCCAGGCGCCATCCGTGGATCGCAATCGAATGGCAACGGTCAGCGAATTGCCATTCAGGTTCAAATCACCATCAGAACCCTGAGACGCATCCAGATATCCGCCATTCATGTTTGCAATCGTGTCATCGCCGCCAAGGGCTATTGAGTCCGAGAGTTCCTTCCCGGTCAGCTTCGTTCCAATGACGACATTGCCCACAATTTGAAGCGGGTTCTTGCCATTTGCATCGGTTAGTTTATCCATATGCCAGCAGGCCACTGCATCGTGAAATGGGTTTATCGTATTTCGTACTGTTTGGGAATTACCGGTACTTGATAAAATGACGCAAACGAGTGCAGATAGAACAGACGACAAACGATAGCGGTTGATCATTCAGACAACCTCCTAATCCAAACTTCGGCAATCATCTAGTTATACCCTTGTAGGGCACAGAAGTCCCCCATAGTAATGATTCACATACCTAGTATTATCGGACGTTGTAATACACTCCCCCGAGCTTGGGGGAGTTGCGGATAGACAATTATCAGTGATGATTATGGAACCTGGATTAGCTTTGATCCCGTCTTGTTGTCAGACCCCTTAACAAGGTATCGAACAACGAACAGCTATAAGGAAAAGATGATGACGAACACACAAACTGCTGCGACCACACGGCAGCAGTTAATCGACTTGCTGAATGAGGACTTGTCGCGGGAGTATCAGGCGATTATTGGATACATCACGTATTCGCAGGTTATCAAAGGCGCCCAGTTCATGAGTATTGCCGGTGAACTTGAAAAACATGCGGCCGAAGAACTGGCTCACGCCATTACGATTGCGTGCCAGATCGACTATCTAGGCGGCACCCCAACGGTGACTGCCCAGCCGGTAAAGACATCTAAGAAGGCAGAAGATATGCTCCGCTTTGATCTCGACAACGAGAATCATACGATTGCAAACTACCGAGTGCGTGTTCGCCAATGCGAGGCCCTTGGTGAGTATGCCGTTGCTGAAAATATCCGAGAGATCCTTGTTCAAGAGCAGGAGCATCAGATCGATCTCGCTACCGCGCTCGGCGTTAGTGTGCCTGATGTAAGTACGCCAGAACAACGGGCATAAATGTAAAACGAGCCAGCAATCAGATCTTGTTTTCCCATTCGTCAAGGTAGTATACAGTTGCATTGTGTATTGACTTGAAGAGTGGGAAACAAGCCTCAGTGAAACCCCAAATCCCAATGGTTTTTGGTCGATATGACGTTGCAGTTTTCGTGACATTTATCGCTTATGCTGCGGGCTCAGTAGTTGTTCCTGTCGCTCTTGTTTTGATTGCGAGGGATCTTAACTTCCGTCTGGAAAGCGGCGGCATGGCCGCGGGTGGCGCTTTACACCTCGGCCGTACCATTTCGATGGTTGTTACGATGCTCCTCTGTGGCTACCTGGCGGGCAGATGGGGAAAGAGGCGCATACTTGGTGCGGCCGTTGTCGTTATGGGCATGGGCATGGCGTTTTGTGCATTTTCGCCCGTTTATGGATTGCTTTTGCTGGCGCTTGCATTTGCTGGACTTGGCGAGGGTGTTATTGAAGGATTAATTACTCCGTTTGTGCAGGATCTCCATCGTGATGAACCAGGCCGATATATCAATTTTTCGCACGGTTTCTGGTGTATCGGAGTCGTTATAACAGTTGTTGTGTCGGGCGCTCTTCTGGCTCACCACGTAGCTTGGAGATTAGTAATTGCTGTTGTAGCGATAATTTCTGTTATTCCAGCTGCTCTACTTTTACTGCCGGAAGATCCAGCAAGAAAATATCCGGAGCACCCTGAAACGATTGATCGAGCAAAAGTAACAGCCCATGCCAGGCAGATTGTCTCGACACCCCGGTTCTGGCTGTACTATGCGGCAATGTTTGTTGCCGGAGGTGGTGAGTTTTGTCTCACGTTTTGGACAGCGAGTTACATTCAACTTAACTTCAGCTCAACGGCATGGATTGGTGGATTGGGTACCGCACTTTTCTCAGCGGGAATGTTTGCGGGCAGAACCTGGTGGGGGTATGCGTTAAAGCAGCAGCATTTGAAGCGTCTGATTGTCTGGTCTGCTGTTGCGGGAGCAGGTATCACACTTTTGCTGCCCGGGCAGCGGCACCTTGCACCGTTTATGGCAATACTCTTTGTTGCAGGACTGGCCGTCGCCCCGTACTGGCCAAGTGTTCAGAGCCTCAGCGCAGATCGGCTGCCACATGTCGATACAACGATGCTGTTTATTCTGTTGGCATGTGCAGGAGTGCCAGGCTGCGGAGTTGCAACCTGGCTAATGGGCTGGATCGGCAATCATAATGCGGGGCTAAACCATGCTTTTTACCTGGTACCGGGATGTTTCCTGCTGCTTGCCATTATCATAAGCGCGGACCGAAGCAACACTGCGCTGAAACGCTCATTTCTTTAGCGTTAGCACGATGCTCCGCATGTTGATCGCTTTCCAGTTTGCTGCTTCGCCCGGGTGAACCGAGATTACGATATCTCCCTGCTGTTTTACCTCTACAGTTCCAAGCGTTACGGTATTGAATTTATCCCATGCGCCCGTGTTGTCCGCGTGGTACACAATCTCCTTGCCAGCAACATCTACTCTGAACTCTGAGTTATTAAAGACGGATGCAATCGATGCCGTGACCGTGTAGGTTCCAGCTCGAGCCGCCTTTACTTTCCACGAAACCCACTCCCCTGCCCTATCCCAGAAGCCAATGTTTGATTGTCCGTCATGATCTTCAGTCTTGATCTGATCGCCATGAAGGTCCGCCGTGTCCGCAGACAGTGTGATGTTTCCGCCTGGGTCGGGCTGAACGACCTGAACAACTTCAGGTAATAGCACGGCTGTCAGGTTAGAACCGGTAATTTTTAGTCCCGTAGTAAGGTCTGATATCTTCTGCGAAGGAAGTTTTACAACTAGTGCCTCCGCGCTCTGCTTCCAAGTTATCTTCCCAGTGTAACCAAGCAGCGAGATGTTTGAGATGTGGTTAATATTCTGGCCGGCTGGTTTTGCCAAGGACCTGATCACGATCTGGTTATCCGATGGCCATCCCAGCGCAAGCGCATAGAGGTTAGCGCCACGAGTCGTAAACCGAATATCCTTGTCAGAATAGGTGTAATCCTCTTTGAAACTGCCGCCCTTAGCGTTCACTGCGCCTTCACCATAAATCTGCCAGGGTCTGGAGGCAAAGATCGCCTCTCCGTGAACGGCCCGCCACTTGGCCATCTCATGCAGCATATCTTCTACTTCTGGGCCCAGTGTGCCATCGGGGCGTTGTACGACATTTAGTAAGAGATTGCCATTCTTGCTGACGTTGTCGACCAAGGTATGAACTACCCAGCTGACGGGGCGGAATTTCCAGTTGCGATTGTAGAACCAGTCGCCAATGGAAGTGTCTGTCTGCCACGGATGGGGATCGATCCGTGGCATGATGCCGCGCTCCAGATCTTCGACCCATCGCCCATCTGAGACCTGCTTGCAGTTATAAATGACCTGTGCTTTACCGCCATTTCTGGCTGCGCTCGAGTTGTAGAGGTGTGCGATCATGCTCAGGCCGACTTCGTTACCAAATACAACTCCGCCATCACTATACAGCAGGTCGGGATGATAGTTATCGACAAGTTCCTGGATTTCGCTATACCACTGTTTCTGCCATTTCGGGTTGTTGCTATACCAACCCGTATCGCCTGCCTCAGCGGGAAAATGGTACAGATCCTGATATTTCGGGTCGGCGCCATCGTAGGGAATTCCCGCCTTCGGGCCGCCCTTATCAGACCTATGGCTGCTCTGAAACCAGGTAAAACTGGCGCCAAGATGTTCTGAAACTCCGAATTTGAGGCCTTGCTTATGAGCAGCCTTCTGCCAGTCACCAACAACGTCTCGGTGAGGACCCATATTGACGGCATTCCAACGGTGCAACTTGGAGTTCCAGAGGAAGAAGTTATCGTGATGGGTGCCCATGCTCACAAAATAGTGCGCTCCGGCATCCTTGTACAGTTTCATCAGGCGATCAGGATCCCACTTTTCGGCCTTCCAGAGCGGGATGATATCTTTGTATCCAAATTCGCTAGGATGCCCGTAGTGAGCAGTATGATAGGTGTAGTGTCCGTTACCTGGCTCGTACATCCCTCTCGCATACCAGTCACCATCCATTGGAACCGATTGCGGTCCCCAGTGCGCCCAGATGCCAAACTTGGCATCCCGAAACCAATCGGGGCAGGTGTACTGCTTGAGCGATTCCATTTCCGGTTTGTAGGGTCCTTCGGCAATCTTCATCGATGTTTCCTTCGGCGTCTGTGCCAATACTGGCCCACATAAACTAATTGTGAGCAAAAGAACCGTGGGTTTGATCATCATGTATCTAACCTCTCCAATAAAACTGCGCGCAATAACGATGTGAGTATTCAATTTCGCGTTAAATGCGATCGTCAAAAACAGGGTTCTTCAAAGCACGGATAGAAACCTTCTGGTGCATGCGGAATATGCCCGGTGGGGATTCGCGGGTTCATGGGCGCTGCGAAGGGGCCAGTTCTTTCGACCTACTCGTGCTGAGCAGCCTCGAGAACATGTTCAGAAATATAAATGGGTGCATTAAATCGCAGGGCCAGAGCTATGGCATCGCTGGGTCGAGAATCAATCTCTAAGGATTCATCGCCCTTAACGATTGTGATTTTTGAATAAAACGTGTCTTGCCAGAGATCATCAACAGTAACACACTCAATCGTTGCGCCCATACGAACCAAAATGTTCTTCATTAGATCGTGGGTGAAGGGGCGCTCTGGGGTATGTTCAGATAGAGCGAGGCACATCGCGTATGCGACGTCTGGCAGTACGAATATCCTGATGTCTCTGCCGATTGAATCGCGCAATAATACAAAATTCGTCTTCGCGTTTGTGGAGTCTTGATTTCCATCGGCGTAGGTGGCTTCAAAGACGTTTACCACCTTACACTCACGCACCTGAATGGGTCGCCTCACCCGGTTTTCGGGTTCATGTGCATGATCCGGATTTGCCCTACCCTGATTTGGGTTAGGCTCCGGTGGCCAATCTCCGAACAGGTCCGCAAAATCGTTGCTCACAGTACTTTCCTTGTTAGGCTCCTGGATACCAGACCGTCGCGACAGGTAAGAACTGCACTCAATTAGCGACTATTCACCCGTGCCCTTAATGGTCTTGTCAACCATTAAAAGGAACTCTTTATTCGTCTTCGTATGCATTAGTCGCTCTTTGAGGAGTTCAGTAGCCTCCATGGGATCTAGGCCATGAAGCAATCTCCTGAGCTTACCTATCTGTTTATACGTTTCTTCATCATAAAGAAGTTCATCGTGTCGAGTACTTGATCTGAGAGAGATTGCCGGGAAGATCCGTTTGTCTGCGAGGCTCCGGTCGAGCTCAACTTCCATGTTGCCGGTACCTTTGTACTCTTCAAAGATGAGGTCATCCATCCTGCTCCCTGTTTCAACCAGGGCTGTAGCGAGGATTGTGAGGCTGCCACCCTCTTCAATGTTTCGCGCCGCGCCGAAAAATCGCTTGGGACGATATAGCGCAGCAGGGTCCAGACCGCCTGCGAGCGTTCGTCCACTAGGATTAACCGTCAGGTTTGATGCCCTCGTATATCTGGTAAGGCTATCCATCAAGACGACGACGTCACGCCGGCTTTCTGCGAGACGCTTAGCCTGCTCGAGCACCATATCCGCAACGCGCATGTGGTTTTCGGGCGTCTCATCAAAGGTAGAGCTGATAACTTCTCCTTTAACAGATCTCCGAATATCGGTGACTTCTTCAGGTCGCTCATCGATGAGCAGCACAATGAGAACACACTCAGGATGGTTTGTAGCGACGGCGTTAGCAATTGTCTTAAGAATAGTGGTTTTGCCCGCCTTAGGCTGAGCAACGATCATTCCGCGCTGTCCCTTGCCGACAGGGCTGATCAGATCCATGATACGTCCCGTCATCTCCGTTCGAGTCGTCTCCAACTGAAGTCGCTCAAGAGGATAGATAGGCGTGAGGTCATCAAAGTTAACGCGGTTTCTAGCAACATCCGGATCGACGCCATTAACGGCTTCAACACGCAACAATCCGAAGTACTTTTCCGATTCCTTGGGAGGTCGCACCTGCCCCGTAACTTCGTCACCCGTTTTCAAACCGAAACGTTTGATCTGTGTCTGAGACACATAAATGTCTTCGGCATTCGGTGAGAAGTTACTGCGGCGCAAAAATCCCCAACCATCTGGTAGGATTTCCAGAATGCCCTTTGCGATTATAACGCCATTCCGGTCTGTTTGAACCTGCAGAATGCGCGAAATCAACTCGTCCTTACGTGTCGAAGATGCGCCGTTCGTGGCTCCGAGATCTCTAGCAAGATCCTGAAGGTCGCCCAGACTCTTGTTCTCAAGATCTGAGAGATTGAAGCTAACGATTTCTTCCATTCGGCTAATTCACCTCGGCTAAATGTGTGTGCATATGCACATTACCTCGACCTACAATTGTCATGTCGTGCGACAGGAGCTAAAACGGAACGCGATGCTAATGAGAACGCACAGTTTGATTTACAACTCTAATGGTTGGTATGAAATGTTCGGGAACGGGCAGAAGGATCCAGATACCCAGTGTCGCCACAATCTTCGCTACATGCGCAATTACAGTGGAAAGAAAGGCGAACGAGGCGAGGTGCTCCGGCAGTACTACGATCGTCGGTGGAAAGGCTCCAGCGTCTTGCTTCTGAACCCTATTATACCACGTTTTGTTGCCTCCAAGATCAAGCAGACTATTAAATCCGAGTTAAGTTCTCACGGATGCGTTTAACTATTCGGCCTGGGATAGGATTCCGACGTATGGCAGATTGCGATAGAGCTCGGCCAGGTCCATGCCATACCCCACAACAAACTCGTCATCGATTACGAAACCGCAGTAGTCTGGTGTAATTGGCGCTCTTCTTCGTGCCGGCTTGTCCAGCAAAGACAAGATTCGAACACTGTTCGACTTTTGTAACGTCAGCTTTTCAATCAGATTGCTTTTGCTTAAGGTCAGGCCCGTATCCAGGATGTCTTCAACGATCAGCACATCCTTGCCTTCGACGGAGCTGTTCAGATCCTTAAGAACGCGAACATTCCCGGATGTCTCCGTTCCTTCGTCATAGGACGAAATCGTAATAAAATCGATCTCTACGTCTCTGCTGATAGAACGCGCTAGATCGGCAGTTACCATGAAAGCACCTTTGAGCACACCTACCAGAATAAGCGGACAGTTGTGGTCAGGATAG
>CAIXIX010000096.1 GCA_903919615.1 uncultured Chthonomonas sp.
AGTTCTCTGGTATTGAGTTCCGCGATTCGGTGATCGGGCGTCAACCCTACATGAAAGACTCCAATCTGGCGGTCTGGGAAGTGATAATGATCGTGCAAGATCATGACATGGACGCAGAGCGCGTGGCTGCCTACTTCCGCCGATCGCGCGCCTGGGTCAATGCCGCCTTGCATTATTATGAGGCGTTCCGCGACGAACTCGATCCGGCTCTGGAAGACAACCGCTCCATGACATTTGAAAAGTTGAAGCGGCTCTTGCCCAACCTGGAGACGGCGGGCTGATGCTCTCTCTGCTTTTGGATGAGAACATTTCCGACGAAATCGCCAGGCAGATCCTTGCGAAGCGTGTCGACATTCCTATCTTCAGCGCACACGATTGGGAAGAGGGACGTCTGCGAGGCGTCAGTGATGAAATGGTGCTGCGTGCCGCAGCGGAAGCCGGATTGACACTGGTGAGTTACGACGTGAACACGATCCCTCTCCTTCTGATGCGTTTGGCGAATGAAGCGTTTGTTCATGGCGGCATTGTGTTTGTTCACAACGCCACTATTCGCTCCAACGACTACGGGGGTCTGATGCGCGCACTGATCCAACTCTACGATGCGGAGAAGGAAGCGGAGTGGAAAGACCGTCTCTACTTTCTGCCCCCGCCGGCATGAGTCATAGGAATTGGTTATGAGCGAGAAGTGCGAGACGGAGCAAGGCGAGATATTGCTATTGCCAGAGCCAAAAGGCGAACTCATGGTTTTACCCGCAGCGGACGGCCAGGCGCTGGCCGCTCCCGATGATCTGCTGCTGCCCCGGTTGATAACCGATGCCGGCGAAACAGCAACGTTGCGGTTCGTTAATTTCTTCACCGCCGAGATTGAAAACGACAACACACGGATGTCATACCTGCGAGCGTTCCGCCAGTTCGACGCCTGGTGTTTGGCCAAGGGTATCGGACTGTATCAGCTGCAGCCGTTTGTTGTCGCCGCCTACACTAAAGAACTCAAAGAGACCCGTCACCCGCAGACCGTCAAGCAGCATCTCGCAGCGCTCCGGATGCTATTCGATAACCTCGTTATTGGCCAGGTTGAGAATCAGATCGCAGCTTAACTTGACACCATGCAGATGCCGCCTGACACCGCGATGCTCTGCAAGAAACTGGGCCAGCGAAACGTGTGCGCTGCTGGAGCGCGACTTTGCAACAGTTCGCGCGACGACTTTCGATATTCGCTCAGTTTGGCCAGCCCAACGTGCTTCAATTAATCACATTGGGCTGGCCAGATGTTTATCGGGGAGTAGTGCTACGGCGTTTGCGGAGTGCGAATATCGCGGTGATACCGAAGCCGATGGCTGTGGCGAGGGTGCTGGGTTCTGGGGTGCTTACTGCGAAGCCGTGTGATACGCCATATTTGTCGATGTATTCGCCGACTGCCATACCGCCGGCGAAGCCTGTCGCGTCGGTACTGTACCCGGGGGCATCGCCATCTGATGGATCCCGGAATGATATCCAACTGTTTGTTTTAATATTGTATACAAATGCGCCGGCTGTTGAAGCGTTGCTATATGCGCCGTCTATCAAGTTGCCGTCGATTCCGCCGGTGTTGGTGCCTCTGTAAGGTGTTGGATCGGGTGCCGCTGGATCGTCCAGCGTTGTCCAATGATCTGTGGCCATGTTGAACATAAAACCATGATAGACGAAACCCGAATCCAGGTAGCTTCCCACGATTATTTGGCCACTGATGCCGGTTAAATATGTGCCGTTAACGCCAAGCGGATCGTCGAGTGTGATGTAGTGATTGCCGTCATATATGAATCCATTGGACGGCGATGATTCGCCAAACGGCCGGTATTCGCCCACTATATTTGCGCCGGATATGCCGGATACTATTGTGCTGTAGCCAGCTGGATCGTTGATTGTAGTGTAGCTTGTCCCATTGTATGTGAAACCGTTAAGGGAGCTAAGGCTTGCTGGGTTTCCATTGACATAGTAGCCAGCTACCGTCCCATTCGACATGCTCATAGCGACTGTGCCTTCGCCTGAGCTTGTGCCAGCTGACGGATCTACAAGCGTCGTGAAATTTCCGTTAACGTCCACGTATCCGATGTAGACATAGTTGACATTGGTAAACCATCCGACGATGTCGCTGCTGTCCGTGCTTCCTGTTGCCGCGCTGCCATAGACAGCTTTCGGGGGGTCGATCGTAACGTACTGGGCATTGGCGGCGCAGTTCATTGCTCCCAGGGCGAGAGCAATCGATGTGATGCGCAGTAGACTCGAAAGCGTGTGACTGGCGCCCGATTTGGGCAGAGTGTGTTTCATTGCTTTTTATCCCTTTACCACCGTAACATTTGCAGCACGCCGTGTTGCGTGCGTCTTCGGCATGCATAACAAAGACGCAGTTGGCAGCGCACCGGTATGCAAATCGCTGACCGTTCGATAAACATAACGAGGATAACTTGAGGTTTTTTTATGGTGGAGAAGATAATCTCGAAGATGTACATTAAGTATAGGGCGGTATTGATGTTGAGTTGTTTGGGCGGGCTTTGTGGACCGTTATAGTGCTTTAACCTGTACGGCGAGTACGACCATTAGGACCGATAGTTGTTCGATGGGGTGCTTGCGGGATTGGATGAGCTTTGAGGAAGCTAGCTAAAACCTATCGAGAAAGATAGGGCTGATCTTAGATGCTGAAAGCCAGTGCAGCCAATCCGAGACCTGGCCTCACCCTAATCCCTCTCCATGCACGCCCGGCATCACGTACTTATTGGCTAAGTCGCGCATAGAGAGGGACAAATGCGCGCCTGCCGGGTGGCGGCGGTAAGGGTTTTGGGTTTTGGGTGTTGGGTATTAGGACGGACTTCACAGTTGGCGGCGTGCTGGGAACCCGAAGAGGAATCTAGCAACTGCCTGTCGATCAGTTTATTGCGGAGCTATCACGCCGAGTATTCAGAGTAGCCAGTGCAGCCAATCCGAGACCTGGCCTCACCCTAATCCCGGGTTCCCTTTTATACACAACCTCAGATGGTTGTGTATAAAAGGGCGACATGCGCTTACGGCGGTACTTGGTTACAGGCTCTGGCGCGCACACGTAGAGGGACGGTGCGCGCCTGCCGGATGTTGGCTGGACGCGAAAACAAACCGTGGTCAGTGACTGCAATTTGCCCTACGCCCTGATTCGCTCATGCTTCGTGCGGGCTCAGTGAACCCGTGGCAGCGGAAGCGGCGTCTTGTTCGATGAATGAATGCGCCCTAAAAGATTGCCGCCTGGGGACAGGCGGGCTCCAGGTGGTTGCGTTCGACGAATGCGGCCCGAAAAGATTGCCGCCTGGGGACAGGCGGGCTCCAGGTGGTTGCGTTCGACGCATGCGGGCCCAATAAGATTGCCGCCTGGGGACAGGCGGGCTCCAGGTGGTTGCGTTCGATGAGTGCGGCCCTAGAAGATTGCCGCCTGGGGACAGGCGGGCTCCAGGTGGTTGCGTTCGATGA
>CAIXIX010000097.1 GCA_903919615.1 uncultured Chthonomonas sp.
CAGCCAGATTTTGCAAATTTTGGGCGGGTGTAATCTGAACGGCATCAGTGGACGCGGCTCACCTGGACTTCGCGGGTTCCGAAATGGATACACCTCGTGCCTTGTGCGCCGCTGGCGCGCAAGGCACGAGGAGTAGAAGCGGTGAGGCTGAGAGGGTATGGGAGCGTTTTGTATTTACCGGCCATAAATGACCGGCCTGTGTGAAATGCGAATATTGCGATATCAATGGTAGGCCTGGACATTAAGTGGTGAGAATGTATGAGGGGAGCTGGGAACTGCCACGAGGCGAAGATCCGGATCAATGGTTAGTGGATAGATAATATGATGGATAGTGAAAGGCATGATTGGCTGCGGTCCACGTCTATCGGTAGGATATTGTAAACTCAGATTTCTCAGTCTCGAGATTGCGTGGTGCAGTTTACGAGGCCCGGGTGCTCGTTCGAAATGACGGGTCTGGAGGGTGGTTCTGCGTGATGTTTGCGGCTTGCAAACTACCAGCTTTCGGTCGCAGCAAGCAGACGACCCTACCGTTTGGGAGGCCCTGCTCAGCGGCGTAAACTTGCGTTGGATCGGCCGGTAATTCAGTAGGATGGTAACTGCGTAATTCGGTAATTGCAGCGGAGCGGTTCAGGCTGTAGTATGTCTGTCTGTTTGCAGGGTATCTTCAATCCATGCCACACGATGTATTCATAAGCTATGCGCATCAGGACCAGAAGACCGCTTTAGCCATCTGCGCTGGATTGGAGGCGCAGGGCATTCCGTGTTGGATTGCGGCGCGAGATATTGGTCCCGGTAACGAATGGGCTGAGAGTATCGCTGGGGCCGTAAAGAGTTCGAAAGCGATGGTCGTCGTGATGACGACAAGCGCTGTTCGCGTGAGTATACGAATTGATCAAAGTTGTGACGTGAAATGGCTACCGCTTTCTCCGATTTGCTGCGGTATCCGAAGTGATTAGAGGCAGCCTTCTTGCGGAACGGTTTACCGTATTGATACGAAATACGAAGCGCGAAGAAGCACAACCCATATTCATTAGTGCAAGACACAATCTGACTGCCGAATAGTTCGGCAGGCATGATTATCCGGACTGTCTCCCAAACCGGACGATAATATCCTCATTCGATAGGGGCGTTCGCTCCACTCAGCACGTCAAGTATTTGGGAATGGAGGTGACCCTGCGCAGCAACAACGGACGTGGGCAAGGGTGACAAATACCTTATTGGGCTGCCTTCAAAAGTCGTTACTTTGCCCCCGCATGCACGCACGAGCACTTCACCGGCAGCGATATCCCAAGGGTAGGTTGTAATGTTTACAAACCCGCCGAGGGTACCTTTTGCGACTTCGCGCATTGCGACTATTCCCGAATTCAAACAATATACACCGCCTGTCGCTGTCGCCAATCTTTCCAGCATGCTGTCCCCGGAGGGCGAATTGCCAGCTCCTACAAAGTCCTTGAGCTTTACTCGATTACTACGCGTCAAATGTACGCCAACAGCCGATCGGTCTAGCAATTTTGGGGCATCAGATTTTGACGCACGGACTAGGTCCAGACGATTCCCAGAAGCAACCTGCCATCGAGATGCTGAAACTTGCTCTTCAGGACATTCGTGACTACCAGATAATATGGCCGAACATACCTCATGATGTATTGGATCGTAAACAGCAGACACTCTCACTTGCTCGTCAATTAGGATTGCAAGTGCGGTGCAAAACAAAGGCAAACCTCTGCTAAAGTTGCTCGTACCGTCAATCCCGTCGAAGATGATGCGGATCGTATTGCTTGTCCCTGCAAAAAAGCGCTCAGTACCATGTAACCTCCGCATTAAATCACCACTTAGGTGTGCTTTCAGGTGATCTCGACATACGGTCTCTTCGCCGAAGTAGCTCAGACCACAAAATAAGCTATCAGCAACTGGGGATATCATGCTGTCGCACGTTTGAATTATCGTCGATGTTGCCTCGAGGTCGGCAACTGTGGAGGGGTTTTTGCCTTGATCACTCAATGCTTTTTGCCTGCCCCACGCGTCTCTATAATATCCCATGGCAGCTATACTGCCAGCGGTCACAGTATGAATAGCGATATGTTCAAGTCGGGTCCACAGGCCGTCCTGTGTAATTTGCTCGCAAAGTTTCATCGTGCCTCCACCTTAGGGTACAAATAAGATCAGTGTGTCTGTACTGGTACAATAGCTATGTTCCAGTGATGTGCCAGAAGACTTGTTTTAATCAGGGTGTTCGCGCGGTAAATCCGATGTTAAATTGTAAAAACAGATCACGGTTGAATCATCACATCTGTGCGATTCGCTATTCCAGTTTCACTTATTGCATGGAATAGTCCTGTATTGACGGGTGCTATTCTTAGTTTGGGCAACCTGTTGCAATTCCAAGATGTGGTTCCAAACAAGTTGGGCTTGTTGAAAGATGCGCCGCTCGGAGTGTCACCATTGCTTCTGCTGTTTTGGACCTCCAGTGCATGCCCGCCTGATCGAGCCGCTGTGTGACCACATGCTTGCATGAAGCCTCTACCACGCCGCTGCCGATGTGATATCCTATTGTTGTGAAGGTTTTGTAACGCATCCGTTCGGCATTCTCGGTGAAGTAGCCAATTTCGATCCTGCGGATTTCCCGGTTCTCGTGCTTCCTGGGCTTCCAGCTCTTGATGGCTTGGATCACGCCTTTGACGTTGTCGTCCTTGAGCTCGGCTTGACGCAATTTTTGCCATTCTCGCCCCGCGGCAGCGTCTTTGCTGTGAATTGCGTCAGTCACCTTTTTGATATGATCGCAAGCATGGTAGAAATCGAGTATCTGTATTGCTGTCGGAAACAGACGACCAAACATAAACCAGATCCAAGGAGCTCCATCGCCCAGAACTACGACTTCCTTTGCTGCGTGATGCCCACATCGATGTGCTAGGGTTCCCAGTAGCCGCTCGAATGTCTCAACGCCTTCCATCGTTGCCGTGTAGGCGCGGGTGTGGACGCGATGGTCTTTCCCCTTAGCATCGGTGTGCGTCTCGTATACCACGCCTGTTTTGCATTCACCGTATCGGCAGTTAAGCGAACCAGCACTACCGTCTTTACGCCATGGTTCGCAGAGGGGTGTCATCACTCCGTCAGCACCGATATAGAGACGCTTAGGCGTTGCCGTGCGTTTGTCAATCAATCGGTCCTCATGGTATGCCTTCGCCTCCTCTTTCTGTGCAGCGCGTAACGAAGAACCAATCGATACGGCTACTCTTTCGACGGTGGAGGCTGATACATCAATGTTAAGTAGTTTGAACAGCACCGCCTTTGTCTCGGCAAAACCAAGGTTCGGAACAAGGGATGCAATATGTTGCCGAACTGCACGGCTCGTCTCTCCGGCGTCGAGACCGATGCCCGCTTCTGACGGATAGCTTCCCTTTTTGCAACTACTACAGTGATAGTAAGGTCGCTTCAGTCTCAACAAACCATGAACGGTAATCAGTGTCTTTGTGCACATACCGCGATATAGTGTTACGCCGCCGCAGGCGCAACCTATCTTATTTACGCGCGCCTTGCGGTTGCCCTCATTGATAAGCTTCTCCTGCAAATCGGGGAACACCTCGTGGCCAATTTCCGTTATTGCGGTCTCCAACTGATCCAGAGTAGGGTTTTCGCCGGGCAATAGATCCTCAAGTGCTTCGCGGTATCGCTTTACAGCTTCATCAATAATGGCCCGCCGTTCTGGGTCCCGTTTCACGGGAATCTCCTTTGGAATGAACGTTCCAATGTAAATTCGCCGTTATCAAAGCAGATGACTCCTACAACATGAAAAATGCTGCCGGTTACAAGATCAGTAATGTCAATTCAGTCAATTGGGGTACGTTGCCTGAATCAAGAAACGCACCCTGTATTGACCGACAATTTTGACACGTGGGCCGGTGACAGATTGCTCAACCGTGGTACCGTTCAGTATGAGGACAAACTTCGCGAAGCTTGTCTAATATCTCTAGATTTCTAGATACCATGGAGGGATTGCGCGGTAATCCACGGAAATACCTGCTATCAGAGGTTGCCATGTGTATAGGCAGGCCAAGAGGCGTTAACAGAGTTAGTGATTGAACAAACTTCGGAGATTACACTCTATGAAACCTGACGATGAAGTCGCAACAATTCTACATGACCGTGCAATAAGGTTTGCAGAAAAGCTTAAAGGTGATCATGATCGCGTTAATCCGTGTTTCATGACAGGTAGAGGCTGCGTTTATCGAACTGAGATTGATAAAGCAAGATCAGATCGCAACAAATTGGCAGAACAAAACAACAAGCGATTATTAACAGGTTTTATGGTCATGCCGTTTCGGCCGCATACCAGAGTTTTCTTTACAAACACATTTAAGCCGTGCGTTGAACAGAATTATTCCGCCGAGGGACTGCAAGAAGTTAAACTCAGCACGGGTGAGGAAGTGCCAAGGCCAGGCATTGTGATTTGTGAAGGCATTTGTAAAAGGATTCAAGAAGCTGATTTCGTAATGGCAGATTTATCACTGCCTAATGACAATGTTTTTTTTGAACTGGGCCTTGCTCACGGTCTCAATCACCGCGTAGTACTGACATGTCAGTCGTCTACCCGTGCGAAAAACCAAGACAGCCAAGTCGCAAAAGAGGATCCATACGCAGGTTGGCGCGCTTGGATTTTCCAACATTTCACCAGCCTCAAGGCCCCAATTTACGTTTATCGCGATCTGGAGCCAATAGATGCCGATATGTTAAAGTTGGAGGATAAGATTTGGACCAGGCATTTGGGTACAGAGCCGCCGCTGAAGACCACTGACTTGACTAATCACCGAATACTCGTTATCGAACACCCTGACGATGCAGCATCGGTGGACCTCAATGAGAGTGACGTTAACTCGTCGGGTTATACTTCGGAAAATGCTACAAGGAGTAAAAATAACGCGCTCGACGATATTCGTCTAAGTGAAGTCGAAATAATCAAGTCATACGCTGGCGTAGCCATGACCGAGTTACTTGCTGATCTTTCAACAGCGAAAGACAGCCAAATTATAGACCTATATAAACACGCTTTTATCGAGCCGCTTAAAAGCATATTGCAAGTGGATACGGTTGACGACTTTACAAAGGTACGCGATGCAATCGACAGCGCATTTTGCATAATCGTGCGCACAGGAAAAGGCTGCCACCCCATGTCCTATTTCTGGCTTGGCTATGCATACTCCCGTGGCAAGAACGTTATACCAATAACGATATGCGAGACTGACAAGGACAATCTAGATCTCGCGTTCGACATCCGTGCGCAACGTCATATTACTCTGTACCCTGACAAGCCGGATAAGATTTTCGATCCCCTTAAGGCGTCACTACGCCATATGATAGAGTCAGATTTTACGCACAGGTCGAGAAGAGCGCTGTGGGATTCACTTCTGGGTCCTCGTGGAAATGTCTCGATTTTTACCGGCGCTCTTCACGTCAACCAACACGCGAGAGAGATGATAGGTGACTGGGATCTTAGAACTGCGTCAGAATTGTCCTCGTATTTTGGCAGGCGTGAATATGAAGTACGTATAGAAACTCCGGTTTATTCATTTGAGTGGGCTACGAAACGGGGCACGCTGACTAACGACTATCCCATCCTCGCTCGCGAGCTCTTGAAGGATAAGAATTGCATCCTAATTGCGTCAGCGGATGTGAATCCACTGACTGAAATAGTTCTTGGCGAGGTGTTCGGTGTTCCGAGCGAAGCTCTGTTTGACGACAGCAGCGATTACAGTAAATACCACCATGCCGTAATTGCAAAAAAACAAAAAAACGAAGCTGGTGACGAAAAAATACCGCGCATGTTTTTCCGCGAAGAGACCGTTGAAGGTGGTAGCGCAGAAGAAATGCGACGTGGGTTTATGTCGGGCCGATTTGGGGCGAAGCCGTTCGCTGTCACATCCTTGCCTTTCAAGAGTCAACAGGATCAGGTTCAGCAATGGCGAGTGCTTGCACATCTATTATTCGCTCCAAACCCGTTTTACACCGAACCGCATCGCAGACACTTTATAGTCGTAATGAACGGCGTAAGTGGTCCAGCTACGTACGCACTTGCGCATGTGCTGACGGGAGGAGTCAGCCATGAGTTTTCAGCCTATCCTAAAGAATTAAACCCGCAGTTTATGTCAGAAAAGGCGCTCATGGGAATAGTCGGCGACATACGCAAGATGATCGACAGGTGGTGCCGCGAAAAGAGTTCATCGTTCGTCGACTGTTTCATCGAAGTAACTGTTGCTGGCGATGGAACTGATACACCTGTCCACAAACAGATCATTGACTGGCGGCGAGTTGTCGACTGGAATGTGACCTCATTAATTCCAGACAAGACATATGACTACAATGAATTGGTTCAAAAGGCTTGATCGCCCGCAATTGAGAATGATCGAGATGCTTTCAGGTTCTGTTATTCATGCCATTACGATGCGTATGGGCAAGTAAGGATGAACCTTTCCTGGGTATTGACTGCTGACGTGTACCATCACTCGCACTACGCTGATCGAGCTTCAAGTAGCGATGAATTGTTCAGATTCCGCGAACTGCCCAGAAAATTCGCTCTGGTACGGAGTATGAAGAGTGTAATCATCCGTAAAGAAAGGATGGCAACGGAGCGAGACGCATCTTGTGGCTCTTCAGATGTTGCCGCACTATGCAAGGAATAAAGTCAATGGCAATTAGCCCGCTGGCTGGCAAGCCGGCCCCGGAAAGCATCCTGATCGATGTCGATCGGCTGCGCGCGCAGTACTATGATATCAAGCCGGACCCGGCAGTCAAGGCGCAGCAGGTTTCGTTCGGGACCAGCGGGCATCGCGGCACGGCCGCGGCGGGCACCTTCAATGAGGATCATATTCTTGCGATTTCGCAGGCGATCGTTGAGTATCGCGCCGAAAAGGGAATCAATGGTCCGCTCTACATCGGCATGGATTCGCACGCTCTCTCGCTCCCTGCCCAGCAATCCGCCATTGAGGTTCTCGCTGCGAATGGGGTAGATCTGTACCTGGCTCCGAACGATGGCATCACCTCAACACCTGCAATCTCGCATGCCATCCTGAAATGGAATGCTGGCCGCACCACCGGACTTGCCGATGGCATCGTGATCACGCCATCACACAATCCACCGACCGATGGCGGATTTAAGTACAATCCACCCAATGGCGGCCCCGCTGATACCGATATCACGAACCAGGTTCAGAATCGCGCAAACGAGCTCATGCGCGAGGGCAATCGGGGTATTAAACGGCAAACTTATGCGACAGCGCTGGCATTGCCGAATGTGCACACCTACGATTTCATTACGCCCTATGTCAACGATCTTGCCACGGTGATCGATATGGAGGCGATCCGCGCGAGCGGCATCTCGATCGGTGTCGATCCGCTTGGCGGCGCCGGCCTGCCGTTCTGGCAGCCGGTTATCGACCGTTATGGGCTGAACATGACGATCGTCAATAAGTCGATCGACATGACCTTCCGTTTCATGACCGTGGATCATGATGGCAAGATCCGTATGGACTGTTCTTCGCCGTACGCCATGGCAAATCTCGTTGGTCTTAAAGATAAGTACCGTATCGCGTTCGGGAACGATACCGATGCCGATCGGCATGGAATCGTAACCCCTTCCGCGGGGCTAATGAACCCCAACCACTATCTCTCGGTCGCAATCTGGTACCTGTTCAACCATCGGCCCGGATGGTCGCCTGAAGCCGCAATCGGGAAGACCGTCGTCTCCAGCAGCTTCATCGATCGCGTTGGAAAACTGATCGGCAGGCGTGTCGTGGAAGTACCAGTCGGTTTCAAGTACTTTGTCTCCGGCCTGCTGGACGGCAGCTTTGGCTTCGGCGGCGAAGAGAGCGCGGGGGCGTCGTTCCTGAAGAAGGATGGCTCAGTCTGGACCACCGACAAGGATGGCTTAATTCTTGGTCTGCTTGCAGCGGAGATCACCGCTGTCACCGGCAAAGATCCCGGTGAGCACTACGTCGATCTCACCAAACAGCTTGGTATACCGACCTACAAACGCGTGGACCAGACGGCTACGCCAGCTGAGAAGGCGATCTTGAAAAAGCTCTCACCAGAAGCGGTGAAAGCCTCGACGATGGCAGGAGAAGCCATCACTGCCAAGCTGACGCGCGCACCCGGCAACAACGAGGAGATAGGCGGACTGAAGGTGGTAACCGAGAACGCCTGGTTTGCGGCCCGGCCCTCGGGCACGGAAGACATCTATAAAATCTACGCAGAGAGCTTCAAGGGCGAGGCGCACCTGGATCTGGTACTGGATGAAGCGCGCAAGATCGTTTCGGATGCGCTATCTGCGTGAAACGCGAAAATCCGGTTTAGCCACAAAAACACGCAGAAGGCGCAAAATTTGGGATTGGATGCCTGGCGGACCGTTGCTTCTCATTGATGTAATAGAGGCGTGACGTAAATAGGGCAGCCCCGCTTCTTTTGCGAATTTTGCGTCTTTTTGCGGCTTAATATTCTTTGTTTCAAGAGTGTGCGATATCGGGATATTGTGAGACGAAGGTGGTCCAGGTATCGGGATCGTACTGCCCGGCGGGGATTCGCACAATCTGAAATGTGACCTGCAGTTCGTTCATCGCCTTATCGAATGCGCTTTTATACTCCTTGCCGGCCATGTAGGCGAGTTCGCGGAGCTCTCTGTTTGTTACAGGCGCCTGTTCTATCAAATGGAACAGGCGCTTTGCATTTTCGCTGAGCGATTCGAGCGGACGGTAGTTCTCCGCATAATGCCGCTTTAGCTCTTCGATGGTGCAGAGCATCGCGCCGCTCTTGCGCTTGCCGTAGAAGATCTCGTTCGGATAACGGGCCGGCAGCTCATTTTTCCACAGCCAGACAATAGCCTCTTTCTCGCTTTCGCCTGCTTCGCCGGGCTGTTTCTCGAGCGCATCGACGGCATCCCAGAGCGAGTAACCGCCTTTAGAATCGTGCAGAAAGCTGCAGGTTCCGACCTGCAGGATGAAATCTCGGGCCTGTTCGATGGTATTTACGGAATTATGCCAGTTGGGTGACATGGTGGGCGACCTCTATTCTGGGTTGGAGAAGGCTAGCAACCTGTGGGCACCGTTGACAGAGACCAGGTGGTGCGCAGTATCTGGCTGCGGCGTCCAAGACGGCAACTCGATAGGACAGGGCCACTCTCCTGTTTTCGGAGCCTCGCTCCCCTCCCTAACCCTCCCCTGATTCGCTCGCAAGCTCGCAGGGGCGGGGACCA
>CAIXIX010000098.1 GCA_903919615.1 uncultured Chthonomonas sp.
AGGTTGATTTGGTCATCTCCCTAATTCAACGGAACCGCCGAGGCGGGAACGCGCTTAATGCACATTCCCGCCTTAAATTTCACAAGAGTGGTACAGTTTCAAGTTATCCGAATCGTTACATGCTCATTGTATCATTGACATACTGGATTTACTACACAGGAAGCAGCCCAAAGGGAGATGCGATTGGCATGGCGGTATGTCCAATTGGTAAAGACGGTTATTCTGAGGTTACGCCTGCCAACATAACGCGCGAGCGAGAAAACCCGATACTGTCGCCCGGTGGTCAAGGTCGATTTGATGAGACGCATGTCTCACAGGGCGCTGTAGTGCGCGATCACGGACATTGGTACTCACTCTACTCATATCGAACTGGTGAAAAAGTACTTCCCGGAGTACGGCTCGCTGAGTCGAAGGATGGTATTCACTGGATCAAGGCTTCAGGTCCAGACCTGCTGGCTTCGGCGCCGGAGCAACGATACCTTGAGTGGCATCAGATCTACCGGATCGGCGAGCGATGGGTGATGCTGTACGAGGGCTACAATGGAGGCACACGCTGGGGAGCCGATATCGCAGAGAGCGATAGCCTGACATCAGGATGGAAGAAGCTGCCTATTGGGTTGATCGATCAGACGCGTTGGGCCAACTACTCAGATGATAAGATGTATCATGTGGCGACCCCTGCCGTCTATAAGATCAAGGGACGCTGGTATCTCTACTTTCAGGGAGCCTCCTCCGGGTTCTACAGCTATCAGCATTGGGCGCTGTGGGGGCTCGAATTGAAGAGCTTTCCGCCGAAGTGAGATCTCGTGTGCGGGTAGGCAAACGCTTCCAGCCTCACATGGAGTTTGTATGGCTGGAAGCACACGCACTCAAGCCCGTCTAGATGTTATTGCGATTTACACATCGTCGAATTGGAGGCATACACAAAGGGCACGATTGGGCAAAAGTAACTCGTCGGGATGGCGTTATGGCAGTGGTAGAACTCAGATAGGCTTGCCTCGAACCACTTTGCGTGGCCATCATAGAACGACACATTTACCCCCTCGTTGTGAGCCGTACCGGGGCAATCTCCGTTGGCATCGAAGAATCCGTCATTCAGCGTGTACTGCTCATCAACAAGCTCGATGAACTTCGAAGGCTTATCTACCGCAGCGTCCGGTATATAACCGGCAACACCGTTCATCGAATAGCTCAACATCTTGACGGGATACGGATCGGATGGGCATATATACACTTTTGTGTTCTTGACGTACGGAAATATCACTCCACGAGTTGGTCCCGTCTTTTGCCAGTCAGGATCTACCACAGGCGCGCCGGAGTTTCCACCCTTATGATTGACCACATAACATGGAACCCAGTTCGCATCCGGGTCCACCACCGTGTTTAGAGAGGGTACGGGGCTTAACATATTGCTTGTGACATTTGCAATCCAGAGTGGCCAACCAGATCCCAGAGGTCTACCCTGGCAATAACTGCCGCCAGGCGCGGGACCAGGATTTGTATCGTCATAGTCGCTGCGATACATTGCAAACGCGAGTGATAGCTGCTTCATATTACTTAAACACGAGGTCTGTCTGGCCTTTTCACGCGCTTTTGCAAATACCGGGAACAGAATAGCGGCAAGAATCGCTATTATAGCGATAACAACTAACAGCTCAATCAATGTAAATCCCGTCGAAGCGAGTGGACTGCTGTGCAATGACCGAGCGGACCGGTCCTTGTCATATCGCCTTGCATTCAAAATGGCCATCAGAGCCTCCAGACCAAGTAGTGGTGTAGTGGAATGGCCGCCTGCTACAGCAGCGATCAGGAGCAACACCCAGAGACAATGGTAGCCACAAATATGTTACACGATCGTTACGAATGTTAAGCTAGCGTTACGAAAGTCAGTTCTCCCCAAACGAGCGGAAACACGAAAGGTAGATACCCTAACCTGTGTAAACTCGTCACGTCATAGTAGCAATTGCGCTGCAATGAGAATCTGGTCCAGTGTAAATGGCGGGTACGATGCGAATTACATCCAATCATCCTTTGTCTTATATCATGCCGATGTCTTTGACGATGGTGCTCTTACCGGCAGCAACGAGCCTGGTCGGTGCAGCACGTCTGCCACAAAAGGCAAACACACTAATTGTTGACCAACGCGCACTGAAGCTTCTGGAACAGGTCCAGACCCATCTGCTTTCGATCCGGAACGTGTCGGCCGTGTGCACCTTCAAATCACGCCGTCTCAAAGGGATGTCACCCACCCAAACGGCCGCCATCACGACAATCTCGAAAGTACGCATCATGAGACCGAGTTTTTATAGAGTCGATGTGTCACTAAGCTCATTGAAGCAGAACGAGACCGTCTGGCGTACTGTGCCTGATTTCGAGACAAATGCGAGCGATGGACACACCGCATGGCATGGCCACCCTGGCGACCGCGAATTCGACAAGGATAGATCGATCGCAGACGGTGAAGCTCGAGCGATGACCTACATTGCCCCTCTTAGCTCATTTTTCGATCCTGCAGCATCTGTAACCCGGAAGATTGCTTTCTTAAAGCATGAGGAGCTACTGCGGAAGGTGACGCTCTTGCCATCTGTTTCGCCAAAGGATCTCCACACTTTACAGATTGTCTTTCAACGGCTAGGCAGCACGGTTATTGAGACCGACGACTATTTTATCAGCAAAGACCTTCTCATTCATCGCATCGATACGTCGCTAAGCGACGGGACGAAAGCAACCACGACAACCCTTACCAACATCGAACTTAATGGTCCCATGAAGGAGGCATCGTTTACGTTCATTCCGCCGGCAGATGCTCACCGGGCCATTAACGTTGATCCGCCGACGTCATCGCTCCTCGCGAAGGGTGTGCTCGCGCCTAACTTCACGGTGAAGGACGCAGCAGGCAAGTCAGTTCGACTGTCGGACCTCCGAGGCAAATGGGTTATCCTGGATTTCTGGGCAACCTGGTGCGGCAACTGCATTCAGGGCTTCCCTGGAGTTAACAAATTGGCGAACAGATACAAAGACGATAACGTCGTTGCGCTGGCTATTTGTGTAGGTGAAACTCCAAAGGCATTTCGTTCCTGGCTACCATCACATCGGAATCTCAGTGAGATTCGATTCGTACTCGATCCCGAAGGAAAGGACGGCAAGGGCGTCGCAGAGGTGTACCATGCCGATGCACTTCCCACCCAATACGTGATTGATCCGGAGGGTCGAATCAGAGCTTCGTTCCTTGGACTAAGTGATAACAATGAACGAGAACTGGCACATGTGCTGGGACAGGCGGTAACAAGGTAGTTCTGATCACCGTTAGCGATGACCAAATCGTTGCGACCTTACAGACTTCATAGACATCAATAACTTCGTAGCCTCGACCTAAACGACTTCACAGGCCTGATCGATCCGAACTCTTCAGCTCTTCTCGAACTCCCGCAGCCGTTCCGTCGCCGAGGTGAGAACCGAGCACTTTGAGCCTCTCTGGCAGGCGCGAGTAAAGCTCAGCAAGTCGAATGGCACGAGCGTCGTCAAGCGCGTACGCCTGCAGCCCGCGGACTACGTCCGCTTTCTCGGCGGCTGGGAAATCCATCAGCTCCCTGCGGTTGATCGTCTTGCCTTCATGAGGCCGAGTCTCCATCTTGCGCCACGGTTCGCCGAGCATTCGCTTCATCAAGCGCTGAAGCTTCGGAGCCGTGAGCTGATCAGCCGTGATCCCACGAGATTCAGCCCAATGTTTGAACGGATCATGATCGGCGCCCCAAAGGTATTTTGTGTGAGCGCATTGCGAGTCTGGCGAACCTTCATCAACCACCACAATGCTCCAAAGTTTACTCTTGGTAAACGGCAGATCGATATGGCCTGCCTTGCCGTTAGCCGCCTGGTTTACTGCCGGGACACGAGGCATTCCGTCCGGCGCCATCACAGGGAATAACTGGTATGCGCTGCGTGGAAGCGCATCGAGAAGCGTCCTTTTCCCTCGGATGGACGCATAGCGGTCGTACATATTTGAGTCGTATTCTGCAGGAATTACGGTGGGGTCGTGCGGCTTAACAAGTGCTCTCGAAACCTGGTTGATCGGTACAAGCACGTCCGCAGTGGAGAAATAGGTCTGCACGGGCGCTGTAATAGTATCCAGATGCGCGATTGGAGAAATCGCCAGTGCTGAAGGACTATCAAAACTCGTGCCAAGCCCCTTCATTGAGGGATCGGCGATCTGAGATACGCCGTAGAGATACGGCATTCTCGGTGATGTTGATCCCGCAGGCGGCCCAGCGACTTCCAGATTAGCTCGTAGGTATCCCGCATTATATCCCCAGTGGATGGGCGGAACATCAGGAGCGCTCCATAGAATAGGAAACGACTCGGCCGTGAGCAGCAGTGTCATCCAGCCACCGGCGCTTCCGCCCTGGATGCAGACCCGGAGCGGATCTATCCACGATATCGCGCGGGCAGCGTGCAGCAGAGCGATGTCGACATTTGGGCCCCTCACGAGCGGATGCAACGGATGCGCGTGCGGCGTACACACGACATATCCCTTCGCCGCGAGGTGAGTAGCGCCGTTTTCATCGATTTCGTACCCAGCATTATAGATCAATGGACATGCTGGAGCCTTACCACCATTCAGCAACACGGGTGGGAGATAGATCCGAGCCTGAGCTGTCTCCTCATGCCCATCCATATTACGGCAGATCAGTTTTGCTGTCACCACGCCTACCGGCTTGCCATCGACTTGAACTTCTCGAGCTTCGGACCTGCTCAATCGATGTTCGTACTGATCTGGGGTTCCAACAAACGGGAAAAGCCGTTCGCTCCACGGCGGCGACTGCGCGCCTGCCTGTGTAGTTAAAAGCACCGTTGCAGCCGCAGCGATGAGGCTCATCGAAATCATAGTAATGCTCCACGAATACAATTTTGAAACAGAAGCTATGCGGAGAATTCGTCCTCGAATATCATATCGAGTTCTACGATGGCTTCTCTCAAGCCTGCATCGTTCAGTAATAGAAATGGCGCCGCTCGCTTCGCCTTTGTCTTACGAAAACCATGTGTAATTCTGGCTAGTGATATAACGGATTGTGCTGAAAGTCGTACGATGTATGTTACCCCTCCCGGGCATAATGATACAGGTACGAGGACAGATTGAGCTAACGTCATAATCTAGAATCTTCACGAGAGGACCAAGCACTTGCCCAGACTTGCATTCACCACCTTCGGAATACTCCGGGAGCCGGAGACGCACCCAGATAGCCAGGGATTTGTAGATCGTACGCCAGATACCTATGACGCCGCTGAGCACAGTGACGGATTTATCGATCGCTCTCGACGAGATTCCGTAACCAATAGACACAGCTGGGGTGACGGGGTGTGTCCGCAGTTTGCGGAGGGCCTCAGCGAAGATAGGATCGCGCAGACAGTCTCGCTGTGGAAGGATCTCGAGTCGGTATTTGCGTTTGTGTACGTTAGTAGATCGCATGGCCAAGCGCTAAAGCTTCGCAAAGACTGGTTCATCGATGCAGAATATCCCGGCTATGCAGCCTGGTGGGTCGCGGACGACGACATTCCGACGTTTGCAGAGGCAACCACGCGGCTAGAAGCGCTTCATCGTAACGGTTCTTCGCCATTTGCTTTCAATTTCAAACAGCCGTTCAGCCCGGCTGGCATACCGATCAAGGTGGAACAGGCGCGAGTAGGCGAGAAGGCAGAGCTCAATCGCCAACTTCATGGTGATAACTGAGACTCGCGGATATATGAAAGCGAGTGGATTTTACCAGCCCGTCTTTAGCGACGAGCGATTTGCGGAAGAATGACAAACAGATCGACTGCGACAGATGCGATGATAAATCGGTTGAACTCTGAAGGCGGGGCGCCTAGAAAGAAGTAAACCAGGCCAATTATTGTGCAGAACTCCGAGAGAGCGAGGCTAAGGATAACGTTTGTCTGAAACTGGGACCAGGTCGTCGAGAATCGTGTACGCACAAAGGTCGATCTCAGGCTTGCCAGGAGCGCCAGAGCGGCAATGCCATAGACCAGAGGCTTGACCGATGGAGGCAGCACAGTTGCTGTTGCGATGTGCTCGGGAGCTCGCCGAATAATCTCAACGAGCAGCCGAAAGACCGCCTCGCTCATCACAAAGGCAAAGAAAAGAGTGTAGAGAACGCGCTTACGTTGATCGGTCATGTTGCCCCTCCGGGTGGTTGGCAGAATAGGCACTGCTCCTCATTGCGTGTTTCACGCTTAAATCCCTGCGAGAGGTGTAAAGAATGTATTACGTTGAGCGTTTGATTGATCCCATCGCGCCCCACGCGGCTTTGATAACTACAGCTTGCACCGATCCGTTTCGCACTTACACCCAAACCTTCGGCCAGCTTTTACGCGATTTGCGGCGAAAATCTCGTAGAATCGATCGAAAACAGGGCGTAAGAACCTCCACCCGGTTGGCGCCAGCAACCAGCCAAGGCCGACTGCCCGATACGCGTTCCGAAATGTATCCATACCGGTCGTCATTCTCCCATCGGGATAGACGCCATGCAATGTCCCCATGAGTATTGGAAGCGTGCTCCCGTATACTGCCGGATCGAAATCTGGCGCGGCGATATCCTCTATGGCGAGCCGGCCGCCCCGATTCCATCGATCTAACCAGTTGACCTCGATTTTGCAGAACGGGCATTCGCCATCGTAAAGTATTTTGAATTGCCAGGCGGTTGGTTTCAATGTCAGCTCCCATAAATAGACAACCATCGATTTACAATCGAAGCCCACAAATAGCGATTGTGAGACTGTAGACCACTATATGAATTACGCGTATAGACCAGAAACGGTTCATATGAAATCACATATCACAATCCTTCGCGGACACTATGGTTCTTAGGTTACGTTTCTGGGCCGGGTAGAACTGAACGTTTGTGCGCTATCGCCTTGACACGTGCCGGGCAAATGACTGTATAATTCCGAACTACAACACGCACAGCACTGACCATTTAATTGCCGACAATATTGAAGGGATAGCAGCCGTTGAACGCACAAGAGAAGATGCTGTTTGACAGGATAAAGCACCACCTGAAACAGGGTGAATATATAGCTGCAATTCGGGACTACGAGACTTTTATTCAAAGAAATCCTGGTGTGAATGTAAGTGCAGAGACACATGCACTAATTCAAAGTGTCTACGATATGCGACAGCGTTCGCGGCCAATTGCTAAGCGGCTCGATCGGTTTTTTAGGCGCCTGACGTTTGCCGCACTGGCTTTTTCGGCTGTTGCTGTTGCCGGTTCAGTTAACTGGTTACAGATCCGAAGCAGTCGTGATGCAGCAGTAACTAAGTCCCATAATGGACATTCCGTGGATCCGAATTACCTGCTTTTACTGAGCGACAAAACCTATCAACGCGCAAAATTCCAGGATGCATTAGTTTACGCTGAGCGTGCGCAAGCTCTGTATCGTGCCGCTGGCAACGACTCCGGCGTTGGGGCCGCACTGCGGTATGAAGGACGCTGCATGGAAGCTCAGGGGCTTCTGCAGCAATCTCGGCAGGATTACCATGCTTCCCTCCAGCTTACGCAAAAGTATGGCGCTGCACTGACGTCAGCTTGTGACGAGGAAAACCTTGCTGAAGTGGACATTCGGCTTGGAAACTATGAAGCGGCACGCGCAGAATTGCAGCACGCCATGCAGTGCCGATCCGATGCCGGGGATGTCCCAGGGATTATCGAATGTCTCCGAGATCAGGCAGACCTGCAAATGGCTACAGAACGACCGGTTGAATGCCGCGCAAGTCTGGAGCGTGCGCTGTCGCTTGCTGACGAAGCGAAGAAACCCGACATGACCGCCGCAATTGAAGGACAGCTTTCGAGCCTGTGCGCAAAGAATGGCGAATTGGATGCGGCGACCAACTACTGCAATCTCGCATTGTCCCACTGGGCGACAACTGGTCACCCCAGGTGGATCGCTTCGGCAAAACTCAAACGAGCAGAAATTGAGCTACTTCAGGGGCAATACCGTCTTGCCCTGGCAGACTACAACGATAGCACAACTGCATACTCGAGCGTAGGAGATGGGTATAGCAGTGCTGCGGCGAGGTTGATTGGCGCACAAGCTTTGACTGGTCTGCACAGTGGCGCGGCCGCATCGGCACTAGTTATGCAAACCCGTCAATTCGCCGAACGCGCTGGGGCGCTCCCGTTGCTTGCGAGGTGCGACGAGGTGGATGCAACCATTGAGCGCAGTGCGCGTTAGCGACAGAGCCGCCGTTTGCGGCGGCCGAGAACACTCAGTCTGTGTCCCCGCTGCGATGCCCACACTGGATATCTGAGCCCCTACACGTATTGCTGTTGATGAATTCAGCGTCCTCAAGTCCTTCCTGCGTCTGTTCATAACTCCCTTTCTCCTTCTTGGGATTGCCCACTTTCGTCGTCATATCTTAGTCACTCATCTATGTGATATCGCGTTCACTAAATCGCGGCTGCTTCCCGCCCTGCAGAGTGGTTAATTTGTGTCCGCTAAACGCTGCAATTTGTCCGCTACACTTTACATTTTGTAAATTATGTATTACACTGCCATTGAGGAATACGTGATGGCAGCAAGAACTCTTGGCAATAGAATTAGAGTAGCTCGTGCAGAGAGATATATCTCTCAAGGGGAACTGGCTCGGCTCGCGGGAGTGACGCGCCAGACCATTAGCGCAGTAGAAAATGGGCAGTATTGCCCCTCGGCACTGCTTGCCTTTGTGCTGTCTGAACAGCTAGGTAAACGGGTCGATGAACTGTTCTTCTTAGAAGGAGAATAAGCATGAATACCACATTTCCGGACGGGCGTGATGAGCGCACCGTCGCGGTCGAGAACGCGAGTTTTAGCTTTGCGTATAGCTTTATCTGCTATGGGCTGCTCCTGGTAGTTATTTATCGGAACTACTTCAAACACGATTCCTCGTGGGATCTGCTTGGTCTGGTTATCCTGAGCGGATTTGTACATCTCGTCTATCAGGCGTCCAATAAGGTGTTATCCAGGCAATGGGCCAGGGCCGTCGCCATAAACATTTCGATCGCCTGCATACTGGCAGCGTTAATCGCTATGTTCAGGCACTGATGGCGCCAGCGAGCTAGAGCGCCTGGACATGGTTGCAGTTGTGACACGGTTGTTCAAATGGATAGTTGCGCCTATTTCTTGATCCGCGTGTAGGTAGCGCGGCCAGGCGCCATCACCTGCGTGTAAAAGAACCATGAGTTCCAGGTGTCCGCATCGCCGGACCCAGGCTTGCCGTATGGTGAAACGCCGTAAGGAGAGGTGTATCGAAAGTGCCCGACGCAAGCCTTGACCGGTACGGTAAACGGTGGGTTGTTCAGATCCCACTGCAGCCAGCCAAAGGTTGGCGTGTAAAACTCAGTCCATGTGTGGAATGCCAGGTCTCCAGAATCGGCCCAAATACCTGAATTCCCACGCACAAATCTTGCAGGGATGCCGAGGGCCCTTAAGAGCGCCACTACTCCCGATGTTTCTCCTTCGCAATGCCCGTAGCGGCGCTTGAGAACGGCGGCAGCCCCACCACCAACGAGCTTAGAATCGGTCTCCATGTCCGCAGCGCCGGGTCCGCCCTTCCACTCAAGGTTTGTGTGCGACCATCGCATCACGTTTTCTATGGACTCAATGGCGTTTGAGCCTTTCAGCGTCGCCGAAATTCGCTTCACCTGATCATCCTCCACCTCTACATGTGGTGTGGATTTCACCAGTGGCTGAACACTTAAGGGAACGTCGGAAGCAGAAAAGGGATGCATCCGTTTTCGGAAATTCGAAGGCGTCAGGGTCACTTCGAGTGTAACTGCTATCCGCTGCGACCCCTCGGGAACGATACGGAGAAAACTGTTTTCGCCGGCCTTC
This sequence comes from uncultured Chthonomonas sp., assembly GCA_903919615.1. Taxonomy (GTDB): domain Bacteria; phylum Armatimonadota; class Chthonomonadetes; order Chthonomonadales; family Chthonomonadaceae; genus CAIXIX01. The sequence goes on from CAIXIX010000098.1 coordinate 9,862, forward strand.
TCCTCGCGAAATGACTTCGCTCCACTGATGTCGTAACTCGATTTCTGATAGGGTAGATCCGCAAAAGGCAAGGGGCAAGTGAAATCTGCAACGGGCTTGTCCGTTGCAGGAATCCTATCTAGCGTAGATGGGTCAAGTTCATAGCTAATTCTGTATGATTTCTCTTCCAGTGAAGTCTGGCTGTTTTCAAATAATGGGCGTGCCTGACCCCACTGATTTTCATTCTCCTTGGCAAACTTGAGCCACTTGCGTCCGTTATCGTAGTCGCCGCTATTAATGTAGGTCTCGCAGACACCTGCGACGCTAAAAGCCCCCGGGTTGCGCTGGTTGTTATCCAGGGCTACCCGTATCGCTTCGGTAAATTTCCACTGGTTATTCAGCGCGAAAGCAAAGGCGCGCAGCACGCCCTCGTCCGTTCGGCCAGCAGCTATAGCCTCCCGCAGCAGACGTTCCATGGTGACCCAATCGCCCTTGCTCTGAGCTCGAAGCGCTTGATCGACGAGGGATTGCGTAGGGTCCTGCATTGCAAGCAGCGTGCGAGGTGACGCAACGAGTGCGAATGCTGCGCCGATCAAGTTGCGTCGGTTCAAATTGTTCAATAGACAATTCTCCTTCCAGCCGGGTTGCGTTGCGAAGTCAGGCTGTCACAGTTAAACTTGGCCGTAGGTGCATCACAGCAGTTGGGCGCTAGATGCCCCGTATGTCTGGGAGTTACCTCTGTTTCTTAGGAGGGTCTCGGTCCTATGGATCAGGTGAACAGGTAAAGAAAGGGACCAGAGTTAGTTTTTGACAAGCTTTTTGCCCTCCTTAACGATAGAAAGGCTCCACTTCGCACCTTTATCCTTGCTGTCTGCTTGCCACTGTGCAGTATACGGAACAATAGAAGGGATAGGCCCAAGATTTCCGGCTTTATCCAGCTTAATGGATGAGGTCACCGGTATACCAAGGTCCGTGAGTGCTTGCTTCCAACTGTTGACGGGGTACTCCATTTGAATCGCCATGCCGGTAAATTCGGTGCCTGTATAGCTGATATTGAGAGTTTGTTTCGAAGCTGGAATCGGGTAAGAACACGAAGTCAGAACAATCACCTCGGCCTTGCCGGTTGCAAAAGAGAGCCTCTTCTTCTCGCTGCTAGTCACAGGCGCTCCTAAAACGGCGTCAATCTCCGTGCGTGATTTGCCAATCAGGGATGCAAGTGATGGCGGCCCGGGCTTTTGGCAGCCCAGTGCGGAGATAATCGTCAGCCCCAATAGCATGCTGTTGAGGTGCGTCCGGTTGAATTTGGCGTGTTGGGTCAGTAGCATATTCATAGTGTTATCCTTCCACGTCATTAGCCGTTCTGTATTGTAGAGGCTGAATTCAGCGTGGGTAGGTGTGCGCAACATAATTAGCGTTGCGCCGATTCCTACCTATGGTAAACAAAGCATTGGCATAATGTGTGCTGACGCATCGCAATCACTTTTGCCGATGGAAAACGACATCGGCTGCGTCAACGGGATTGAGCTGTTTCGCGTCCTTCGAAATGATAAAGTTGCGAGCTTGTGCTCCCTGTCCGGGACGGTTCAGCGTCAACTTCAATCCCTTTAGTGTCCAATTGCCAGCATCATATTTGGGGTCGAAGTCGGACGGATCATCCGGGTTCTTTTGTATCCAGGTGTGATTTGCCTTGACTGCTAATACCACGGTACCCTTTCCCCCTCCAAGGCGGTCGGTTTTCCATACGCCAACGACACTAATCGCTGGGCTCTTACCGTCCGCCTTCTGTGCTGCCGCCATATGGATAACCGCGAGAACCATTAGTAAAATGATTACAAGCATCCAATTGTGATTACGATTTACAGGTGAAGTGCGCATAACTCTCATTGTGTCTCCTTCCATTCATTCATTCAGCTTAATTCACTGGCCCGTACCATTTATCGTTTAGCGAGAGTTCCGTGCGATGAATGAAGTGGATATTCGTGGTATTGCTGTCCCTATTGGGGCCAAGGCTGAAGATCCATTTTGCTGGCAGTGCCTTGAGGCCTTTCACTTCCGTATATCCACCGCTTTCACGAGTGATGGCTCCTACAGGAGATATACCAAATATTGAAAGCGCTTTTTGCCATGTCCCCGGGCTGCTGCTGAGCTCAAGCACAACGTCAACGACCTTGACACCGCCCAGGTTTGGGCCATACACAAGTTGGACTGACTTGTAAGGCGAACGCTTATAGACCTGGACGAACTGTTCGCCTGCACCCTTTGTTTCGATTGGCTTGCCCAATCGCCTGGCAACTGTTGCGGCGGGCTTGCCAAGAACTCTGAGCGGCCAGGACGCACTGTTTCCACTTTGAGCATTGGCTCTGCCGATCGTGATAATGATGGCAAGGATCAGGATCCCGATGCTTCGCATAACTTAAACCTCCCAACTCTGCTAGTCTGTGAAATCCAGGTGTTTTGGCGGAAATGGGACGCTTAATGCGCGTACCCACGCACTCGGATTGAGTGCCAAAGTGAACAAAAACTGTGTGTCTTCAACCAATTGTTGCATTAACATCGTGACCAGATCGTGACGAAAATAGGAATTTTTACATTAATCGTTATTATTTATTGAACTTGTGGGTATACCGGAGAGGTGGAGATCTGCAATATAAACTTACTTGGAGTACCGACGGCGTCAGCTGGCGAGAGACAGATGCGGCTGCGTTCCAAAGAGACTTGGGCCGTTCTGGCGTCACTCATCGTTCCTCCTTTGCTCCGCAACGAGCCATATGGACCAGTGGCTCGCGAAACGCTGACGAACCGCTTTTGGTCTAACTGCGAGGCTATCGATACTAGCGGTCATCTCCGCCAATGCCTTAGGTCCATTCGTACCGCTCTTGGCGAGAGCTGTCTGATATCGGACAGGCACGAAGTGCAGATCGCCTCTGGCTGGTTCAAAACGGATATTGAGCAAGCGTTGCTTTACTACACGAGAGGGCTAGCTGCTGATTCAATCGATGATCGGTTATATTGGCTAACACGCGCAGAGCATGAGATGCGTGGGGAATTTATCGAGGGGTGGACGCCAGATTGCCCTGAAGCCCACGCGTGTGCGGGCTACACATGACTCATATCTCTGGAGACAACTTGCAGGCACAAAGCGATGCGGAATTGATCTTATCCCCCTCCCCGACCCTAACAATGTATCATATCTTTGGTAACAATGGAGGCACTCCAGGATAGCCCTGTTTCGCGGGTTTTATGTGTGATTTGTTATCGGCGTGCGTGCTGGACCCTCACCCCACCTCTCCCTTCTCCGCTCGCAAGCTCGCAGGGAGAGGGGCCA
>CAIXIX010000099.1 GCA_903919615.1 uncultured Chthonomonas sp.
ACAATTTCCGGGCTAACCTGCTTGCACGCGATCACTTTAGCGCTCTTGGGAGTCCAGAGGCGAAGTCGCACCCCCCCAACCGATCGGCCCATCGCCGCTTGAATTGCGTCCCGAAAGTCAGCCTCAATGCCTGTTGGCTGCGCTATGATCTTCGCGTCGCCCAACAATCTTCTGGCTATTTTCTGCAGCTCTTTCGGCTGCCAGTCGGTCCCAACGCCGCGGCAGTCGCACTGAAAAACGCTTTCAGACCGTGCAAGCACGGCTTCAAGATTGGGTGTATCGTCGTCGATGTTTTTGCCATCCGTTAGAAACAGCGCATAGTGAAGCGCTCCTGGCCGCTGCGCGAACTGCTCTCTGGCAAGGTCAAGAGCGAGGGACATAAAGGTCTGTCCGCCGGCTTCCAGTCGCTGAACCATCGCATCGGCGTAGGCCTTCGCATCTGGTGTTGCCTGTCTCAGTGGGGTGATGAGTTGGGCTCGAGATGAAAACGCGACGACAAAGAAAGAAACCGATGGGGCTAGCAATTCAATCGCTTTGCGCACCGCATGCCGTGCGGAGATTATTCTATCGCCCTGCATCGAACCGGATACATCCAGGATAATTCCCACGACAGCGTCCGCCCGACTTGATGGCGCTGATATTCCTGCTGTCGCCTCCCCAAGCGCCGTAACAGAAATAACGGCGTCTACGCGGGTCGCGCCTGCTGCCAGATAGGGATTTGTGAAAGTCTCAACCTTAAACTGCATGCTAATTCTCCACCGAATTGCCTGGTCCTCAGACTGCCAGACTCGGTCTATATACAAACGAGGTAATGTTGTCCCGGCCTCCGGCCGATATGGCGAATTCGATTAGATGCCTCGCCAGGAGTAGCGCCGAATTACTGGACGGACACGATTGAACACACTCTGCGATATCTGCCTCGCGAGGCGCATAGTTCCATAGGCCATCCGAGCACAAGAGAAGCAGCGATTCATCTGGAATCTCGACAGTTAGGACGCCAGGTTCTGGGGCTTCATTTGTGGCGCCATTCTCATCCACAATTGGCCCAAGGCACTGGGTAATCGCATGAGCTTCCGGAGCTTTTTCAGCCTCATCTTCCGACATTTTGCCGGCATCAACGACAAGGTTTATCCAGGAGTGGTCGTGGGAAAGCTGGCAGGCACGCGTCTTGTGAACAAGGTAAGCCCTGCTATCTCCCACCCAGCCAATAACGGCTCGCTTATCCGTGATGAGGGCCGCGACAATTGTTGTGGCGGGCCCATCTTTGCCAGGTACTGGCATAAACGGGATGTCGCAGACAGAGTTGTGCGCCGCAATTATTGCGGCACGCATCACCTGTTCATGTTCGGCGCTATCTGTAGTGCTTGCAGATTCGACCAGTGAAGCAGCTGCCTTCGCTGCCGCTGTAGAGGAGGCCGCTTCCGCTGCGCTGGAGCTAGAAAGACCGTCACACACGGCAACAGCGACATACCGAGTTCCATTAATGTCTGCCGTCTTAAAAGCAAAATCATCCTGGTTGGTCTTATGTCGCTTGCCGCGGTCGGTAACCGCGGCTATGAATGCATCCTCCTCCTGCTCCTTATGATCACCATTTGTGACCTGCGTAAGCGAAGCACCTACATGGCGGCCACACACCTCGCAATACCCCTGGTCGTCACGCTCATTGGGACCCGCGCCGCATTTGCAAAGATTAGTTGCCGTGGCAATGGTTACGGCTTCCGCAGGCGCAGAGGATATGGCGTTATTTAAGGCTGGAGCGCTGCCGACCGGATCCGTCGAATTCAGCGATGCGCCACATGTTTCGCAATAGCGGTACAGGTTTTCTTCTTCCGCTCCACAAGTAGGGCAGATCATCGATTCCAATCCTTTCAGAAAAGCGTCCTCGGCCGTACGCGATTTGCCTCATCCACCAGAGCCAGACGCTCATCGGCGCTGCGGGCAATCCTCGCACAAATCCGTAGCTGCGCCTCTGCACCTGCGCGCAGTTCCTTAATCTCAAGTGGCAGGTCCAGGATTCGTGTGCTTGCATCGGGCTGGATTGCTTTCGCTGTCAGACGATCTACAGCGCTAATGAGCAGATCGGCAGCGAGGCGATGGCGGGCCATTCCTTCAATGTTCAGCGCCTTAATAACTTCTGATGCGCGAGCAAGTTCATCTCTTCCGGGAGGATCCGGCAAGGGCTGTAACAGGGCCCGCGCAAGCGTGAGTTGAGCGTGCACGTAGAGACTGGACTTGGAAGACACCCGCCCAAGGGCGTCTGCAATCCCTGCCCGGTTCTTGGATTTCTTCCGGCATCTGGCGAGGCCCAAGGACGCACTCACATAATCTGGATCGGTACGTGATATTAGATCATAGAGGTATGATGCGCCATCGATATCTCCTGCTCGCTCGGCGCAAAGTGCGAGCGCCAGCTTGGGGGCTAGTTCGCCTGGCAGTTCAGAACAGATTGCATTGAAACGCGATGCGGCATCCCGCCAGTGTGCTTGAGACGCCAAACTGATGCCCTGATACCACGGGACCCGCCAGTCGAATGCATCTAGTGAAGCTGCCTGCGCCAGCAAGCGGTCTGCGTCGGCGTAGCTCTTATCTGCAATATAGGTTTCAGCGAGTCTTAGCTTTGCCTCACTGGATTCTGGATGTTGTCGGATCACGCCTTCAATCGTGGCTTTGCGCATGTTCGGAGCAAGCGCTGCGGCAGCTACCAGGAGATTGGCTGCAGAGTCAAGGGCGTCTGGTTTCACGCCAGGAACGGAAAATGTAACATCGCCTGGTCCAGTCTCGTCCTCAACTTGTGCTTCGTCTGGCTCCACTGGCACGTCGCCGGTGAACAGAGCGCTTTCAAGTGGACGTGGTGGCCCAGATTCTGCGACAACTTCTCGAAGCACGCCAAGCAACTGCCCCGCCATCTCATCTGCAGTCTGAAACCGGACGTCCGGATCCTTGTGAGTTGCCCGAAGCAGAAATCGGTAGAGAGAGTCATATTTCTCAAACAGAGGCTGCTCCTGAGGCGTTGGCAGCGTAAACTCGAATGCGCCCTGAAACTTAAAGTCCATGATCAGGATCGCAAGCGTTCTGGCAACGGTATACAGGTCTGAAGAGTAACTCGGGGAAGAGCCGGCTTCCGGGGCGCTATAGCCCTTGGTACCGTAGATATCGCCGTCGACATCGTCGACGCGTCGCACGCCGCCCATATCGATAAGCTTGACGTCACCCTCTTCCAACATTACGTTGTCTGGCTTAAAGTCGCAGTAGACGAGGCCCTGGTGCTGCAGGTAGCCAAATGCGGGCAGTATCGCATGCATATATGCGATTGCTTCAGCAACTGGCAGGGGTCCACGCTCCTGTCGAAGCTCCTTGAGAGTTTTGCCTCCAACATACTCCATCACAATGTAACCTTCGCTACCCTCTGTGATGAAGTTATAGATACCGACAATTTTGGGATGCTTTACTGCTGCGAGAAACTGTCGCTCTGCAAGGGCTGCAGCTGCACTGGCTTCGTCTTTGGAGTTAAGCAGTCCCTTTAGTACAACCCAGCGCTGCAGTGTCTTGTCCCAGCCCAGATAGATCCAGCCAAGCCCACCAAACGCCATGGCGCCACGAACCTCATACTGACCGCCAATGACATCTCCTGCCTTAAGAGTTGGCACGAAACTGTACTCCGTGCCGCACATGGGGCAGAAGCCTTTTTCGTGATGAAGCATCTCGCCACAACTGCCGCACGATCGCTTTCGCTCGGGGACAACAGCCTCGGCCATCAGCGACTTAAGAGGATCCATTGATGGGAGTGGGGGAAGGGAGATAAAACCGGCGCCCAGAGAGCTGCGCGTACTTGCAGAACCTAAGCGCGAACTGCTGCGGCCACTTCTCCCAGATGCCGACGACCTGCCAGACAACGAAGAGGATGCTGATGTCGTCCCGGAAGCTAATGATACGGAACCTGTCGAAACCGGTTTTGACGTGCCAGCTTCGTTCGAAAGAAGCGACGTGCCTTGTGGTGGCCGACCGCAGTCTTCACAAATGCCATCCACGATCTTACCTGAACAGCCCGGACGTTTACATATCTCTTCCATATTGATATCTGCCCCTCAAATAACCGGTACGGTTGATTCTGTCTGTCCGTTTCGGCAACACGATAACACTGATGCGGTCTCAAACCTGCGGCAATAGTCGAACTCTCCGCTCGTACTCGTTTACTACAAGCGTTGCCTTACCTACGGGCGTTGGGTTCAATTCCAAAAGCTGGCTCGCCTCACTTTCGAGTGCGGAAAGCTGAATGTCCGTCGCTCCGCCGCGCGCAGCAGTGGCGCGCGCGCGCGCCTTTTGCGCCGCTAATCTCGCGCGGAGTTCGTGGATCATATCTACAGGCGCGTGCGCTGCTGTCTTTGGGCGATGACATGTGTCCATGGCTTGCGAGCACGCTTGTATCC
>CAIXIX010000100.1 GCA_903919615.1 uncultured Chthonomonas sp.
AATTCGCTTGCGGTCATGATGTTGGGCGTCAGTTTGTCACAAACAGATTGGGAAAGGAAGGATCCAATCCCCCTCCCCGACCCCTCCCACATTAGCTCGCAAGCTCGCGGGGCGGGGACCGACTGATCGCCTGCCGGTTGTAAGCTGGACACCTCTGCGCACTGTGAACCAAGATAAGATGTCGAAATGATGCGGGGCAACATTGCGGCTGATCCCGATGAGTACTGAAAGCAGTTCCAGGCTATCGCGGCGCCCCTACACACATATTTCATTGGCCACGGCTGTTTTCGACTGCAATCACACGTTTCCATCCGGAGGAACGCATTCCTGTAGGGGCGCCGCGATAGACTCATAAACGTTCTGAATGGAGTACTACATTAGCCGCGTCCCGCTCACAGCCGCACGCCGCATCAATAGCACAAAGGCGCGCCCCAATTACCCGTCGTTTCGATGGAGCCCAAGCGACTGAGAGTGTTCTCTTCCGCGCCCGAAGAATGACGGAGTCAAGCGGAAAGAGTAGGCCCACATTTTGCCTGTGAAGAACCGCTTGATTTCGAATCCATTGCATGCTGACCGCAGGGCATCTGCTCAGAGACTCGCCACCAGTTCGGGCAACTGTTTTTCGGCGATTCCGATCTGCCGATCCAGCGGAATGCCCGCACATGTGAGCAGCGTACCAAGCAGATCGCCCTGGTTCCCCTTGACATTGGGGAGATAACATCCGGTTTTGAGCGATCCGCCGCCTTTACCGGCGATGATAAAAGGCAGGTGCTCCCTGGTATGGTTGTTTCCGTCTTCCAGGCCCGATCCCCACATCAAGATGCAATTGTCGAGTAGTGTGCCGCTGCCTTCCTTCAAGCTGGCCATCTTCTTCACCATGTATGCAAATTGAGCCACGTTGAAAGCGTTGATCTTGGTGACCTTGTCGAGCATCACGTCATTGTTGTTGTGGTGTGTCTGGGAGTGATGCTCGTCGCTGAAGCCAAGCTCCGGGTACGACACGCCGTTTGGTGTCGACCCGATGTAAGTACTTACACGGGTGAGATCGCACTGGAACGCCAGCACGTTGAGGTCGCACATCACCTGCATGTACTCGCTGCGTTTGTCGCCCGTGGGAATTTTAACCTCAATCGGCACCGAACGGGCGGCGACCGTGTTGGATGGGGCGACGTTGGCCTTTGCCAGAGAACTCTCTTTCTGCCGCGCCTGGATCGCCGCAATTCGTCGTTCCACAGCGCGCACACTGTCGAGATACTCGTCCAGCTTCTGCTGGTCGTCACGGCTCAGTTTTCCGCGTAGCTCCCTGGCGCCTCCCAAAACCAGGTCGAGCATCGAACGGTCCAGTGGGTCATAGGAAGTCTTACTCGCGGGACCTAAGCCTGTCTCACGGCATTGGAACAATCGCTTGAGAACGCTGGCGGGATCAATCTCGGCCGGCATCGGCTGGCGAGGCCCGCGGTAACTGCAATGCGAGTAGTACGCTTCGTGCAGCCCTTCCTGGTGCTCCATATGTGTTTGCGGCATCGTCGCCAGTTCCAGCGACGGCATGGGAGTGAACGCGCCGACATAGTTCGCGGCGATCTGGTCGGCAGAGATGGCTATGTTCACCACGTTCCGCTTTTGCGAGTCCGGTAATGTTGCCGTCAGCCAGGTGGAGAGCTCCAGAGCGTGGGGCGCGCCATTAAATGGCGCGATGGGCACACCGCTGATCCCTTTCACCAGCAGGCACTGATCGAGTACACCACGCAGCGGCTCAAGAATTGGTGGTGGCGCCGACTTCAAAAACCCGGCGGAATCCTTCGGCCAAAATCGCTCCGGGATCACTCCATGCGGCATGTACATGAAACCGAGCCGTACCGGTGGTTTCGATGCGGCGGACGACTTCGCACCATCCGCCCAGCCCATCGTTTCAAGCAGAGGCAGCGAAAGCGATACACCAAGTCCCCGCAGACAGGTTCGGCGGCTTATAAGAACGTTACCTCGCATTTGGGGGGTCTCCTGTATTGGTCACGCGACGATGGGTAAAGGGATCACTGGTGACCACGCTAAGTACGAGCGTCTGCATCCGATAGTCATCTTTCTTGATCGAGTCTGTCATTTGATCGACGATGATCTCATCATACCCTTCGAGCTGCCGCCCAAGTGCATACGCCAGCAGTTTGCTGGTGAGACTTCGGCAGAAATCATCCTTTCGGTCGGCTATGATCCGCTTGAGTTCCGCCGGGGTGGTGAAATGGTGTCCTCCCGGCAGTTCGCCCGAGGCATCGATTTTACCGGCGGTATCATCTACAGTTCGCCACCGACCGATAGCATCGTAATTCTCCAGACCGAAACCGATCGGGTCGAGCACCTTGTGGCAGTTCGCGCAAACGGCGTTCGATCGATGTAGTTCCGTGCGCTGTCGCAACGTCATGCTCGCGATTATCAGTTTATCCTGCTTCTCCAGCGAAGGCACATTGGGTGGTGGCGGAGGCACATATTCGCCGAGTACTTGCTCCAGCACCCAGACGCCACGATTCACCGGACTGGTACGGTTGGGAAAGGAACTACTTGCGAGAATACCGGGCATCGTCAGGATGCCGCCGCGGTTGGAATCTGTCAGTGTTACACGTCGCATTTGCTCGCCGCGAACGGTCTGCTCCATACCATAGAGTGTCGCCAACCTCTCGTTGAGGTAGGTGTAGTTGTTATCGATGAAGGTGATCAAGTTGAGGTTTTTGCGAAGGATCTCTTGAAACACCAGGCGGGCCTCGTCGTACATGGCCAGTCGCATTTTTGCAGTCATCTGCGGAAACTTCTCGGTGTCGAACATCTTGCCCTCAAGCTTGTCCAGGCCGAGCCATTGCGCCCCAAATCCATCGAACAGCGCCCGCGACCGCGGATCGGCTAACAGCCGTCGGACCTGGGCGGCAAGTACTACCGTATTCTGCAGCTTCCCAGAGTCGGCCAGGGCGGACAACTCGCCGTCTGGCATTGTTGCCCAAAGCAGATACGAGAGGCGTGACGCCAGTTGATGATCGTCCAGAGGGGCCATCTCCTGAGAAACCGTCGTATTGCCGCTGCTATTCGCTTTGTTGGGCGTGATAAACAAAAACTGTGGTGACACCAGGGTCGCTTTGACCATCAATCGCAATGCTTCGGGATAGGGTTTGCCGTTCGCTCTCGCTAGCGAAAAGACACGAACCAGGACATCCACTTCCGCATCCGAGGGCGGCCGACGAAACGCGAGGCGAGCCAGTGACCGAGCAACTTTCTGCGCTGCTGCCGTGGGATCTTGCCCTTTTACCGGCAACTCGCCGAGCAGCCGTCGCTGCACTGCTGTCGGCTTTCTTCCTGCGGGTGAAAAAGACTTGTCCAGAACGTCATTCGCTATTGAAAGGTATTTCTCGATCAGCAAAGGCGAGAGTGTGTTGGTGTATCCCGCGCCGATTACCTCATCTGGAAGATCCCGTGCAATCGCAGGATCAACACCGAATATATCATGAAGCGTGTTGCCATATTCGTGCTTGTTCAATCGTCGAATGACAAACGGGCCAGGATCCTTCGGCAGGAGGTTCTTCATTCCTGCTACCCAGTCGATGACCGCCTTGCGTTCCTTTTCGCTCGGTTGTTTGTCCTCACCCGCAGGCGGCATTTGATGCGATGCGATCTGGGTCGACGCTCGGTTCCACAGGTGTTTAGACGCCAGTCCGTCCGGATTCTTTACTAGATTCTGGAATGTCACATCACCGCTCGGCCTCTTGTCATTGTGGCAACGCAAACAGTAGGTCGAAACGAACGGTGATACCTCGCTCTTAAAGGTTTTGGCCGCTTCTGTACGTGCCCGGATTAAAGCGGCGACATCATTCTTCGAGGAGGCATCCGCGCGCAGCGCTGTCGGCAGCGCCAGCAGCAAGGCGATGAGGAGAGTTATGATCTGTTTCACATTCAGTTCTTTCAGTTGAGTGTCTGCGTAATCCGGTCAATCTGAACGGTGTCGGAGCGAAGCGGCACGGGTGTAGTATTATGGCTGCGCTGCCTGTTTGGAAGTCAAGCTTCCGCGGAGTCTTCTCATTGATTCTCGTATAATTGGTGCAATGTCACCCTGTATGAGCAGCTCGCATCGGGCAATGCAAAGATTGCCACCTTTACGCGTGTATACACCTGGCGTCCTTCGGCGCGTAGCACAACGCAGCGGTCACGTCTTTGAAGTCGACGAGGACTTTAATGGCGACCTAATATCGATTTCAAAGTGTAGTCCAACGGAGGCATAACCGTCCGAATGCCGCCATCATCGAAAGCACCCTACTGGAGTCCGCTTCGGGTTCACTGCGCAAACGACCTGAGATGGTCGTTTGTGGAGGGCGCAAGCGGCCATACCTTCCAATCTCTGTCCGCCTTCATCGATTGCAACCAGCAAAGCCCGAACGGGCGATTCCGCGAAGCGGACTTAGGCGCGTACGTAAGTGCGTGCACTGCGGCACAACGTCCACCACCCACCCCTTGTCCCTCCTCTTCTTCCGCGCGCCGCCGGCGCGAGGAAGAAGAGTACTCCAATATCCCCTGCATCGGTGTCGCACGATCCCCGCAGCCGATCGATTCTGATGCCATCGAACGGTGCTGTCTGCTAAGACCGCCAAAATGTTGCGTATTAAGAATTGGCGGAGATAGGCGGAAACGTAGCACATGGAATCAGGTCTTTGATGTCTTTGAAGTGGATGATGTCTATGATGTTGGCACCGGTTAAGAACGCCAACGCCGTGCGTGTATACACCTGGCGTCCTTCGGCGCGTAGCACAAAGCTACGGTCAAGTATTTAACGTCTGTAAAGTCGATTAGGACTTTAATAGCGGCCCAATATTAATTTCAAAGCGTAGCTCAACGAAGACATAACCGTCCGAATGCCGCCATCATCGAACGCACCATACTGGATGCCGCTTCGGGTTCACTGCGCAAATGATCTGAGACGGTCGTTTGTGGAGGGCGCAAGCGGTTCTCGAAGAATGCCAATTTCCCGAAGATTGCCACTGTTGTGTGTGTATGCTGATGGCATCCTTCGGCGCGTAGCACATGGAGTGAACCCCTGATTTGGGACAGTGACAAAATTGAGACTCCTTCAAACGTAGGTTCAGTAAGGAGTATTCAATGGAACGATATCCTGACTCAATCCGGAACGCTGTATATGCTCTTATGCGTTCTGGGGTGACCGTTG
>CAIXIX010000101.1 GCA_903919615.1 uncultured Chthonomonas sp.
CGGCAGAGAACACGGAGGGGACAGGGTAGCGCGCCTCCGGAACATGGCCGAGATATGATACATAGTTAGCCCCGACCCCAGGTACACTGCTCGCGCCCGAATTCATCCCATGCCTGTTTCCCTCATTCTTCGGGCGCTCCAGAGAACACCCCACATTTGCTCGCAAGCTCGCAGGGAGAGGGGCCAATGCGCGCGCCTCCGGACCGAAGGTCGGATCTAGCCGAAGATATGATACATGCGTAGGCGGGGTATGAGGGGCTGGCCACTAAAGCGAGGTTTCACGCTCGAAAACATGCCAACGAAGCGTAATCACATCGACCCCAAAACAATAGATACCATCACTTCTCCACGCGTATCGCGCCAGTATAAATCCACCCGCGAAGCTCTCCCCCAACCTTCAGCAGCGATTCCACACGATAAACTCCAGGCTCGCGCACGGCAAACTCCAGCGTATTGCCTGTAGTCTCAGATACGACGGCTCCATCTTTCATCAAGCGGGACACTGCTGGCAGCGGGCTATGAAATCGAAGTATTGCTCCCGCCGAAAGGCTGCAAGTATCTCCGATCGTGGAAGCCTCACCAGTCCCGGCGGACCTATATGTAAAGGTCGTTCCGCGAGCATCTGCGATCCAGTCGAAGGCGACATAGGTTCTGCATTCTGCCAGAGATTTGCGCAGCGCAGATTCAGTGCGTTCCGATGCAAGCACATGTGTATTCACATAACCCAGGCTAATCGCGTAAGGATCTAACTGCCGTTTGAAGAGGACCCTATCTGGCACACTTGGGCCGAATAGCAGTGCGATGAGCGGCGTCTTCGCTGGGTCTAGAACGGTAATCTCCTCGCCCAGAGAATCGGTCAGCCTGTATTTTCCATCAGCAGTGCCAGTGACGACAAAGCCCGTATTCTGGTGCGAATCGTTGCCTGCGATAGCCGCAATCACATGGCTCTTGCACAGCGCATCGTAGTGGGCAAGATTCTCACGAGGAGCATCGAAGATTGCGCTTAACGCTTCGCGTGGATAGGCCTTCATATTGTCCAGGACCTTCAGCAAGCGCGCATATCCTGCGGCGCCAGAAGGCTGCAAAGTCTTGAGAAGCGCCTTCTCGTCATTGAAATCGGCATGCGTGTTGTAGACCTCCATGCCGGTGATGTTCTTCAATCCCCAATCCTTGTGCTCCTCAGGATGGCAGACAAAGATCATGCCCGAGGACCTCGCCACTTCGTCGCAAAGTGATTGTTCAGAAACGGAAAGATCGGGAAGTTTGTAGTCGCCGGGATAGACAAGAAAGCCGTTTGTCTCGCTTCCGGGCACAAACAGAACGCCGTTCACCTCACCGTGGGGACCACGTGTAACCACATCGCGGTCAGTTCGAGGATGGTCGGACATAAAGATGCAATCTATACCCACAGATTTCGCTGCGGTAGAGATCTCTTCTATCGTGCCACGGCTATCATGAGACTGATAGCAGTGGCAATGCAGGATGCAGCGGTAGTCGAATAGCGAGGGCAAATGCTCCTCGGAACGGCTCTGCTTGCCAAGGGCCTCGACATCCGAATGCAGGCGTTGCAGATAGCCTTGTTCAAGCCTGTCTAGCGTGGGAATTCTCGGAGTATCAGGTACCGATTGAGGCGCGGACAAAGCAATGCAAACGATGCCGAGAAAGGGAAGTAAATTCATTTCATTGACCAGCTTTAAAATTCAGTTGTTTCGCAAATGATACTCGAATAATGCAGACGAAATGAAACGGCAGTGACCCACCGCCTGGTCACTGCCGAAATACAATCTAATTATTGGTTAGGTTTCAGATCGTTCTAGATCACTGTATAGTGATGGAACCGCTTCCAGCCACAACGGTGACTGCACATTGCGCCGTCTGGGTTGAGTCTGCAGCGCTCGTTGCAACGATGTGGAAAGTGCCGGTGGCGTTAGCAGGCGCCTGATAGATACCAGCGGATGAGATGCTGCCCCCATTGCTCTCCATCACACTCCAGGTAACAGCAGTGTTGTTGGTTCCAATAATATGTGCCGTAAATGCCTGGGTCTGAGACACCGTAAGACTGGCGGTTGTGGGCGATGCGGAAATGGAGAGATGTACTGTCACAGTGGAGATCGCGCCCTGCTTTGGGTCTGCCTTGCTCAGCACCTCAACATGAAATACACCGGAGCTGTTTAGTGGCGCTGTATAGAGGCCACTCGCTGATACCGTGCCACCGACTGCGCCTTCCAGGACGCTCCACGTTACTCCCTGATTGGTTGTGTTGGCTACTGCTGCGCCAATCTGCTGAGTGCCATTGAGCGCTACGGAAGCAAACGGAGGTAACACCCGAACGGAGATCGGCTGCGAAGAACTGCCGCCGCCGCCGCAGCCGGCTAAAGCGCCGACCAGTATCGTCGCGATTAGGCAAACAAAAGCGCGCATAGTGTCCCCCTTGGGCTGACCATTTCTGGTAAATGCGTTGACTGCAGGCTACCAGGGTGTCGTATTCAAGACAACTGACACCTGGCCCGAAAACTGCATTGCTACTACGACATCCGGCTTGCCATCGCCATTAAGGTCACCGACTGCAAACCCTCCGAAATTCGATCCTCCTGTTTGAAACTGCAGCTGATTCGGAAACACGCCATTAACGTTGCGTAGAACTGTGAAATACGTTGGATCTCGATCCCCAATGACTAGATCGGGTTTGCCGTCCCCATCCATATCTGCAATTCGTATATGGTCGGGGTTCTCCAGGCCATAAATTGCCGGCGTGCCATATGTATTTCCGCCAGTGTTCATAACTACAGAAATGTTCTGTGAGGTATCGTTGGCAACGACGAGATCCTGCCTGCCATTGCCCAATAAATCGCCGGCAGTGATTTGAAGAACGTTTGATGTAGTCGTATTAATGTACGGTCCTGCTACAAAATGTCCGGTCCCATCGTTGTAAAAGAGAGCTGCTCCACTGGTGCCAACAATATCAGTAATCGCCGATACCATCAGGTCCGGCTTGCCGTCGCCATTCAGATCTGCGGTGTCTAGCCATATAACGATGTCGCCAACGCCAAATGACGATATCTGTGTAAAATTGAGCCCGCCATTATTCTTGAATGTAAGGATGGTTGCTCCGTAAGCGTAGGGCACATGCGAAACCACCGAAAAGTCGGGCAGTGTGCCTCCAGTAAACCTGGCGACCACAAACCCGCTGATCTGATTTGCTATCGGAATTGCCGTTGGGGAGCCAAAACTGCGTCCACAGAGATTTGGGACAATGACCACCTGGTTTGACACAGTACACGTGATATCGGGAGTGCCGTCGCCGTTCATATCAGCCAGCGACCAGGGTGAAATCCCACCGGTCCACGTGAGTATAACCTTAGCAGGTTCGAACGAACCGTCGCCCTTCCCGTAGAGAATTTCGAGGTCAGACTGTGTGCCGACGACAATGTCCATTTTGCCGTCGCCGTCCATATCCCCGATCATAATTTCCTGAGGGATGTTGGTCACACTGTAGAGAGTGGGTGATCCGAAAGTGATAGGGGAGATCACTCTCGCGGAGATCAATTGTGATGCAGTCTTACCAGACTCCGTATCGGTAACCGAGATGGTCGAGGTGCCAGCGACGAGGCCCGAGACGACTCCAATGCTGCTGACAGTCGCAATATTGGTACTGGAGGATGCCCACTGAAGCTTCGGCGATGAAAGCAAAACGACATTACCGTTCACGTCGTATGCCGTTACGGACATCAGCAAAGGCGTGCCCACAATGGCAACGGCTGGGCTCGGCGACAAAGTAAGATGGTCGATCGTGCTGTTCATCGTGAGGCCGATACTTGTGTTCTGACCTGCTTGTATTACGAGGGGCGAAGTTGCGGATGCCTGTGCCGTACCCGAACCGTCCGTATTGGGGTATGCGGATGCAGTCGCGCTAAGCGTGCCGATTGGCAAGGTTGCGAAGCTGGCAGACGAAGTTCCGCCCGAAGCTGGCCGAGGCAAGAGGGTCTGCGCGACGACTGTCGTGCCCAGTTTAATCACAACCGAGATACTGTTAGAAGCTGCGGGGATCAGGCGGGAACGATTGGGCCACGTTACCCTGAAAGTGGCGCTGCCCTTTCTATCTGTAGCGACCGGCGTTACGCTTGGGGTTCCATTGCCCCCTCCCCCACAGCCGCACGCAGTAAAAATAACGGTGACAATGAGGCCCGTGAGAACGAACGCGCGCATGATATTCCCCCTTGGGCTAATCACTGGGAGATGGTGACCGCTAGCGGCCACAATAATTACAATTAAACCGAAATAACGATTGGCAGTTCTGTGGCTGTGTGCAAATGTCCTGCAACCAATTTTAAAAAGGTTAAGGTGCATCAAAAGTCGAACTGAAACGCAGATTTAACGGGAGAGACAATGTGACACATATTCCATCGCGCATAGCAGACGTGGCGGAGCTGGAAGAACTCCTTAGCGATCCAACGCCTGGCGTCATCGCTACGATGAGCAAACTCCTGGGCGACATCGTTGTGCTGGGGGCTGGCGGGAAGATGGGGCCGACCCTGGCACGCATGGCGAAACGCGCTTCGGTCCAAGCCGGAAGCTCGCGCCGCGTGATCGCGGTTTCAAGATTCACGCAAGGCAAACTCCGGCACGACCTGGAGCAGGCCGGAGTTGAGACTATCTCCTGCGACCTGCTGGATCCCGGCAGCTTGAAAGAGCTTCCGGAAGCCGAGAATATCGTCTTTATGGCCGGCATGAAGTTTGGCGCCTCAAACAATGCGGCTCTTACCTGGGCAATGAACGTCGACCTGCCCGCGATGGTGTGCAGGCGCTATGCCGGCTCACGATTTGTTGCCTTCTCCACGGGCAATGTCTACCCATTGGCGCCCGTAACGAGCGGAGGGTCTCTGGAGACCGATGACCCCGGTCCGGTAGGTGAATATGCGATGAGCTGCCTGGGGCGAGAGAGAGTGTTTGAGCACTATGCGGCGATGCACAATAACCCGGTCTCGATTATTCGACTAAGCTATGCCGTCGAGATGCGCTATGGAGTGCTGCTGGATACCGCTCTCAAGGTGTTTCGCGGCGAGCCTGTAGACCTCAATATGGGAAATATGATGGCGATCTGGCAGGGCGATGCGAACGCACAATCGCTGCAGGCCTTTGAGCATGCAAGCACTACGCCAAATATCATCAATATCACGGGACCTGAGCTGCTTAGTGTGAAGCAAGTCGCAATCCGATTTGCGTCGATCTTCGGTAAGCCAGTTACTTACCACGGAGAGGAGCGCGGCATCGCCTTACTCAGCTGCACCCAAAAGGCGCAAAAGCTCTTCGGATACCCAACGGTTACCATTGACCGCGTCATGGAGCTTACGGCAGACTGGGTGTCTCGCGGTGGCACGACCTTGAATAAACCAACTCATTTTGAGACAACCGATGGCAAGTTCTAAGCGCCTGGCTGAGCTACAGGCGACGCTGCACGCGGGATTGGTTATTCCTGCCAGCCCACTCGCGCTTACCGCACAACGCAAACTGGATGTGCAACGACAGCGCGCACTCTGGCGCTACTATAGCGCCGCGGGCGCGGGTGGAATCGCTATTGGCGTACATACCACCCAGTTCGCGATCCGGAATCCCGGGATAGATCTGTTTCGGCCCATCCTCGAACTGGCGGAAGAGGAACTGAACCGACTTGATGAGATCCGAGAAACGCCGCTCGTTAAGATTGCCGGCGCCTGCGGTGGCACGCAGCAAGCCTGTGCCGAGGCGGAGATTGCTGCAGAACTCGGGTACGATGCCGTGCTGCTGAGCCTCGGCGCGATGCGGAATGCGAGCGAGGCAGAGCTCGTTTCACACTGCGCGGAAGTCGCTAAGCGCATTCCTTTAATTGGTTTCTATCTTCAGCCTTCTGTCGGCGGACGAATCCTGCCCTACCGATTCTGGA
>CAIXIX010000102.1 GCA_903919615.1 uncultured Chthonomonas sp.
CCGGGCTGGCGTCTGTTTCAGCTTGCATTCATTCTGATATCGCTGCCATCGCTCACGAAGCTGGATCATCCCGAGCGCTGCGAAAGCGGCAGCGTTACATCGGGTCCCACTGCGGAGTTGCTCTGGTTCTCTACAGGAGGCGGTAAGACGGAGGCCTACCTTGGCCTCACGGCCTATACGCTGGCGCTGCGCCGCCTGCAAGGAAATATCGAGGGACGAGATGGCGAGAACGGTGTGGCAGTTCTGATGCGCTACACCTTGCGCCTGCTGACCTTGCAACAGTTTCAGCGTGCCACCACGCTGATCTGCGCATGTGAGGTGGAGCGCCGCAAAGAGCCGAAGCGTTGGGGCCACACGCCCTTTCGCATCGGGCTGTGGGTCGGCATGGCCAGCACCCCCAATACAGTGCAGCAGGCGGTGGAACTGCTAAACGCCGAACGAACCGGCCGGGGAGCCGGTGGCCGAGGAACGCTCAAGCAGATCACAACGTGCCCCTGGTGCGGCTCCGAGATCGCGCTGGGGCGTGATGTGGAGGCGGATCGCATCCGGGAACGCATCCTGTTCTACTGTGGCGACCCCATGGGGCGCTGCAATTTCAGCAAACGCAACGCCAAAGGCGAGGGCATCCCGATTGTTGTGGTGGACGAGGAGGTCTATCGCCTGCTGCCATCGCTGGTTATCTCCACAGTCGACAAGTTCGCCCAGATGCCCTGGAACGGCGAGACCGCACTGCTCTTCGGTCGCGTAACACGCAAGTGCCCTCGCCATGGCTACCTGTGCCCCGATTCGGATCATCCGGAAGACGCGCATGTGGCGCGGAACGGTTACCCGAAAGCCGAAGTCAGAGACGTCGACCCGCTGAGGCCCCCCGACCTAATTATCCAGGACGAACTGCATCTTATCTCCGGACCGTTGGGATCTCTGGTCGGTTTGTACGAGACGGCGGTTGACCAGTTGTGCTCATGGGAGGTGGCAGGCAAGACCGTTCGTCCGAAGCTGATCCTTTCGACCGCCACCATCAAGCGGGCGCACATCCAGGTGGAGAAGCTGTTTGCCCGGCGACTGAAGGTGTTCCCGCCGCGTGCCATCAACTCGGACGACACCTTCTTTGCCCGAGAGGATGCTGTATCGGAACAGGCACCGGGGCTGCGCTACGTGGGAGTGTGCGCCTATGGCCGGAGGCTTAAGACGACGCAGATCCGCGTCTATATTGCGGCGCTCTGCGCAGCACAGACGCTCGCAAAACTCTACCCTGACAAAGCAGACCAGCTTATGACTCTGGTCGGGTACTTCGCCTCGCTGCGCGAACTTGGCTCCATGCGCCGCCTGCTGGAGGACGACGTAAAGAACCGATGCAGATCGATGGAGGTGAGAGGGCTGGAGCCGCGCAAGGGAATCTCTGTAGAGGAGTTGACATCGCGCAGGCGTGCGGCAGATATCCCCCAGATTCTCACCCGGTTGGAGGCGAAGTGCCCGGACGATTATGAAGCCCGCAGGAAGATGGGCGTGTGGCCGATCGACGTTCTGATTGCCACCAACATGATCTCGGTCGGCGTCGATGTGCCCCGGTTGGGCCTGATGGTGGTTACCGGCCAGCCAAAGTCGACCTCCGAGTATATACAGGCCACCAGCCGCGTCGGGCGCGATAGCCCCGGCATCGTCTTCACCGTGTTCAACTATTCGCGCCCGAGGGACGTATCGCACTACGAATCGTTTAGAGGCTACCATTCGGCCTACCACATGCATGTGGAAAACCCGAGCGTAACTCCCTTCTCGGCTGGCGCTGTGGATCGAGGACTGTCGGCGGTACTCGTCTCGCTGGCTCGCCTGCAGGATACCGATCTCAACCCCGATCGCGGTGCGCAATCGGCCCCCAGCCGAGCCACTGTGCTGGATGAGGCTCGTGGCGTTATCCGCGCACGTGCCGAACGGTGCGCAGCCGATGCCAGTGAGACGAACCACGCCTCAGATGGCGCACAGAAGCGGGTAGACCGTTGGATACGCAGAGCGCATGAGCTGCAGGCCCAGGCTGCAGCGCTTAACTACAGGAAGCCGGAGGCTAACCGTGTGCCGTTGCTCTGCCCTGCGGGAAATGGTGCGTGGAAGCTGTTTACCTGTTTGAACTCCTTGCGAGGGGTGGAACAGTCCTCCCACCTTGTGCTGCTTGACTCCTTTGAGGGCGAGGAGAGCGGAGCGGAGGAGAACGAATGAAAGAGGTGGTCGGTGACATCCGCAAGAGCCAGCTCATCACGATGTTTGGCGTGGGAGCGCTGGTGGATCTGCCGCATCTCTCTGTCGTGATCCAGGGGCTTAACGCATGGCCGAATGAGGCCTGCAAGGAGATAGTGGAGCCGAGGTTGCTGATGGCGGTTCGATCCAAGGTGCCAACGGCAACCAAGATCCGAATGTGCCCGGATAAGTCATCGGACCAGCCCGAGATGCGGTTATGGGACAGAAACGGAGTGCCGGTCTCCGTGTTTCCGCGCTGGCTTCGATGCCCTGCTTGCAATACGCTGGGCACAGTGGATAGCGGCGTGTTTACAATTGAGTATCCGCCCTTCCAGGTGGATAAGATCCGGTTTGTGCACCGTGGCTGTACGAGAGCCGGTGTTGCAGCCAGGAGCAACCTTCCCGGCGCTGTTGCCGCCCGCTTCCTGGTAGCCTGCAAGAAGGGGCATGTTAGCGATTTCCCATGGGTGTCTTTCTGTCACCGGGGTAATCCTTGCCCGCATCCCAATATGATTCTGTCGGACGAAGGTGTCTCCGGCGAGGCATCGGAGGTACGAGTGATCTGCCTGAGCGAGGGCTGCAAGGCGCTGCGGCCATTGGCAGACGCCTTCGGCCCGAAGGCGGATCTTTGCATCGCGGGTTGCCCCGGCCAGCATCCGCACCTGGGCACCACGGAAGAGTGCGCAGAGGATGTACAGGCCGTGCTGCTGGCAGCATCCAACCTCTACTTCCCTATGACGGTATCGGTGCTGTCGCTGCCGGAAAAGATGGAGATCACCGACCTTGTTACGCTGGTAAAGCAGTACTGGGACCGATTTGAGAGCCTCGAATCCGAGGCGGACGCGGCCGGGGTTCTAAAGTACGGCAACATCCCCGAGCTAAAGGGCTACACGGCTGCGGAGCTTTGGCAGGCGATCGAGAACGCAAAGGAGACCGGAGACAGTGAGAAGGTCTCTGAGCTGCGGGCGCAGGAGTACCACCTGCTGGCATCCGCCACCGCTCCTATCCAATCGGCACGTCTATCTGCAACGATTCAGACCGACCTGCCGGACAACCTCGCGGCGACCATTGAACGCATCGTGCTTGTGGATCGATTGACCGAGTTTATGGCCCTGGTAGGCTTCACTCGCATCGAATCTGCGGGTGACCTGTGCGACTACGATACCGTCGACCCGGAACGGCTGGCCCCGTTGATGGTTCCGCCGATCACTTGGGTGCCTGGCGCAGAGAACCGGGGCGAAGGCATCTTTGTTAAGCTGCGAGAAGATGTCCTTAATGCGTGGGAGAACTCCGCACCCGTCATGCGCAGGATGGCAGAGTTCGGCAAAGCGCTGGCTGCCTTCAAGCAGGAGCGCCCCTGGATGAAGATAGAGGCCGCCGATGCCCGGTACATCCTGCTGCACACCCTGGCGCACGCTCTAATGCGTGAACTCGCCATCTCTTGCGGATACTCCAGCACCAGTATTCGGGAGCGGATCTACTCGGCGACTGGAGCCAATGGTTCGCCGATGTCCGGCTTGCTGATCTACACGGCAAGCCCCGACTCTGAGGGAACCCTGGGCGGACTGGTTGCGCTTGGCAAGCCGCATCGCTTCCAGCCGATCCTGCGTTCAGCGCTGGAGCGTGCCCGGATCTGTTCGTCCGACCCGATCTGCGCATTCTATGCCGTGGAAGACGGCTCCAAGTTGCATGGCGCTGCCTGCCACTCCTGCTCCTTTGTGGCCGAGACCTCTTGCGAACGTGCCAATAGATTTCTGGACAGAGCGTTCCTGATCGAGACCCTGGAGGCAGCGGGCAGCGCCTTCTTCGCGGCCAACTGAGGATGAAGAACGCCAACGCCATTCTGCAGATACTGGAGCAGATGAACGATGCTCTCCTGGAGACGGTCACCCGGATAGATCTTGACAGTGTCCTGGGACCTGATAGTCGCCAACTGCAGGAGACGGCGCTCTCGGCCGGATCTGCGGCAGATCGCACCCTTATGCACCAGCTAGAAAGAGCGACAGTCGGTGATCTTATGGGTATTGCCCTGGCAGTTGGAGCCGCACTTTCCTTACGTAGGGAGAGAGCGGCCAACAAGCCCGCCAGACTGGTGCTGTCCGGACCGGATATGGGGGAAGGCGGACCCGCGCGTGATACTTCGGCGGTGATTGCCCAGCTAATCGACGGTGCAGAACAGGAGTGTTTGCTGTTAACCTACGTGTTCAGCAATGCGGACATACCTTTAGATCTGCTAGCTTCTGCAGCGAAGAGACGCGTCAAGATCACCTGTATCTTCGACCTCGCACCGCTAAACACCAACGATGTCGCAACG